>JAGHVK010000042.1 GCA_018064345.1 Candidatus Cacconaster merdequi
AAGAGCATACAGATTCCAAAGCCTGTTCTGGGAGAAACGACAGTTTGCAATCCTCAGCTTATCTTCCAAATCTCTGAGAATGGCGTATGTCAGCGGTTCACCTTCATTATTCCAAATGATGCTAAGAGCCTTTATTTCATCCTGATGCTCTTTGCAGTATTTCTCAAATGCTTCGGTCGTTTCCCGTGCCTCTTCCATCGAGAAACCTTTGGAAATAAGGTTGTCTTCGCCCGGCATCAGAGTCTCAACGAAACCTGCATTGAGGATTAGCAGGTATTGACGGGCTTCCGGATGGTTCACAATGCTGCTGACCAAACCTTTCCTCTCGTTGTTAGGCTCATTGATATCCTCAAAAGGCGGCAACAACCCTTTCTCCAAGGCGTTGAAGATGGATGTTGATAAATCCCTCATTTCAATGCCGGCGAGCTCTACAAATCTTACACTCTGTTCCGCAGTACACTTGTGGCTGATTCTGGCAAGCCTTGAAGCAAGCAGACGGAGGTAATCGTCCTGAACATTTCCGTGAGTTATCAGTTCAAGAAGCCTTTTGAAGGTAATGACTTCAGTTGGTTCATCTTCGCCACCGGTCGGAATATATTTCTCGTGTTCCGTCACACCGACTGCATCTATGAGATAGAAACAATCCTTAGAAAGCGCATTTGGAGTGACATTCCTCAACTGCTCATCACCGATAGTGCGGACTCCTCTTCCCTTCATTTGAACATAAAGAGGCTCCGACTGGACGTCACGCATGAACATCACCACTTCAAGAGGCTTCACATCAGTTCCTGTCGCGACCAACGTACAGGTGACGGCAATACGGAATTCCTTGTCATTCCTGAAATGGCGGATCAGCTCATTGCTGTCTCCTGAAGAGTATGTAATCTTTTGGACAAACGGATCATTGTCTCCAGTGTGGCCAAATACCTCTTTGGCGATATTCACAATGTTTGTGGCATGGGCCTCGTTGAGCGCGAATATCAGTGTCTTTGGCAGATAATCCATATTGGCCTCTCGCTGCGGATCGGTGAACAGTTCAGTATAGACACAGTCCCTATAGGTTTCAAGCACAAGCTTGATTTGAGCCGGATTGACAACACTCCTGTTCAGCTCTTCCTTGGTGTATTGCTTGGTTTCTTTCTGGCTGATGGTCTCGACCTTCCCGGTATAGCGGGTTACGACATGAAGTTTGTCACCTTTCCTGATTGCGCCACCGTTCTCAGTGGCCTCAGTCTTGATGCGATAAATTCGGCAGTCCACATTGACACCATCAATGATGCTCTTCTCCAGCGTATAATTGACAATGCGGTTATTGTTGAAGAAGGCCATTGTTTCCGGTACCGGGGTGGCCGTGAGACCAATCATCTTTGCGGATGAGAAGTAGTCAAGAACCTTTTTCCAGTTGCCGTAGATGCTTCTGTGACATTCGTCAATGATTATCAGGTCAAAGAAATCCTTTGGTAAAGTCGGATTCTCCGGAAGTTCTACAGGTGAGTCTACAGCATCTTCGTCATCATCGGTATCCACTATATCTTCTCCCTTCAATAAGGAGAAGAGCCGCTGGATGGTCGAAATAACAACATTGCTGTCGCTTGGAACCTTGGAGGATTTCAGGCGGTTTACTGTGTATATCGTATTGAACGGGTCCCCATTCTCGGTAAGTCGGAACATGCCGAACTCTCCCTCCGCCTGTTTGCCGAGGTTATTTCTGTCAACAAGGAACAATACCCGTTTCATCGGCGTGTATGCCAAAAATCGATATGATGCAAGACACGCCGTGTATGTCTTTCCTGAACCGGTAGCCAAGACCATCAGAGCTTTATTCTGTCCGGCCCTGAAGGATTTCTCCAACTCTGTTATCGCTTCAATCTGACAGGCTCTAAGTGCATTCTTCTCGTGCTTGCTCAATGCCGGAAGGCCAGCATACGGATCGGTGATGCAAAGCATCCTGGCCATTTCTTTTGGGGTGTGAATCCGGTGGATACGATTCAGGCCACCTTCAGTGTTGCGAAAGTCTTGGAAGAAGGTATACTCCCCATTGGACTGATATCCGAACGGCAATGGTCTTGACCATGCCTGATAGCAATTGGGAACGCCACGGGCATACATGGCAGTTTGCTCGCATACTTTTTGAGATGTGACATCCACCTCCTCTCGTTTGGCTTCAAGAATACCGACCGCTTTCCCATTGAGGAAAAGGAAATAATCCGCCTCGTGATTTCCCTCCAGCAGACCTTCACGAATAGCCGCAGCTGTCATAGCAGGTGAATAGAAGTCTCTGTCCACAACCTGCCAGCCAGCGTCCTCAAACATCTGGTCAATCTTTATTCTGGCTTTTTCTTCCGGTGTCATTATTTAATCTGTATAAGAACCATTTCAAAACAGGTACTGATTCACGCCAAGAAGTTCCGAAATCTTCACTATTGTTTCTAATGATGGCTGTGAGGTAATTGCGAAGATATCAATTATTTCGTATTTCGCCAAGAAATCAAAAATCCCACAACGATTTTGCGAGACCACAAACAGCATTGTGGAATCTCTTTCTTCGACCAATGAATCACTATAAAACCGGAACCTGTTGAAAGAAAAAGACAGAGGCCGTCGGTGAAAACCGAGGCCTCTGGTGCTAACCAAAACCTTGAGTCGTAAGACTCATTGACTATGAAAAACCACGTAGAATTCTAACAAATTATGTGCCATCAGGGACTGTCTGACAGCATCGGAACAGAGTCCTCAAAATCAGTTGCAGACTCTGAGCCTGGCGAATTTCAGAAGAAGAGTCTTCTCTCCTGAGTCATCGAATCTGACTACGGCTTTCATATTGGCTCCTGTGCCATCGAAACTCATTATCTGCCCGAAGCCGAAGCGGTCGTGCTCCACACGGCTTCCGATTCTCAGCTCGGATATGGCGGAAGGAACGAAGTCCAGTGAAGGGGTATGGCCGGCAGACGGCCGCGGACGTACTGCCGCAGGATTCGTTGATGGACGGGAAGGTGCCTGAGACATCCTTCCTTCGCTCTTGTGCACATATCCTCCGGAATTTCGCTGGGTGGTGAAATAACTCTTCTGGAAGGAGGTCCGTGGCATGTCGTCGTAGTGGTTCTCGTCGGAACTTATCGGTGCGGAGAGCCATTTGCGGTCAATCTCTCTCAGGAAACGGGACGGCCTGTTGCTCTCCTCGCTGCCCCATTTCCGTCTGTTCTGAGCGAAAGAGAGAGTGATGGCCTTCATTGCGCGGGTAAGCGCCACATAGAAGAGCCTGCGCTCCTCTTCAATCTTTTCGAGCGAATCGTTCATACTTTCGGAAGGGAAGAGGTTCTCCTCCATACCGGCGATATATACGTATGGAAACTCCAGGCCTTTTGATGCGTGGACCGTCATGAGAGTGATTCTGTTGCTGTTCTCAAGGTCCGGATCCTGTTCGTCGTCTTTCTCGACTTCGCTCATCAGGTATATGTTTTCCAGGTAGTCGCTGAGAGTGACTGTGCTTTCCACGGCTTCTTCTCCGTCATCTGCAAGAGTCTTCCTCATCTCTGACTCCTGTTCGCTGTATTCCTTGATGCTGTTGAAGAGTTCCTCGATATTCTCGAAGCGGGCGGTTCCTTCCGGTGAGTTGTCGGCATTCAATGATGCCAGATATCCTGAAAGATTCCCGGCCTCTACAGCAAGTTCGTAGCAGTCAGAGATAGGGGCCTTCTGCGAAAGTTGCTCTATGATCTTGGAGAAAGAGCGGAACTTTGTGATGGCGGCATCCTTCAGACCTTGTGCGTACAGGTCTTCTACAGGAAGGTATGTGGCTTCGAAGAGGGAACGCTGCGAGGCTGATGCCGCTGCTGCGAGCCTCTCCAAGGATGTCTCTCCTATGCCTCTTGCCGGAACGTTCACCACCCTTCGGAAAGATTCGTCATCGAGATTGTTGACAATGAGTTTGAAGTAGGCGAGCATGTCCTTGACTTCGGCTCTGTCATAGAAAGAGTGACCGCCGTATATCCTGAACGGCAGATTCTTTCTTCGAAGGCTCTCTTCAAGGGCCCTGGACTGGGCATTTGTGCGGTAGAGGATGGCGAAACTGTCGTACTGCACCTTGTCCGAGAAGATTCTGTCCACGATGGACGATGCAATCAGAAATGCCTCTTCGTTTTCGGTGAAAGCCTTGATCACCTGTATCTTCTCACCCTCTTCCGCCATTGAGTAACACTCTTTTTCCAGACGGTTCTCATTCTTGGAAATCAGGCTGTTGGCGGCATTGACGATAGTTCTGGTGGAACGGTAGTTCTGCTCCAGGCGGAAGACTTTCGCATCGGGGTAATCTTTCTGGAATCGCAGGATGTTCTCGATTCTTGCCCCGCGGAATCCGTATATGCTCTGGGAGTCGTCGCCAACGACACAGATGTTGTGGTGTCTTGCTGCAAGCTTGCGGAGAATTATGTACTGTGCGTGGTTGGTATCCTGATACTCGTCCACCATTATGTATTTGAACCGGGAGGCTATCTTTTCGCAAACCTCAGGAAAGTCCCGCAGGAGGATGTTCATATTGAGCAGGATGTCATCGAAGTCCATCGCTCCGGCTCCCTTGCATTTCTTCTGGTAGAGTTCGTATACGTCGCAGATTCTCGGGTGGCGCGATGCACGGTCACTCTCCATCAGATCAACGTTGTTGCGATAGCCGGTCACTGTGACCAGGTTGTTCTTGGCGAGGGAGATGCGGCTTTGAACAGCATTGGGCTTGTAGGTCTTGTCGTCAAGCTCGAGTTCCTTTATGCACTGCTTCACGATGCTGCGGGAGTCGCTCTGGTCATATATGGTGAACTGCTGCGGATAGCCCAGCTTTTCCGCCCATTCCCGAAGGAACCTGATGAATACGGAGTGGAACGTGCCCATACATATCCATCTTGCCTTGTAGTCGCCGACGAGCGACGCAATCCTCTCCTTCATCTCACCGGCAGCTTTCTTTGTGAAAGTCAGCGCCATGACTTCGCTTGGACGGCATCCTTGGGAAAGTATGTGCGCAACCCTGCAGGTCAGTACCCTCGTCTTCCCGGAACCGGCTCCGGCAATTATCAGAGAGGGTCCTTCGGTACACGCCACAGCTTCTTTCTGGGCGCAGTTCAATCCTTCGTACAGGTCAGTTTGACAGTTGCTCATAACGAGTGCAAAGATAACCCGAAAAATCAATGGCGCAAGGCTTTTTTTTTAGCGTTATTATGGGTATCTTTGCCGACTTTTATAACGTATTTATTACTAACTCAATAAAAAAATAATGTCAGATCACATCAGATTGAAGAAGGGCCTGGATCTTCCAGTATCGGGAGCCGCCCTTTGCAAGGTGACCAAGACAGTGGCTCCGGGCATCGTCGCCGTAAAGCCTTCAGACTTCCGTGGCGTGGTTCCACGCCTTTTGGTCAAGGAAGGTGAGGCTGTGAAGGCCGGAACTCCTCTGTTCGCTGACAAGAACAATCCACAGGTTGTCTTCTGCTCTCCGGTAAGCGGTGTCGTCGATGCCGTCGTACGCGGTGACAAGCGTAAGCTGCTTGCTGTGACTGTCAAGTCAGATGGTCAGAACGATGCCATCCACTTCGATGTTCCGGAACTGTCCTCACTGGACCGTGAGACAGCAGTGAAGATCCTTCTGGAAAGCGGTGCATGGCCTTGCATCAAACAACGTCCTTACGGCACGGTTGCGAATCCGTCAGATATGCCTAAGGCAGTATTCATTTCAGCAATGCCTACGGCTCCGCTCGCAGCTCAGACTGATTTCACTCTCGCTTCCGAGATGGAGGCAGTGCAGGCCGGTGTGGATGTCCTTGCCAAACTTACCTCCGGCAGCGTCCACGTGTCGATGACTTCGGCGAACAGCGCATCAACCAAGTTCGCGAATCTGAAGAATGTCGTCCTTCACACTTTCGAAGGACCTCATCCTGCTGGTAACGTAGGAGTACAGATCAATCACATCTGCCCGATAAACAAGGGAGAGGTGGTTTGGACTGTGGACTGCTTCCTGGTAGCTGTCATCGGACGTCTGTTCCTCAATGGCGTCTATGACCCGTCCCGTACGATTGCCGTCGCAGGCCCTGCCGTCAAGAATCCTTCATACGTGAAAGTGCCTGGCGGTGTTTCAATGAAGGATCTCGCAGAGTATGCCGATGGTTCGAAGGGTGACGTGCGCATCATCAGCGGCGACATCCTCTCCGGTGAGAACATCGGTGCCGACGGTTTCCTCGGATTCTACAGCAATCTCGTCTCAATGCTTCCGGAAGGAAACTATTATGAGATGTTCGGATGGTGCAAACCGTTCCGCTTCAAGAAGTTCAGCTTCTCACGCTCTTATTGGAGCCGTTTTGCCCCAAAGAGCCGCAAGTACGATATGGACACCAATCTGAACGGCGGACCGCGCGCGTTCGTTGTGTCTGACACCTATGGCAAGGTGCTCCCTATGGATATCTATCCTGTATATCTGTTCAAGGCAATCCTTGCAGGGAACCTCGAGAAGATGGAGGAACTCGGAATCTATGAAGTGATCGAGGAAGATGTCGCCCTGTGCGAGTATGTCGATCCTTCAAAGAACGAGATACAGTCCATAGTATCCAACGGCATTGACCTGATGTTGAAAGAAATGGCTTAAGGAGGAAGAATATGAACGGATTAAGAAAACTGACAGACAAGATCAAACCGACTTTCTCCAAGGGCGGTCGCCTGAGCTGGCTCGGTTCAACTTTCGAGGCATTCGAAAGTTTCCTCTTCGTTCCTGATACAGTGTCGAAGAAAGGTGTTCACGTACACGACAGTGTCGATCTCAAAAGGGTCATCACGGTCGCTCTCGTGGCACTGCTTCCTTCAGTACTGTTCGGAATGTACAACATCGGCTATCAGCACAATATCGCCATCGGAGGTCAGATGGGCTTTTGGGCAATCGTGTGGTACGGTTTCCTCAAGATACTCCCTCTCTATCTGGTGACATACATTGTGGGTCTCGCAATCGAGTTTGCGTCAGCCCAGATCAACGGACACGAAGTCAATGAAGGCTTCCTCTTCACAGGACTCATCATCCCTCTCATCGTTCCGGTATCCATTCCTTTGTGGATGCTCGCACTGGCAGTAGCCTTCGCGGTAATCTTCGGAAAGGAAGTGTTCGGAGGTACAGGTATGAACATCTGGAACCCTGCATTGCTTGCACGTGCATTCCTCTTCTTCTCATACCCTAACCAGATGTCAGGTGACGGTATCTGGTTCTCACTCCGCAAAGGGGAGACCATTATCGACGGTGTCAGCTCAGCCACACCTCTTTCACAGATGTCAGGCGGACTGGAGAACATACAGTACTCGATAGCTGACATGTTCTTCGGCTTCATTCCGGGATCTGTGGGCGAGACATCCAAGCTCTGCATTCTCATCGGTGCTTTCATCCTGATATACACCGGAGTGGGAAGCTGGAAGATTATGATTTCAAGCATAGCGGGCGGGCTTCTCGTCGGCTGGCTCGGCGTTATCGGCGGTGCAACGGACGTTCCTGCTTATTATCACCTGCTTATGGGTGGATTCCTCTTTGGTAGTGTATTTATGGCTACCGACCCTGTCACTGCTGCCCAGACCGAATGCGGCAAGTGGATTTACGGATTCCTCGTCGGAGCGATTGCGGTTGTCATCCGTCTCTTCAACCCTGGATATCCGGAAGGAATGATGCTCGCCATCCTCCTTATGAATACATTCGCACCGCTCATCGACCACATCGTTGTCGGCAGGAACATCAAAAAGAGACTTTCACGAGCTAAAACTGCATAGTTATGAATACAAACAGCAACGTATATACGGTAATATACACGACAGTCATAGTAGTGATTGTCGCTGCGGTCCTCGCGTTCGTGTCTCAGTCCCTCAAACCGATGCAGGAGGCGAACGAAAAGGCAGAGACCATCAGCCAGATTCTGACTGCCGCCCAGTTCGGTGAAAAAGACCATTGGCAGGAGATCGGCAATGCAGCCACCATCAAGTTCTTCGAAGAGAACGTTGAAGGAGAGCCTGAAATCGTTTCTCCGGCAGCTCTCAAGGCCTTGAACTACAAGATCAAGGACAACAAGGAAGGTCTCCGGCTTCCTTCATATACTTTCAACAACGGTGTCACAGTCATTCCGGTTTACGGAGCGGGACTGTGGGGACCGGTATGGGGCTTCATCGCTCTCGACACTGATTTCCAGACAATAGTCGGAGCCTACTTTGACCATGAGTCAGAGACTCCGGGCCTTGGCGGCAAGATCAAGGACGACCCTTCGTTCCGCGCTCTGTTCAAGGGTAAGAAAGTCGATTTCAATGATGCTGAAAATCCGTTCGATATTGTGAAGAACGGTACTGCGAAGGGCCTTGATATGACAAGCAAGATTGATGCTATCAGCGGTGCAACAATGACCAGCAACGGCCTTGACGCAGCTATCGACACCTGGCTCGGCTCATACGTACCAAGTCTGAAGATGGCTCAGGAAATGGCTGCAAAGCAGGCTGAAGAGGCTGCCGCCGCAGAGGCAGAAACTGAAAACGTGGAGGAATAAGTTATGGCAAATCTGAAAGAAACTATTCTCAATCCGATACTCAAGGGCAATCCTATCACGGTGCTCATCCTCGGTATCTGCTCTTCTCTTGCCGTTACGGTGGAGCTTAAGGGTGCCTTTGTGATGGCCCTCTCTGTGACCATCGTCACAGGCCTCTCAAGCTTTGTATGCTCACTGCTCAGAAAGACCATTCCGAACCGCGTGCGAATCATCGTCCAGCTCGTGGTTGTGGCCCTGATGGTGATTCTAGTGGACCAGCTGCTGAAATCATTCGAAAGCACTTATGCAATCGACAAGCAGCTGTCGGTATATATCGGCCTTATCATCACCAACTGTATCGTGATGGGCCGCATTGAGGCGTTCGCACTCGGCAACAAGCCTCTGCCTTCACTTCTCGACGGCCTTTCAAACGGAATCGGCTACGGTATGATTCTCATCATAGTGGCCTTCTTCCGCGAACTTCTCGGAAGCGGTACTCTCTTCGGTTTCCAGATTATCCCGGATGCGCTCTATGCTGCGGGATATGTGAACAACGGACTGGTAATCCTTCCTCCTTTCGCCCTGATTCTGCTCGGTTGCATAATCTGGGTACACAGGAGCATAGACAAGGACCTTCAGGAAAAATAATGTAACACTTATCGGTTATGGAATACATAAGCTTATTCGTAAAGTCAATTTTCGTTGATAATATGATTTTTGCATACTTCCTCGGTATGTGTTCATACCTGGCAGTATCCAAAAATGTCAAGACGGCGAACGGCCTCGGCCTCGCCGTGATATTCGTGCTTCTCTGCACTCTTCCTCTCAACTATCTGCTGAACACCTACGTGCTCAAGCCGGGGGCTCTTGCCTGGATGGGTGAGAAGTTCGCTTCAGTGGACCTGAGCTTCCTGAGCTTCATAATCTTCATCGCGGTCATCGCGGCCTTCGTGCAGATTGTGGAGATGGTGGTGGAGAAGTTCCTGCCTTCACTCTATTCCTCTCTCGGCATTTTCCTGCCTCTTATTGCAGTGAACTGCGCAATCCTCGGAGGTTCGCTCTTCATGCAGCAGAAAGATTTCGCGAATGTAGGTGAGTCTGCAGTATATGCCCTCGGTTCCGGCATAGGCTGGTATCTCGCAATCGTGGCTCTCGCCGCAATCCGCGAAAAGATGGCTTATTCTCACGTGCCAAAGGGTCTCAAAGGTATAGGTATCACCTTTATCGTAGTAGGTCTGATGGGTATCGCATTCATGTCATTTATGGGTATTTCACTTTAAGGAGGCGGATATATGAATATGACTATCATTTCAGCAGTTGCGGTCATCGTTATAGTGACCCTGCTTCTTGTGGCCCTTCTTCTTGTGATAAAGGCCAAGCTCACTCCTTCCGGAAGTGTGACAATCGACATCAACGAGGGAAAGAAAGTTGTCGAAGCCCCTATGGGCGGATCCCTGCTTTCAACCCTTGCTGAGCAGAAGATATTCCTTCCATCCGCCTGTGGCGGTAAGGGAAACTGCGGTCAGTGCAAGTGCCAGGTCCTCGAAGGAGGTGGAACAATCCTTCCTACCGAGGTAGGCTTCTTCACCCGCAGGCAGATTATGGACAACTGGCGCCTCGGCTGTCAGGTGAAGGTCAAGGACAACCTCAAGATCCACGTTCCGGATTCAGTACTGAGTGTGAAGAAACTCGAATGTGAGGTTATCTCCAACGACAACGTGGCCACCTTCATCAAGGAATTCACTGTGAAGCTTCCTGAAGGTGAGAACCTCGAATTCAAGTCAGGAGAATACATCCAGATTGACATTCCTGCATACGAGCTCGATTTCAAGGATATAGACGTGGCTCCTGAGTACAGGGCCGACTGGGAGAAGTACGGTTTCTTCAACCTGCATTCTTCAAACCCTGTCGCTACAATCCGTGCATACTCTATGGCCTCTTATCCTGGTGAAAAGGGTATCATCAAGCTCAATGTCCGCATCGCGACCCCTCCTTTCGACAAGTCGGTTCCACGCGAGATGGGTCCTAAGCTTCTCCCTGTAAATCCGGGTATCGCTTCGTCATACGTATTCACCCGTAAGCCGGGCGACAAGGTTATGATAAGCGGCCCTTACGGAGAGTTCCTTCTTCCAAAGAATGACCCTGATTCACAGGAATATATCTTTGTTGGTGGCGGCGCCGGAATGGCACCTCTCCGCAGCCATATAATGGAACTTTTCAAGACTCTCCGCACAGGACGCACAGTTCATTTCTTCTATGGCGCACGTGCCCTTGTCGAGGCATTCTATCTTGAGGATTTCGCTGAGATCGAGAGGGAGTTCCCAAACTTCCACTTCCATCTTGCACTTGACCGTCCGGACCCTGCAGCCGATGCAGCAGGTGTGAAGTATGTCGCCGGTTTCGTCCACAATGTGATGTACGAGACATACCTCAAGGACCACGAGGCTCCGGAGGATATCAAGTACTTCATGTGCGGACCTCCTATGATGGTCGGAGCAGTGAACAATCTGCTCGATTCTCTCGGAGTACAGCCTGAGAACATCCTTTACGACAATTTCGGAGCATAACTTCGTTGTTGCACTGTTTGACGGACCGGAATTTTCCGGTCCGTTTTTTTGTTTTTTACAAATTAATACATACCTTTGCAGTCCCCTTGTGGGGTGATTCGATTCGCTAGCTCAGTAGGTAGAGCACAGCACTTTTAATGCTGGGGTCTTGGGTTCGAGCCCCAAGCGGATCACAGAAGAGCTTTATGACTCTTGTTTCATAGGAAAAATAATGCGGGCTGGTCCAATCAAGGTCAGCCCGCACTTTTGTCATACCACTGTTTTCGAGGATGATGACGTCTCTCATCCCGGATCAGTGTCATTCAGCCATTTCGTACAAGGTTACATTCTTGAGACCTTTGACTCCGAAATAAGGCATCAGGGTCCCTTTTATTGTAATCCTTTTTCCGCAGAGTTCCGGATTGTCCACGAGGTTGAGCTGGCTTTTGAGGCTCCCTTTCAGTTCGACCGGCATTCCCTTGTCAAGGGATGTGTCCTGAGGCGAGGCGGATATGACGATGTTGCTCGAAACGTCGAATCCTTCTGCCGAAGCACAGATGAACTTGCTGTTCTTTACGGCTCCTACAATGTAGCCTGAAACACTTGCCACAAGCCCGTTGTCGATAAGTTTGGCTTCGCTGACAGAGAACGTGGATGCTTCGACCGTCTGCTCTTCCTCTATGACCGGGGTGTCGGCATCTATATGGATGGTGATGCCCATACCCGCTGAGGATTGGACTGCATCCAAAGTGACCTTCCTTATCTGTCCTTTCGTGAGCTCCTTGTAGAGAAGAACTTCGTCATTGTAAGTGAAAAAGACCTTTCCCGGGTTGAAATAGGCTGCTTCCCGGCAGTCTGCCGGATATTCCAGTGACCGGCCGTCCTGGGAGAGCACAATCGGATATGAAGGATATTCCTTCAGGAATGCGTCAGTGAATGAAAGCACCAGACCGGAGTTTATCATTGTGCAGTATAGGTCCACTGTTGTCTTCTCCTGCTTTTTCACTGTAACTGACACTTCATCCCCATATTGAGGGACTCCGAAGGAAGGTCCGTCGAATTCTGAGAATACGGAAACAATATAACTGCCCGGTTTGACGCTCATTTCCGACGGCCTTTCCCCATACTTTCCTGCATAGCAGCTGTCGCCCTGAGTACTGTAAACCCTCAGGAAGAAATCGTCCGGATTGGTTTCTCCCACTTTTGTGTTGATGAAATTGAAAACAAGTTTCGCCTGCTCCGTTACGGCAGGCTTTGAATCTTCCCAAGTGCAGCCTGTTGAGACTGCCAGGAAGAGGCAGATGGAGGCATACCCCATCTTCACTAATCTTTGCATAATACCTCCTTTTTTTTGTTAATGAACTGAAGCCAATGATGTGGCTCAACGCCTTGGCGATTTGGTTAACCGCTTCGAAGTTAGTTCAATAATCCTATCAAGGCAAGTAAAGCAGCTCTTTGTCGATGGCTATGCGGCAAAGTTTTTCCTTTCTTGGAAAAGAGTGCGTTTTATTGGAAAAGAATATCCTTGGCGGCCATCAGCCAACCTTTTTTGAACAATATCCAGGTGAGCTCGAAGCGGTACTCTTCATAAAGACCTCGTTGTTTCGCAAAGTCGATCAGATAGCGGAAAGAGGCAAGTCTGTGCGAGGCCCTGAATCTGTCAGCCTTCTGGCTCACTGATGAAGGATAAATCACATAGTGGTAGAGCGGCAGGTGGACAGAGGCCATTTTCTTCGAGCATATAAGGCTGCAAGCCAGGAAACAGGTGTCTTCGGCACTGTGTGTTCCGGGAAAGACTATCTTGTTTGACACAAGCATATCCCTTCTGTAGATGAAAGTCTGGAAATATGCTGTACACCTGCGCAGGAAGAGCCTTTTGTCGGATGTGGAAGGATTACGGCGTATCTGATCGCCAAAATAAATGTCGCAGCAGGCAATGTCGGCTCCGTGGTCGGATGCAGTCCTGTAAAGCTGTTCGCAGAAGTCCTGCTCAATCCAGTCATCTGCGTCCACGAAACATACATATTCTCCGTTGGCAACCGACAGTCCGTTGTTTCTTGCCGCCCCGGGTCCGCTGTTCACTTGTGTCTTGGTGTATTTCCAGGCTATTGACGGGTGTTTGGAAGCGAACTGTCTCGCAATGTCCATGCTGTTGTCACCTCCGTGGTCATCCACGAGTATGACTTCAATGCTGTCAAGGGTTTGTGCAGCAATGCTCCTGAGACAGGTCAGAATATACTTTTCAGCATTGTAAACAGGTATGATGATAGAAATCCTTGCCATCAGACACCAACCTCCTTTCTCCTTTTCTTAATTATTGCACAAGCGATTATCGAGAGAGATACTGCATACATAAGCAGAATGCAGATGGTCGCCAGTGTATCTCCCTTCCTGACACTGTCAGGCGCAAATTCGAAGTGAACGGTGTGGCTTCCTTCAGGAACGTTCAAGGCGCGAAGAATATAGTTCACCCTGAAATGCTCGGCTTTCTCTCCGTCAATTGAGGCTTCCCAACCGTATGGATAGTAGATTTCTGAGAAGACCACGGTACCGGGTTTCGAAGCCGTGTACGAATAGTCAATGGCGCGTGGAGAGTATTTTTCCAGATGGATTTCAGCGGCCTCGTCGTGTCCTTGCTGAGCCTGGGCGGCGAAATTCGAGAAGCTTTCTTCGAGGACGGCAGTATTGGCGAGGTTGATGCGGTTGAGAGCATCCATCTCTTCATTCGCGTTGCCGGCAATTACCAGGGAATCTACAAACCAGGCATTGCCCAGGGCGTAAGGATTCAACTGGACGGACGGCTCGCCGCTTTCATCGGGAATGATCAGGTACTTGGCGTTGAGCATTCCTATTACAGGAAGATGCATCTTTGAAAGATGCTCGTCAATAAGGTCCTGATACCGGCGTAACTTGGCGGCGTGGTATCCTCCGATGGATTTCAGATAGTATGAAGTGCGGGACTCGTTGAAAGTATTGACTGTAAGGTTCATCACTCTGAAGTGCGGGTCCGGGTCCTGCAATATGGCTTCTTCATAAGGCTGCATCTTGAACGAATTCTGCCCGGCAGACGGGTTGATGAAGCAGCTGTCGTTGAAATATCGTTTATCGACCGGCCACATATCGGCGAGAATGAGCACTCCAAGAAGAGGTATCATCCATCTGGCTTTGAGCTTCCCTTTGTTGAAGAGGAACATCAGCAGCACTGCCAGTGCTATGAAGATGAAACTTCTCCACGAGTCGCTTCTGAAAAGGTCTGCTCTTTGAGATACTATGGCGCTGTAGAGCCAGTCCGGAATCTGGCCGGCGAACTGTGCGTCATAAGGGGATACGAAATCCATTATTATGCCTCCGAACAGGGCGAAGCAGAGACATAACCCTGCCGTGATGCCTCCTGAAAGGAGAATGCGCTTCTCAATGAGTTTCCGGTCGAGGGCTCCGTCCATTATGGCCTTGATTGCCAGAAAACCGAGCAGAGGCATTGCTATCTCAGCAACAATCAGTATGGAGGATACCGCCCTGAATTTGTTGTACAGAGGGAAATGGTTGAAGAACAACTCTGTCAGCCACATGAAATTGCTGCCCCAGGCCAGCGTAATCGAAAACAGGGTGGAAGCGAGGAGCGCCCATTTGTAAGGCCCTTTGACAATCATCAGTCCGAGAACGAAAAGGAAGCATACAATAGCTCCCACATATACGTTTCCTGCCGTGAACGGCTGCTCTCCCCAGTACATCGGGACATTCTGGCAGAAATCGGCCGCCGATCTCTGCGGTACTCCGTTTGATACAAGAGTGCGGTATAGGTCGGAGTCCTTGCTTACAGGGCAGGAAGAGGCGCCTCCTTTGAATCCGGGGATCATCAGGCTGAATGTCTCATCGATGCCGTAACTCCACTGGGTGGCATATTCGATGTCGAGCCCTTTCGTTGATTCATTGTCTGCATCCTCCGCTCCGGCAAGGTCGGAATGCCCTCCTCGCATGGTTTGCTCCATATATTCCTTGTTTGCGAAGATATTGGAACTGCGAGTGCCGAGTCCTATGCCGAGCGATAACGCGAATATGACGGTTGCCAGTACAAGGTCTCTGTAACGTTTCTCCTTGAGATGAATCCACAGTTCTGCAATGAAGAGAAGCCCGATCATCATGAACAGGTAGTATGACATCTGCGGATGTATGCTGAAACCCATTGAAGTGAAGAACATTGTGAAGATGGCCCCTATGCCGTATCTCTTCCTGAACGTCAGGTAGAAACCGGCGATAACAAGGGACATATACGATATCGCAATGGTTTTTCCTCCGTGTCCGGCTGCAATGATAACCAGGAAGTATGATGAAAGAGCAATGGCTATGGCGCCTGTGATGGATAGCCATTTGTCAATCTTGAACGAACGCAGCAATATGAAGAAGCATACGAAGTAGAAGATCATTATCCAGGCAGGGTGGGCCGGCCCTCTGTGAAAAAAGCTGATGAACGGCTTGATGAGGTCTTCGGAACGGTAGTGTCCGCCACCAATCTGATAGTTCGGCATCCCGCTGAATACTGAACCGTTCCAGAAACCGTACTCTCCTTCCGAAGAGTCATGAACCATTGCTTCGTGGATTGATGAGATGGCATTGATGTCATCACCGGACTGAATGATTTTCCCGGAAAGTTCGCTCTTGCAGTATGCATAGGCAAGGACAATGAACAGCACGGCGGCTGCGACGTAAGCGCCATATTTCTTAAAGAAAGTGCTCGGATTCATATACGAAGTAGAAATTGGTGCAAAAGTAATAAAAACCTGTCAGGTTATCAACCGTTAAAGTGGGTCCACGTCCGGAAGAATGACGGTGGCTCCCTTCAGCTGAAGGTCGATAAGCTCTATCTTCCGGGACAGGTTCTTTTTAATCGCAGCCGCATCGCGGTTTCTGGCCAATTTGATCCAGAACTCCCTTATGTGCTGTCCGCCGGCGTAATCCACGGCAGGAGACACCGGCCCGTTCACGGAAGTGATTCCACACTCCGAAATGGCATCCTTCACCATCCGGCAGGCATTCCACAGGCGTCCTTCGTTACTGTCCTTGACAGTGATGGTAATCAGCCTTACGAAAGGGGGATACAGGAATGTGCGCCGTTCCGCCATATATCTTGCCGTGTCACCCCGGGAGACCAGGACCGGATGCTCAGGCTGGGCTGTCTGTATTATCAGTCTTCCTGCATCACTCCGTCTTCCGGCCCTGCCGAGCAATTGGGTGATGAGCTGGGCCGCCCGTTCGTCGCTCCGGAAATCCTGCACAGCGAAAAGAGTGTCGGCATTCAGCAGCACGACAAGAGAAAGCTTCTCGAAATCAAAGCCTTTTGTAATCATCTGCGTGCCTACCAGAATGTCTATCCTGTGAGCGGCGAAGTCACGTATCATCTTCTCTTCACGAACCTTGCTTGAGGCTGTCTCGGCATCGAAGCGGACGACCGTGCGGTCGGGGAACAGCTCTTTCAGCTCTTCCTCAATCTTTTCGGTACCGGCACCTTTACCTTCAAGAGCGGGCTCACCGCATTTCTGACAACGTGTGGTGAACAGCCTTGTGTAGCCGCAATAATGGCAGGAAAGAGAGTTGCCTGCCTTGTGGTAGCTGAGGCTGATGTTGCAGTTCGGGCATTTTGGGATATCGCCGCATTCAGTACACTGCACAATAGGCGAATAGGCTCTTCTTGAACGGAATACGAGTATCTGTCCTCCTTCTTGGAGAATGCTGTTCATCTCCTTTAGGAGGGATGCCGAGAACGAACCTCTCATATTGTGGAGGCGGTATTCACGGTTGGTGTCGATTATCCTTACCGTAGGGTCTGCCGCAGCGTGGTATCGTTCTGAAAGCTTCACCTCGACAAGTTTCCCGGTTTGGACATTGTAGAGGGATTCGAAAGATGGGGTGGCGCTCCCGAGCAATATGTCGGAACCGTGGATTTCGGAAAGGATCAGGGCCGCATCCCTGCCGTTGTAACGGGGTGCCGGGTCGGCCTGCTTGTAGGACTGGTCGTGTTCTTCATCCACGACTATCAGCCTGAGCCCGTTGAACGGGAGAAGGACGGCTGACCTTGTGCCAAGCACGATGCAGGGCTTACCATCTCTTATGACTTTGATTGCTTTTCTGCGTCCGGCGATTGTCTGTCCCGAGTGATATGTCAGCAGAAGCGGTCCGAATATCTTTGAGATACGTTGTTGCAGCTGTCTTGAAATAGCAATTTCGGGTACGAGGTAGAGTATTTGACCACCACGTTCTATGATTTCTTTTGCGAGATGAAGGTAAATTTCAGTTTTTCCTGAACCTGTGACCCCGTTCAACAGCACTCTCTTCCCTCTGGAAAAAGCATCCTTTATCGAATCAAGAGCTTTTGCCTGGGCGGAGGAAAGCGGGCTGATCTCCTCCTGAGGGACTGCCGCGTCCTTCCCGGTCCTCGGATTCCCGTCCGGCTTTTTCAGAAGCGCGTTGTATGCTGCCTTGAACACCTCTCCGGCAGTACACATATAGTAATCTGCCAGTCTGCTCCACAGTTCGAGTTCGTTACGGCTGACAGGAGCTATGCCGGGTATAGGTGAAAGTGGCTTGATCCGCTCCTTGGGCAGGGAAGATGGGGCCTGCACAGAAATCTCCTCCACGACACCCATATACTCTTTCGCCTTTATGTTCACCTTGACCCAGCTCCCGATGCTGACCGTGGAGGCCATTTCTCCCGGGATGCGGTAGGAGAGACGGTCACTTATCTTGAGGGGAAGGAGTACCTTCGCGTATGTTGTTTCACGGTTCACTTCAGGAGCGTTTTCGCACAAAAGTACAATTTTTTTTTGCAGATAAAGAATAAAAACATACCTTTGCAATCCCGTTGAGGAATTGGCCTTGAAGGCCTCCTTTTCGGACGATCCGGTGCCATAGCTCAGTTGGTAGAGCAAAGGACTGAAAATCCTTGTGTCCCTGGTTCAATTCCCGGTGGCACCACAGCAAAAACCCTTTTCAGATAATTCTGAGAGGGTTTTTCGGTATTTGTAGCGATAATAACTGCCGGTTGGTGTGGAATAATAAGGGTAATGATGGACAGACGACAACTTTCACTGTATCTTGTAACGGACCGCACTCTCGCATCCGGCCGCAGCATCGAGGATATTGTCAGTGAGGCGGTTTCCGGTGGCGTGACGATGGTCCAGCTGCGGGAAAAGTGTGCGGACACCCGTGAGTTTGTTGAGATTGCTCTGAGACTCAAGGAAATTCTCAAATCCAACGGTGTTCCATTGATAATAAACGACCGTATCGACGTGGCTCTGGCCTGTGATGCTGACGGAGTCCATATCGGACAGTCGGATATGCCTTACGCTCTGGCAAGGGAAATACTCGGACCCGATAAGATTATTGGACTTTCCGTTGAGAATCTCCGTCAGGTTGAAGAGGCCAACGCCCTGGACGTGGACTATGTAGGCATTTCCCCCGTATTCTCTACTGCTACCAAGACAGATACCGCAGAGCCTTTCGGACTGGAGGGGCTTGCCCGTGCGGTAAGGATGTCGGCCCACCCTGCGGTGGCCATAGGCGGAATCAATGCAACGACCGTTGCGGACGTTATGAGGTGCGGCCCTGACGGAGTTGCTGTGGTAAGTGCCATAGTATCTGCCGCTTCTCCACGAAGGGCAGCGGAAGAACTGTCAGTGCTGCAAAAGAATTCCCGTCAGTGACGATATATGGCAAATGTTGGTTATATTTGTGAAAGAAAACACAATAATAATAGTATAGTATGAAAAAGTATCTTGTATCAGTCGCTCTTGTCGCTGTCGCTTTGCTGTCAGCAATGTGTACAAAACCTGTCGGACCGCAGGTGGTCGCCCATCGTGGTTACTGGGACATTGAAGGAAGCGCCCAGAACTCGCTTGAGGCACTCAGGCAGGCGGGCGAACATAATTTCTACGGAAGTGAGTTCGACGTGAACCTCACCGCTGATGATGTACTTGTCGTGAATCACGACTTCACTTTCCACGGCATTATGATTGATGAGAATCCATACTCTGCAATCAAGGATTCCACACTTGCCAACGGAGAAGTCATTCCGACTCTCGACCAGTACCTCGACCTTTTCCTGCAGTATCCTCAGCTTCAGCTCGTCTTCGAGCTCAAGAGCAAAGGTGACGCTGATTACGAGGCACGGGCAATCCCTATGTTGCTTGAAAAACTCGAAGAAAGAGGCCTCACTTCAAGGACCGATTTCATATCTTTCAGCCTCACGGCGTGCCAGGAAGTGGCAAAGAGGGTGCCTGAAATGATGGTTGAGTACCTTGGCGGCGAAATTGCTCCTGCTGAGCTCAAGGCTATGGGTATCAATGGTATCGACTACCATTACAGCGCTTTGGAAAAGCATCCGGAATGGGTTGAGGAAGCTCATTCCCTTGGAATGGTCTGCAATGCGTGGACTGTGAATACCGAGGAGAAAATCAACGAGATGCTCGAACTCGGTGCAGACTTCATCACTACCAACGCTCCTGAACTTGCTGAACAGCTGATTGCAGCAAGGGCTGAAGAGTCAAAGTAGCCTGCTTGCCGGAACAATATGAAAGAAGAGACGATACATCGTATAAAGTCTTGTGTCCGGGACGTTCTGCCGACCACGACAAAAACGTGTATCTGGATTATCAAGATTACTGCGGGAGTGTCATTTGCAATGATGCTCCTGAAGTATTTCAATATATTGCCTTATATCTCTGATGCCATAAGCCCTGTGTTCAAGTATTTCGGACTGCCCGGAGCTTCCGCACTGGCTTATGTGTCAGGATATTTCGTGAATGTGTATTCTGCCATAGCAGTAATGGCGACTCTTGACCTTGACTGGCGGGCTCTGACCATTCTCTGCACTATGATAATGGCTTCACATTCAATGGTGCTTGAGACACCTGTGTTGAAAAAGACTGGTGCAAGTGCCGTAAGAATGGTGATTGTCAGAACTTTGAGCGCTTTCATCCTTGGATTTGTCCTGAATCTTGTGCTCCCTGGCAGCGCCGCATCGGAGGTCGTTGCATCAGCGCAGCCTGAACACTTGTCTTTCGGCACTGCGCTGTGGCAGTGGCTGCTTTCCACCCTCAAGCTTATTGTGATGATGGCGGCCATCATATACGCCCTGAATATTCTGCAGCGGCTTCTTCAGGAGTTCGGGATAATGGACAGGATTGCGTTCGTCTTCAAGCCGTTGATGCGCGTGTTCGGCCTTCCGTCTTCAACAGTCTTCCTGTGGATTGTGGCGAATGTGATAGGACTCGGTTACGGAGCGGCTGCGATTCTGGATTCCCTTTCCCGGAACGGCCTTACGCTCAGGGATGTGAAACTGCTCGACAGCCATATCAGTGTTTCTCACAGCAACCTCGAAGACTTGATTCTTCTTTCTGCCTGCGGGGCTGTGTGGTGGATTCTGCTGTTGAGCCGGTGGGTTATGGCAATCATTCTGGTATGGGAACAGAAACTGGAATTCCTGGTGGAAGATATCGTTTCTAAAAACCGTGTATGAAGTGCCTGAGAGTAACGTCAGAGGACAACTGTCACGCTCTCACAAAATTTTTTGTCATAAAAAATATTTGGTAGTTCGAAATTAACTATCTTTGCGGTCCAAAATCTTCATTGAATGAGTAAAAAGGAGACAAAGTGCCTAATAGTCGGCAGTGGCCCTGCGGGATATACTGCGGCTATCTATGCCTCACGTTCCGCCCTCTCGCCAATCCTTGTCGAGGGATTGCAGCCGGGAGGTCAGCTGACAACAACCACTGTAATCGAGAATTTCCCGGGTTTCCCGAACGGTATCGATGCAAATGAGCTTATGTCATCCATGCGTCAGCAGGCAGAGAATCTGGGTACACGTATATGTTCCGGCGTTGTGACCAAAGCTGACCTTTCCAAGCGACCGTTCACTGTTTTCCTGGATGGAGGTGATGAGATTGAAGCCGAGACAGTCATTGTCGCTACCGGAGCAACTGCAAAGTATCTGGGCCTTCCGAGTGAGACAAGATTCCGCGGTATGGGAGTATCTGCGTGTGCCACTTGCGACGGATTCTTCTATCGTGGCAAAGATGTTGCAGTGGTGGGAGGTGGCGATACTGCCTGTGAAGAGGCTTCATATCTTGCCTCGCTCTGCCGCAAGGTCTATATGATTGTGCGCCGCAATGAGTTGCGTGCATCAAAGGCTATGCAGGAGAGGGTGAAAGCTGCCGGCAACATCGAGATTCTCTGGGAGTGCAACACTCAGGAGGTGCTCGGTGACGATATGGGAGTTACAGGTGTGAGACTTGTACGCAGGGACGGAGAGGTGTTCGATAAGAAGATAGACGGATTTTTCCTCGCCATAGGACATCACCCCGCATCCGATGTCTTCAGTGAGTGGCTTGAAACTGATGAGAACGGGTATATCGTAACAGACGGCCGCAGCTCGAAGACGAATGTGGAAGGTGTGTTCGCGGCAGGGGACGTGCAGGACCCTCAGTATCGCCAGGCTGTCGCTGCCGCCGGGAGCGGATGCCGTGCAGCCCTTGATGCCGAGCGTTTTTTATTGTCAAAGTAGAGTGATATGAAAGTTAAGAGTCTGTTCGCCGCCGTAGTTGTCCTGATTGCACTTGCCTCCTGCAAGTCGCAGTATGATATTGTGCTTTCGGGTCAGGATGCCGATGAAAAATACAAGATGGCTTTCGACCTTTTCAATGCGAAGAAGTTCTCAAAGGCCGCCGAGATGTTTGAATCGCTTTCTCTTTTGACCCGTGGAACCGCACAGGACGACACAGTGCAGTACTATTGGGCATTGAGCAATTATAATTTTGGCGATTACCCTACCGCAGAATCAAATTTCGACCAGTTCATCTCTACGTATCCGGTAAGTGTATTCATCGATGAAGCAATGTATCTGAGGCTTGACTGCCTTTACAGAGGGACCTATCGCTATGAGCTTGATCAGCAACCTACCTACAAGGCAATCAACGAGATGAATATCTTTATGAGGGAACATCCGCAGTCTCAGTATTTTGAGCTTGTAATGGGTATGGTGGACGATCTCAAGGGAAGGCTTGAATTGAAATCCTACAAGTCAGCCTACCTCTATTATCATATGGAGGATTATCAGGCAGCTCATTATGCCCTCAAGAACGTGCTCAAGGACAATGCGGACAACAGATATCGTGAGGAAATCCTGTACTATACGGCTCTTTCCGCCTACAAGTACGCATTCAACAGCATAGACAGCAAGAAGAAGGAGAGATACCTCACTTTCGTTGACGACTATCTGAACGTGATAGGAGAGTATCCGGAAACCAAGTACCGCAAGGAACTTGACGCCCTTTATGACAAAGTACAGAAAGTATTAAGAATAGATAATTCAGAAGAAGATGGAAAATAAGAAGCAGATTCCTACAAACACAATTACCCGGAACCTTTCAGAATTTGCCGCTCCGACCGGCAATATCTATGAGTCGGTAATGATTATTGCCAAGCGTTCCAACGCAATTTCTGCGGACGTGAAGCAGGAACTGAGCAAGAAACTTGAGGAATTTTCGAATTATGCCGACACTCTTGAAGAGACATTCGAGAATAAGGAGCAGATAGAGATTTCCAAATATTATGAGCGCCTTCCGAAGCCGACTCTGATTGCAACAAAAGAGTTTCAGGACGGTGAAATCATTTACAGAAAGGCTGCAAAATAGAGCGTGAAATGCTCAAGAAGCTGAGTATCGGGAATTACGTATTGATTGATCACCTGGAGATTCCGTTTCCGGGTGACCTTGTTATTATAACAGGTGAGACAGGCGCCGGAAAGTCAATCCTTCTGGGCGCTCTGTCACTTATTCTCGGTGCCAAGGCTGATGTATCAGTAATCAAGGACCAGACACGCAACTGCGTGGTGGAGGCCCTGTTCGAGACAGGAGAAGGTGAGGTCATAGTACGGCGTGTGGTTTCTCCGTCGGGCCGTTCCCGCGCCTTTGTAGATGACGAACCTGTGACTCTCGATGAACTTCGCGAGCTTTCATCCTCTCTTGTGGACATACATTCCCAGCATCAGCATCTTCTGCTTTCAGACAGACATTTCCAGCTTGCTTCCCTTGACGGGTACGCTGCCCTTTCATCTGTCCTGACGGAATATTCATCGTTGTATAAGGATTATGTTGCTCAGAAAGAGCATCTTTCAAAGTTACGCGATGAGATTGCCCGTGATGAGAAGGACAGAGAGTATCTCGAATACTGCTACCGCCGTCTGGAAGAGGCCCATATAGTGGACGGGGAATTGCAGGATCTGGAAGAGGAACAGTCGCGTCTGGCAAATGTAGAGCAGATACACGCGGCTGTTTCGCGCATAGAAGGAATATTCTCCGGAGAGACGCTCTCGATGGACTCCGGCTTGAAGGAGACGGCTTCTCTTCTGTCAAAAACTTCGCAGTATCTTCCTGACTTCTCCCAATTGGCCGAAAGAGTCGAATCGGCGAGGATAGAGCTCAAGGATATCCTGTCAGAGATAGAAAGTCAGGGTGAGGGTGTATCGTTCTCACCGGAACGCCTCGAAGAGGTCGATGCAAGGCTGACGCTTCTGTATGACCTTATGCGGCGCAACTCTGTCGGAACACTTTCGGAACTTGTCGCCTTGCGTGACAGCCTTGCCTCGCGTCTGGGAGCCGGTGCTGACCGCCAGGCCGAGCTCGATACCCTTCAAAGGAAGGTGGAAGAGCTTGAAAAAGAGTGCAGGAGGTCTGCCGAAAAAATACACGGGTTGAGAGTTGCGGCTGCTCCACAGCTTTCATCCTTGATTGAAAAGAAGATACGCTCCCTGGAGATGCCTTCGGCCTGTTTCAGGGCAGAGGTTGTCTCACGCGAAGGTTTCGGACCGGACGGAGCTGATGACGTACGATTCCTGTTCAATGCCAACGGAGGAGAACTGCAGGACCTCTCAAAATGTGCCAGCGGTGGTGAGCTTTCGAGGATTATGCTGTGCCTCAAGTCAGTGATGGCCAACTATTCCGGGATGCCTACGATGATATTCGACGAGATTGATACCGGTGTCTCGGGACGCGTGGCTGACAAGATGGGAGAACTTATTTCAGAGATGGGGCGTTCCATGCAGATATTTGCAATAACGCATCTTCCTCAGGTGGCAGGAAAAGGCTCCGCACACTATCTTGTCTATAAAGAGACAGGTGAGGATGGCATAGCAAGGAGCAACATAAGGCAGATAACAGGGGAGGAAAGGGTTATGGAAATCGCCAGAATGCTGAGCGGCTCGACACTCACGGCCGAGGCCGTGGCAAATGCCAGGGTCTTGTTGAACGATCAATAACGAACTATATATACTACATTTCAAGTAATCATGCGTTTAATTATTCAAGAATCCTATGGAAAGATGTCGCAGTGGGCTGCGGCATACATCGTCCAAAAAATCAATGATTTCAAACCGACTCCTGAGAAGCCGTTCGTATTGGGTCTCCCTACAGGTTCAACACCTATCGGAACATACAAGGAGCTGATTCATCTCTATGAAACCGGCAAGGTCTCTTTCGAGAACGTCGTTACCTTCAATATGGATGAATATATCGGTATCCCTGAAAATCATCCTGAAAGTTACCATACTTTCATGTGGGATCATTTCTTCTCTCACATCAACATCAAGAAGGAAAACGTGAACATTCTTAACGGAAATGCTGCGGATCCTGAGAAGGAATGCGAGAATTATGAGGCAAAGATTGCTTCATACGGTGGAATAGACCTCTTTATGGGCGGTATCGGTCCTGACGGCCACATCGCTTTCAATGAGCCGGGTTCTTCACTCAATTCAAGGACAAGAGTAAAGTCTCTTACAACTGACACCATAATCGCCAATTCACGCTTCTTTGAGAACGATATCAACAAGGTTCCGAAGACAGCTCTCACCGTAGGTGTCGCTACCATAATGTCCGCCAAGGAAGTGCTGATTCTCGCTAACGGACACAACAAGGCAAGGGCGCTCTATCACGCAGTTGAAGGCTCTGTGAACCATATGTGGACCATTTCTGTTCTCCAGATGCACCCGAAAGGCATCATTGTATGCGATGACGCAGCAACCGTTGAACTGAAGGTCGGTACAGTGAATTACTTCAAGGATATTGAAAAGAACAACCTGGACCCTACTTCTCTACTGAAATAGTGAAGTCCGGATTGTAAATCAGATTGCGGGTGGCGATGTTTCGCCATCCGCTGTTTTTATCATCCCTCACGAAGTGGAGGTTGCACTGGAGAAGACTCTGTTCTTCGAGGTCGTAGAGGTCGTCAATGCGGCCTGCATTGTAGAGCGTGGTCACGAAATATGTGACAAGGTCGTGCCCCTGGAATGAGAATGCCGTAGGTTCGGCGTTGAACAGGGCGCGGTACTCATAAACGAATGCGTGGGTGTCAGCATCTTCGTAATCGACGAAATATGGAGCTGAAACGTGCGCATTTGCGTTGTACAGCGTGTTGTAGTCGAGCGCGTCCTCGAATCCGCGCATCGTATTGCTGCAATAGGTTGATACTTTGATGTTTCCTCTCGCTATGAGGCTGATGTTCCTTATCACGTCAGGCGCGAAGGATTCATCTTCCGAAGCCACGATGATCTTGTATCTGCTGTTTCCCGACCACTGCCGGCTGAGCCTCTGGCCAAGTTCCCTGCCTTTGAGGATATCGTATGCGAGATTGTTGTATTCGATTCCGGAAAGGTCCAACGCATTCTTGATTCTTTCCACAAGCCTCTGCTCCTTGAGAGTGGAGTTGTAGAAGATATAGACTTTGTCGCCGTATTGCGGATTGATGGACGCCAGCAGGTTTACCATTTGTATCGAGTCGGAGGCAGGTGCCTGGATGAAGTACGGGTTGCCCTCGGTGAATGATTCCGCTGCGTAGTCCAAAGGAGAGACGACAGGAATCCTGTTGTCACAGGCAAACTCCACGAAAGGCTTCATATCCGCACTGTGTACCGGTCCGATGATGATGCTGCTTTCCCTGAGCCGCGATTCTGTCAAAGGATTCCCGCTCCGGAGGTCATATACGTCAAGGATGACTGAATATCCATACCCTTTGAGCTCCTCAAGTGCCTGAAGCGCCCCGCAGTAGAAATCAATGTACTTCTCGGATGGAGTCCCTGAAACGTCCATAGGAAGGACAAGGGACACTCTGACAGGATTCTCTTCGGAAAAGACGGATGTCTGTTGCTCTGCCGGAGCCGAAGCATCTTCTTCAGGAGCTTCAGCATAGACGTAAATTGTGTCGGGAACCGTTATGGTCTCCTCATCGGGCCGGCTTTCCTGAACTTCCCGCCCGGTATTGCTGCTGCGCTTTCCGAAAAGCTTTTCGTACCATTTCAGCTTCCCTTCACCACTGTCTCTGCCACTACCGGTTTCATTGGTCTCAGACTGGACTGTCGCGACGGGAATGTACAGGAGAGAACCTTGCCTGAGGCCGTCCCTGACTGAAGGATTGGCCTCAAGCAGTTCTTCCTCTGTTACGCCGTATGCCTTGCAGATTGAATAGACGGTCTGTTTCGGCAGTACCTTGTGCAAGTAGTATATCTTTCCTGACAGGTTCACTTTCTGGTCTGATACCGTCACTTCCGGCGCAATGTACTCCTGACCGGCAACAGGTGCTGCCTGAAGAAGGAATACTATGGCGGATATTAAGATGGAAAGATACCGGCGCATTTCTGAACAGACAGGCTCTTAGTTGTTCCTGTTCTTGATGTATTCGGCGTTGAGGCCTTCAACTACCTGCTGGGTGATGTCAAGTGCAGGGCTGCCCATGATAACCACATTGGTGGCTTCGCTTGTAGTGAGGATTGCGGCAAAGTTGTGCTCTTCGTTGTAACCCTCGAGGAAAGTCTTGATGGCATCCATTATCTGGTTGTTGAGGACCATCTCTTCTTCCTGAAGTTCGTACTGCTTCTGGTTTGCAAGGTTCTGGAGATCCTGCTGGCGCTGCTGGAGAGCATTCTGCTGCTGTTCGGCTGCAGAGCGGGTGAGCAGGCCTTTGTTGATCTGGTTCTCAAAAGCCTTGATGTCGCTTTCGAGCTTGCGGCCCTTCTTCTGAAGGTCGTCCTGCACACTTGTGGCCTTTGCCTCGAATGCCGAACGCAGGTCGCTGTACATATCGTACTGCATGATCAGTGTGTCGATTCTCAGGTAGACGATGTCCCCCGCCTGTGCGGAAGTTTCGGTCAGGTCAGTTGCTGCAGTGTGTTTCTTTGCAGGTGATTTGAAGAGGGCAAGAGCCAGTGCGGCGATAGCGACTGCTACTGCAACGATGCTCAGGATAAGTGGTGTCTTTTTCATTTTTAATATTAATTGTTTGATGATTGAGCTACTGAAAAATCAAGCGACTATCAGGTATAATCGTGCAAATATAATCAAAAAAATGTAACAAAGTCAGAATGTGCTTCCAATTATTGTCCGAGTTCCGCCAGATATGCCTTTATCGTGGCTTCAAGGCCCATATAAAGTGCATCGCAGATTATCGCATGTCCGATGGAAACTTCGCACAATCCCGGCACCGTCGCGTTGAAATAGCGCAGGTTGTCAAGATTCAGGTCGTGGCCGGCGTTGAGCCCGAGTCCGAGCCTGACAGCCTCCCGCGCCGCAGAGAGGTATGGCGCAATTGCTTCCTCCCGTCCCGAAGCATACTCTCTTGCGTAGGCTTCCGTGTACAGCTCCACTCTGTCGCAACCGGCCTCAGCTGCATATTGCACCATTTCAGGGACAGGGTCCACGAATATCGAGGTGCGGATTCCGGCCTCCTTGAACGTTCTGCAGGTCGATTTGAGGAAGGAAAGGTTGCTTTTCGTGTCCCAGCCTGCGTTGGAAGTGATTGCGCTCTCGGCATCAGGTACGAGCGTCACCTGAGTCGGCTTCGCTTTCAGGACGAGGTCAATGAATTTGGGAATGGGATTCCCTTCGATGTTGAATTCCGTGGTGATTATCGGTTTGATTGCGGTTACGTCACTGTAACGGATGTGCCGTTCGTCCGGTCTCGGATGCACTGTGATGCCCTGTGCCCCGAAAGTCTGGCAGTCGATGGCAGCCTTTAGGACGTCAGGCATATTGCCGCCTCTGGCATTGCGGAGAGTGGCAATCTTGTTGATGTTTACAGATAATTTTGTCATATTCTGCAAAAATAGATAATTTTGACTTTGGTTATTCATCATTCAGATGAGAAACCGTTCATGAACTTTTTGAAAGTATGAATCTGGCAATATATTTCCGTCAGATGGAGCAGGAACGTTTCACGCGGCTGCGGGCTCTCGAACAGCGTCTGCAAAGCGGTGGGGCGACGCTGTATGAGTACGGGAAGGATTTCACGAGTTGGGACAACCTTCCTTCCGACACCGATGTATTCGTTTCCATCGGCGGTGACGGTACTTGCCTTGAATCCCTTACATTCGTGAGGGACAGACAGATACCTGTGGTTGGAATAAATTTTGGAAGACTCGGTTTCCTGACTGCCGCGAGTGTGGGGGATGAATCCATGGAATGGGTGGACGATTTGCTGGCAGGACGTTTCTCCGTAGAAAGACGTGACCTTCTCAAGCTGGAGATGGATTCTGTCCCTGCCGATGTATATCCTTACGCGTTCAACGAGATTTCAGTCCAGCGGCGCGGCGCGAGCATGCTTTCCATCGACGTGAAGGTGGACGGCCTCGCTCTTCCTACCTATTGGGCGGACGGATTGGTGGTGGCGACACCTACAGGCAGCACAGCCTACAATCTGAGTGTGGGCGGTCCGATTGTATCTCCCTCTTCAAAGGTGCTGATCCTTTCTCCGATTGCTTCCCATAATCTCAATGTGCGGCCGCTTGTGTTCCCTGCTGAAACGCAGTTCGAGATGGTGTTCCGCACCAGAAGCGAGGATGCCGTCATCACTCTCGACAACAGGTCGTTCCAGGTGGCTTCCGGAGTATCTTTCCGGGTCAGGAAAGCTGAATACGGGTTCAATTATGTCTCCTTTTCGGGCAACAGTTTCATTGATGCGTTGAGGACGAAACTGCTGTGGGGAGAGGACAGGCGCAATTCAGAACCTGTTTTGAAATGATTAACTTCAATTCTTATGCTTCTTATTCGCATATTTTTCGCTGCTTATCAGTTACAATGAGTTCCGGCGGGCTAAAGCCCTACTGCTCGGGCCGCAGGCATCAAAATGCCTGCTGTAAACACCCTCACGACCATTGCTCCTTCAAATCATCGAAAAATCTGCTGAACAATAACCTATAATAATTTTCGTGAACCATTTCAAAACAGGTTCTCAAAATAAATAGTAATTTATGGAAAATAATGAAGTAAGAATGCCTTGCCACGTCACAATAATAATGGACGGTAACGGGCGGTGGGCCAAAAAGCAGGGGAAACTGAGGCTTTTCGGCCATAACGTAGGTGTGGAGAGCGTGAGGGAGTGCTGTGAATATGCCGTTGAAAACGGGATAAGATACCTTAGCCTCTTTGCATTCTCGGAAGAGAACTGGGGACGTCCCAAAGCGGAGGTGGAAGGACTTATGGCCTTGATGGTCAAGTCGGTGCTTGCCGAGAGGCCAACGTTCATGAAGCAGAACGTCAGGTTCCGTGTCATAGGACACCGCGAGTCTCTTCCCGAAGATGTGCTTAAAAACATAGAGCTGGCTGAAAACGAGACATCTGGGAACACCGGCCTGAACCTCATAGTGATGCTGAGCTACAGCGGTAAGTGGGATATCGTCCAGGCAGCGAGAAGGCTGGCGAAGGCGACTCTCGAAGCCGGTCACGAGATAGATATCGACGAAGCCGTTTTCTCTTCATACCTGAGCACGGAAGGGATACCTGACCCCGACCTGATGATCCGCACCAGCGGTGAACAGAGGCTCAGCAACTATATGCTCTGGCAGTGCGCATACACTGAGTTTTATTTTTCTCCGGTACTTTGGCCTGATTTTCGCAAAAAAGACCTCGACCTTGCCATCCGCAGTTTCAACAGCAGGGAAAGGCGGTATGGCAAAACGGAATGATTTGGAGGATCCGCCTTCCTTTGAGGGAAATTTAGCCCTCAATCTGAGGCTGATTCCGAAAATTATTACTACATTTGTGTTTCTGTTCACGCGTTGAGTTTGATGAAAGGTAAGTTTATCAAGTCTTTGTTGGCGATGGTACTGCTGCTTTGTCCCTGGGGGCTTTTCTCCCAGGATATGAGTGCAGACTCCACCTCCGTGAAGGTGGATTACAACAATCCCAAGGAGTATGTTATCGGCGGTATCAAGGTTGCCGGTGTGAAGTATTTGAATGAAAAGCAGATTCTGTCTGTTTTCGGCTTGAGGCCGGGCGACAGGGTCGAGGTTCCGGGTGCGGATGTTTCGCTTGCCGTCAAGAGAATCTGGCAGCAGGGGGCGACTTCCGACATCTCTTTCGCCATCGACTCTCTTTCCGCTTCAAGAGACACAGCGTTCTTCACGCTGACCATCAAGGAGCGCCCGAGAGTGGTTTCCTGGAATTACAAAGGCGTCAAGAAGGGAGAGCAGGACGATTTGAAAGAGAGGCTCAATCTCAAACGTGGCGCCCAGCTTTCGGATTACCTCAAGTCCTCTTCTTCTGAAATCATAAAGAGGTTCTTTATGGAGAAGGGCTTTGCTGATGCTGCTGTGGATGTTCTGGTCGAACAGGATACCATCATCAAGAATGCAGTGAAGGTCACTTTCGACGTCAGGAAGGGCAAGAAACTGAAGGTACGCCATATCACCTACGACGGAAACGACGAACTTTCCAAGTTCAAGCTGGACAAGTCGATGAAGAAGACGAAAGATACCAAATGGTACAACTTCTTCAATTCCAAGAAATTCCTTGAAAGCGAATATGCTACTGACAAGAAGAGCCTCATTGAGACTTTCAACGAGGCCGGATACCGTGACGCCGTAATCGTAAAGGATTCGATGTTCCGCGATGAGGATGGCAGGCTGAACATCCATTTCGTCATCGACAAGGGAAAGCGCTACTACTTCAGGAACATCACCTGGACAGGCAATTCGGAATATACCGACGAGACTTTGAACCAGGTGCTCAGGATAAAGAAAGGTGACATCTATGATGTGCCTACTATGGAGAAGCGTCTCTTCGGAGGCGAGGAGGGGGAACTCGCAATCTCAAAGCTCTACCGTGACAACGGTTTCCTCTTCTTCAACGTCACTCCTGTGGAACTGAACATAGACCAGGATTCCGTGGATGTGGAATTCCGGCTCGTGGAAGGGAAACCTGCTACGTTCAACAACATAATAATCAACGGCAACAACATCACCAACGAAAAGGTCGTAAGGCGTGCGGTGTTCACAAGGCCGGGCTATCTTTTCAGACAGACGGATTTCGAACGCTCAATACGTGAGATTGCGTCTATGGGCCATTTCGAACCTGAATTTGCAAGTTCTTCCGAAGGCTGGACAATGATTCCGAATGGTGCGACAAATACGGTGGACATAGCCTATAACGTGAAAGAGAAGCCGAACAGCCAGCTGGAACTCTCCGGCGGATGGGGAGGCGGAATGTTCGTGGGAACTCTCGGAGTGAGCTTCAACAACTTCTCCACAGCAAATTTCTTCAAGAAAGAGGCGTGGAGGCCGGTACCTCTCGGAGATGCCCAGACGCTCTCCCTCAGGTTCCAGACCAACGGTACATACTATACTGCGCTGTCGGCAAGTTTCGTAGAGCCTTGGCTTACCGGCAAAAAGCCGACATCATTCAATATTTCGGCCTATTTCACACGTCAGACGAACTCCTATACCTCATATTACTATCAGGTGTTGAACGACAGTCAGTTCATGGAGATTTTCGGTGCGTCGATAGGCCTCGGTACACGTCTGGAATGGCCTGACTCCTATTTCGTGCTCTACAATATGCTCGGATGGCAGTCCTACAGGCTGCAGGACTGGCCGTACCAGTTCCTCTATTCGACAGGTCTGTCACATAACATCAACTATACGGTCACGCTCAGCCGCAACTCTTCAGACCAGGCCATATATCCGCGTTCAGGTTCTGACTTCTCGCTGGCTCTCTCATTGACACCTCCTTTCTCACTCTTGAAAAAGGATTGGCGCAACACTGACTACAGCACTATGACCGACCAGCAGCACTACAACTGGATCGAGTATCACAAATGGACGTTCAAAGGGTCTCTCTATACCAGAATCATCGGAGACCTTGTCCTTATGACCAGGGCACAGTTCGGATATCTGGGATATTACAACAGGAAATGGGGCTACTCTCCATTCGAAGGCTTCATACTCGGTGGTGACGGAATGTCCGGTTACAATACATACGGAAGTGAAGTCATCGGTCTGCGAGGCTACGAGAACTATTCACTCACTCCGGTGAACGAGATGGGGTCATATACAGGAAACGTCTATGACAAGCTCACCGTCGAACTTCGATACCCTGTGGTGATGCAGCCTTCATCGACAATCTATGCGCTGCTCTTCCTTGAGGGAGGTAACTGCTGGTCCGACATCCATAATTTCAATCCATTCCAGATCAAACGTTCGGCCGGTGCGGGTGTCAGGGTATATCTGCCTGTCGTCGGGCTCCTCGGAGTGGACTGGGGATACGGTTTCGACACTCTTGACAAGAGCAAGCGCAGCCAGTTCCATTTCCTTATCGGACAGCAATTCTAATTCAGAAAGATATGAAACGAACACTCATTTCACTTGCGATTTTTTTCTGCTGCCTCGCTTCCGCCGGCGCGCAGAATATGGCGACTATAAACACTGAAACAATCCTTAACGGCATAGCTGAGTATCTTTCAGCTCAGAAGCAGCTTGAAGTGCTGCAGGACCAGTACAAGTCCGCCATAGAGAAAGAAGTTTCCCAGATAGAAACACTCTACAACGACTACCAATCCCGTAAGGCCACCTATACAGCTTCACAGCGTGCTTCCGCAGAGAACGAGATTATCGCCCGTGAGAAGAGCGTACAGGAGAAGCAGAAGATTTATTTCGGTGAGGATGGCCTGATGGCACGCAAGACAGCCGATCTGATGGACCCTATCCGCGTGAAGGTTGACAAGGCCGTGGAGACCGCAGCCAAGGCAGGCGGCTATGCCATTGTCTTCGACCTTGCAGTGAACCAGGGCGTTGCCTTCAGCTCCCTGCCTGACATTTCCCAAACTGTCATCAATATTTATAATACAATAAAACAATAATCATCGATCATGAAAAAAGCACTACTTCTAGTTATCTGTGTTACAGCACTCTGCACATTCTCTTCGGCTCAGGAGAAATTCGGACACATCAACAGCCAGGAACTCATCAGCCTTATGTCCGAGCGTGACTCAGCATTCGTAAAACTCCAGGCATACAACGCTGACCTTGTAGAGACCATGCAGGGAATGGAGGAAGAATACAATACGAAGTATGCGGAATACAACCGCAAGCAGGCCGAGTGGTCAGCAGTCGTTCGTGAGAACAAGGAACGTGACATTCAGGAACTCGTGCAGCGCATCCAGCAGTTCCAGCAGTCAGCACAGCAGGATATGGCACAGATGCAGCAGGAACTTATGGCTCCTGTTTTCCAGAAGGCACAGGATGCTCTTACCAAGATAGCAAAGGACAACAGCCTTCTCTATGTATTTGACCTCTCAGCAGGTTCTCTCCTTTATTTCGATGAGGCCAAGAGCGTGGATCTCCTTCCTCTCGCAAAGAAGGCCCTCGGCATTCCGGCTGAAAAAGTAGCACCGACACAGTTCAATACAGATCAACCACAACAGTAAAAACAAGTAATCCACATATAAATAAATCTCATGCAACACAAAGTTATTGACACAAAAGATGTCGTAATTAGGTTTTGCGGTGATTCGGGAGATGGCATGCAGCTTACAGGTACACTGTTCGCTGATGCCTCTGCCTTATATGGCAACGAGATATCGACATTCCCCGACTATCCTGCAGAAATCCGTGCCCCTCACGGAACAGTTTCAGGCGTGTCAGGTTTCCAGGTTCACGTCGGCAGCGAAGCCGTCAATACCCCTGGTGACTATGCCGATGTACTCGTGGCTATGAACCCTGCTGCCCTGCGCGCCAATGCGAAGTGGGCCAAAGCCACCGCTACAATCATCATTGATACGGACACTTTCACGGAAGACCTTATCAAGAGAGCCGGTTATGCGACTCTTGACCCTATCACTGAACTTAAGATAGAGGATCGCAACATCATCTATTCCCCTATCACCTCTCTTACGAAAGAGAGCCTGAAGGACAGCGGTATGGACCAGAAGTCAATAGTAAGGTGCAAGAACATGTTCACTCTCGGTATGTGTTTCTTCATGTTCAACAGACCGTTGGAATACACCTACGCATATCTTGAGAAGAAATTCAAGAAGAAACCGGCACTCATCGAACCTAACAAGAAGGTTCTCTTCGACGGTTTCAATTACGCCGGCAACATACAGGCCGTAGCCAATACATACACAATCAAGCCTGCAAAGCAGGAGAAGGGAACCTACCGCAACATAAGCGGTAATCAGGCAACCGCCTGGGGTCTGATTGCTGCATCCGAGAAGAGCGGCAGACCTCTCTTCTGCGGTTCATACCCTATCACTCCGGCAACGGCTATACTTGAGGAGCTTGCCCTTCACAAGAACCTCGGTGTCAAGACAGTTCAGGCAGAGGACGAGATTGCCGGTATCTGCACGGCCATCGGAGCGGCATACGCCGGCAATATGGCAGTGACCACAACTTCCGGCCCGGGCTTGAGCCTCAAGTCAGAGGCTCTCGGCCTTGCGATGATAACCGAGCTTCCTCTTGTCGTCGTCGATGTACAGAGGAGCGGCCCTTCAACAGGTATCCCTACGAAGACTGAGCAGACCGACCTTGCACAGGCTCTTTACGGCCGTAACGGTGAATGCCCTGTGGCTGTGATTGCTGCACACTCTCCGAGCCATTGCTTCGATGCTGCTTTCTATGCCGGGAAGTTCGCCATGGAGCATATGATGCCTGTCATCCTTCTTTCTGAAGGATTCCTCGGAAACGGAAGCGAGCCTTGGAAGATTCCTTCAATGAAGGATTATCCTGAAATCAATCCGCCGATAATAGAGAGCTGCGAAGGTGCTTTCCAGCCATTCGCACGTGATCCTGAAACTTTCGCCCGCAAATGGGCGTTCCCGGGAAAGGCCGGCCTCGAACACAGAGTAGGCGGCTTGGAGAAGACTACTGCCGGTGTGATTTCATCCGATCCTCAGAACCACGCGAAGATGGTGGCTGAACGTGCCGAAAAAGTGGCCCGTCTTGCAAACTACTTACCTGAGCAGAAGGTCATTGGAGAGGAGAAGGCTGATGTCCTCATAGTAGGATGGGGCGGTACTTTCGGACATCTCTTCTCTGCATACAACCAGTTGGTGGAGAATGGCGAAAGCGTGGCTCTCTGCCACTTCGACTTCATCAACCCTCTTCCTAAGAACACAGCAGATATCTTTGCACGTTACAAGAAGATAATAGTATGTGAGCTCAACAGCGGCCAGTTCGCTGACTATCTGAGAGCGAAGCTGCCTCAGTTCAAGTACGAACAGTTCAACAAGGTACAGGGACAGCCGTTTATCGTGGAAGAGGTAGTCAATGCAGTTAAAAACATTCTTTAGGAGGTAGTACTATGGCATATACAGCACAAGATTTCAAAAGCAATCAGGAAGTTCGCTGGTGCCCGGGATGTGGCGACCACGCAGTCCTCGCTTCCCTTCACAGGGCTCTTCCTCAGGTTTGTGAAGACCTCGGATACTCAAAGGAACGCATCGTGGTGGTTTCCGGCATCGGATGCTCATCAAGGCTTCCTTACTATATGGATACCTTCGGTTTCCACAGCATACACGGCCGTGCGACCGCCATTTCAACAGGAATGAAGGTTGCCAATCCAACGCTCAGCATCTGGCAGGCCTGCGGTGACGGTGATGCCCTCGCAATCGGAGGAAACCACTTCATCCACGCTATCCGCAGGAACATTGACATCAATATCATCCTGTTCAACAACCAGATTTACGGTCTTACAAAGGGACAGTATTCTCCGACTTCCAAACTCGGACAGATTACCAAGACTTCTCCATACGGAACAGTCGAGAATCCGTTCACCCCGGGTTCACTCGTACTCGGAGCCCGCGGGACTTTCTTCGCACGCAGCCTTGACAGTGAGATAGTTCTCAACCAGGAGATATTTGTCGCTGCCGCAAAGCACGACGGATGCTCAGTATGTGAGATGCTTACAAACTGTGTAATCTTCAACGACGGAGCACATATGACAATTGCCGACCGCGAAGTCCGCGCTGACCGTACCATCGTTCTCCGCCACGGAGAGCCTATGGTATTCGGAAAGGAAAAGGACAAAGGTCTAATCCTTGAGAACGGCAAGCTCAAAGTCGTGAAGATTGGCGAAAACGGCATTACAATGGACGATATCCTTGTCCACGATGCACATTGCGAGGATACGGCCATCCAGAACCAGCTCATCAATATGAAGTACCCTGACTTCCCTGTCGCCCTCGGTGTGATCCGCGATGTCAAGGAACCGACCTATGATGACCGTGTACGCGACCAGCTCGCGGAAGTGAAGGAAAAATCAACAATACAGTGTATGGACGATCTGCTCAACAGCGGTGCAACCTGGACTGTCGAATAAAAGAACAAGAACCAAAAATCAATAATTGTACAGTATGAAAGTATCTGAAATTATGGCAAGCCTTGAGGCCAAGCACCCTGGCGAGCTTGAGTACCTGCAGGCAGTCCGCGAGGTTTTGGATTCCATCGAGGACGTATATAACCAGCATCCTGAATTTGAGAAGGCGAAGATTGTCGAAAGGATGGTAGAACCTGACCGCATCTTTACTTTCCGCGTTACCTGGGTGGATGACAAGGGCGACGTTCAGACCAATCTCGGCTACCGTGTGCAGTTCAACTCTGCAATCGGTCCGTACAAGGGAGGTCTCCGATTCCACAAGGCTGTAACTCCTTCAATGCTCAAGTTCCTCGGCTTTGAACAGACATTCAAGAATGCACTCACCACTCTCCCTATGGGCGGTGGCAAGGGAGGCTCCGATTTCGATCCTGTCGGAAAGTCGAACGACGAGATTATGCGTTTCTGCCAGGCATTCATGCTTGAACTCTGGCGCTGCATCGGTCCTGACCAGGATATTCCTGCAGGCGACGTAGGCGTAGGCGGACGTGAGATAGGCTTCCTTAACGGAATGTACCAGAAGCTTGCACGTCAGTATCATACAGGCGTTCTTACCGGAAAGGGAATGACTTGGGGTGGCTCTATTCTCCGTCCTGAGGCTACCGGTTTCGGTGCACTCTATTTCACACAGCACGTCCTTCAGACAGCCGGCAAGGACATCAAAGGCAAGACTGTCGCAATCTCAGGCTTCGGTAATGTAGCGTGGGGTGCCTGCACAAAGGCTACTGAGCTCGGTGCAAAGGTTGTTGCAATCTCAGGTCCTGACGGTGTATGCGAGATTCCTGACGGCATAACCAAGGATATGATTGACTATATGCTTGAGATGCGTGCTTCAAACCGCAACAAGGTTGAGGATATGGCTGTCAAGTTCCCTGCTGCAACCAGATTTACTGCCGGCAAGAAGGCTTGGAGCGTCAAATGCGATATCGCTCTTCCTTGCGCATTCCAGAACGAACTCTCTGAGGATGATGCAAAGCAACTCGTTTCCAACGGTACATGGTGCTGCTGCGAGGTTTCCAATATGGGTTGCCAGCCGGGTGCAATACATTTCTTCCAGGCTCAGCCGGGATTCCTCTTCGCTCCGGGCAAGGCAGTGAATGCAGGCGGTGTCGCCACTTCCGGCCTTGAAATGACCCAGAACGCCGAGCATATCAGCTGGGATGCTCAGGAAGTTGATGACAGACTCCACTCAATAATGCGCTCTATCCACGAGCAATGCGTCAAGTTCGGAACTCAGGCCGACGGCACTATCGACTATGTCAAGGGTGCGAACATTGCAGGATTCATGAAAGTGGCACAGGCTATGCTTGAGCAGGGGATTTTGTAAATCTTATTCCTTTGAGGAATAAAAGTATTGAACGGAGCCTTTCCTTGTGGAAGGCTCTGTTTCTTTTGTCTGCTCGAGGATTCGGAGTGTCTGGCGGGCGACTGCCGGTGCGGGATTGATGACTGTCACCCCGGTTCCGGCTATACGCTCTATGACCGGTTGCAGGAAAGGGTAGTGGGTACAGCCCAGCACTATGTGGTCGGCTCCTGCCTCAAGCATCGGATCGATGCAGTTATGAATGAGGCGTTCAACGTCGGGGCCGTCGAGAATGCCCTTTTCGACCGTTTCCACGAGGCCTTCCCCGATGCGTTCAATTACCTTGACATTACCTGAAAAACGCGCCAGAGTGTCAAGATAGAGCCTTCCTTTGAAAGTTCCGGCTGTTGCAAGGACACCGACGACCCCGCTGCGGGAGTGGAGAAGCGCCGGCTTTATTGCAGGCTCCATTCCGACGAAAGGAACAGGATAGTGCTCTCGAAGGTAGGAGATGGCAGCAGCAGTGGCCGTATTGCAGGCCACCACTATTATGCTGCAACCTTTCGATATCAGGAATTCGGTGATCCGCGACGCCCTCTCAATTATGAATCCGGGCTTCTTAGGGCCGTACGGGCAGTATGCGGAATCTCCGTAATAGATGTAATCCTCCGATGGAATCAGTTTGACAAGTTCCTTCAGTACACTCTTGCCACCTTCGCCGGAGTCATACACACCTATCATAATCGGGTAATAATCTTAGAAAGAGTAGCCCAAAGTCGCTGAGATTGTCCCGGCAAGAGGTGTGTCGTAGATAATGTATGCTGCATCCAAATTGATGCCGGCGAACTTGAATCCGAGGCCCGCCGACAGGAACGACGGGATTGCCTCACCGTAGTGGTAACCGGCCCTCAGCGACACTATGTCGGCAATCGAGTACTCTGCACCGATTCCGGCCATCAGACCTCCTGCGAACAGGAAATCGAGCTCTGCTGATGCTGTGAATCCTGAGATTGTATAGGCCGCGTCCGCTTTGCACAATGCTACTTGGGAAGCAAGGTTGCAGGCTGCAAATTCAGCTTTGATGTTATTCTTGCGGTACTGCACACAAACGTCAGCGCCGAAGGTGCTGAGGCCCGTTTCAGCAAGGGACGACTTCACGAAATTGACCTTTGCGCCGAATGCAAGCCCGGAAGAGAGCTTGTAGAGGGCTCCTACCTTGGCGAATATGTCTTTCGGAGTGAAACTCTTGCCGCTCCATTCTCCGGTAATACCGGAAATTTCAGAAGGCTGTCCGCTAAGCATTCCACCGTTTATGTTGATTTCCAAGGATTCAGAGGCGGCAAACCATACATTTGCTCCTATGAGGGTGGAATTCATCTCCTTCGGTGCCCACATCATATATCCGGCATTGATGCCGAAAGTGGTGCTGTCGTGGTCAGGGACTGCCTGACTGATGCCTCCGATGGCTGTGGATGCAGCGCTGCCCGGCAGGAGCAAGGTCTCGGGACCTTGTGCGAACATACTTGGGACAGAGATTATTGCCGCAATGGCGAATACTAATATCTTTTTCATTGTTCCGGTTTTTTACAGTTTGACGATGTTGTTCCTTGTTTCAGTCGAGCCGCTCTTCACTACTACGGTGTAGGTGCCTGAGTTCATCTGTTTCATATCCACTTTGAGAGGGTCGAACGGAGTGATGGTTGAAGTATTGTCGAATACTTTTTTTCCGGATGTGCTGAATATGGTTACCTGTGCGCTCGTGCTCTCAGCGGTGCGGACGTTGAGAATGTCAGTCACCGGGTTAGGGTAGAGGTCAATTTCGTGAGAACCGTCGCGTACAACCACCTTGAACGATGTCGATGCACTCTTGCCCATAGCATCGGTGGCAGTGATTGTCATAGTGGTCTCACCGTACCCTATACCCTTGATTTCAAAGTTGTTCCCGGATTTGGACGCAGTCACCACCCTGTCGTTGGTGAAGGTGTAGGAGAGAACCTCTCCATCCTCATCCGAGAAGTGGCTTGATTCAGGCACGGAGACTGAATCACCTTTCTTGTTGAAGCAGATGTTGCTGACAGGTGCGACAAGCTGTGGAGCGCGGTTCTCCATCACTTTGTAATGAAGCTCGAACGGCTCTGAGGCTAGTGAGTATTTGTCGGAGGCATTGACTGTGATGCTGTGGTCTCCTACCTTGGATACGTTTCCCTGGATTGTGAACTTGAAGTGATTGTCGTCCATCTTTGTCATCCTGACACCATCTATGTCATCAAAATCATAGGAAACTGTCACTGAATGTCTGTCAGGGTCTGTGACAGTGATGTTCACGTCAATGTTCTGCCACTGCTTTACGGTAAGCTGGTCTTCAACCGAACATTCAATCACAGGGGCGCTGTTCTTGTTTGTCTTTATCTTCTTGACTGCCGACTTTGCAGATTCGTTGCCTGCGTAGTCGAAAGCTGAAATCTGGAAAGAGTACTCCTTCTCGAACTTGAGGTCTTCGAAGAGAATCTCGTCCTCTATACTGAATGTGTGTGGAACGCCGTCGATATAAACTTTGAATCCGTAAGCCTGACCGTCGTCTTCATCGGCCGGAATCTCCGGCTTGAGCAGGATGCTGTTTCCGAACACTTCGTGTGTGTACGATTCTACACGGTCCGGAGCTATCCTGCTGAACTGTGCGAAAGCAAGACGGGCACTTATCATTCCTGCGCCAATCTGCCCCTTACTATGCGGGTTGTATTGGTATATGCTTGGGTCGCAGCTTTTTATGATTGCTTCTCTCAAGTCGTCACAAGTATATCCCTGACCACCTCTTTCTGAAAGGATCAGGGCTGCCAGTCCGCTTACGTGCGGGCAGGCCATCGAAGTTCCCTGCATTCCCTGATATCTGTTGTTCGGAACAGTGCTGAGGATACCGGCGTGCATAAAATCCAAACTCTGTTCTCCTCCCGGAGCGCATACGTCCACCCACGGCCCGAAATTGGAATAGCTGGTTATTTGCCCGGTAGGGGCTATCGCTGCCACGGAAATACATTTTTCATACTGCCCCGGCCAGCCATGGTCAGTGGATTCATTTCCAGCACTGAATATCACCAAGCCGCCCTTCATAGGACTGTCCGGACGCTGGTTGCCGTCAGGGTCGCATCCTGCGTACTTGATGAAATAGTCAATTGCGGCCTTGTCGCTTGGGTCTATGTGGGTACCGTTTTCGTCATATCCCCAGCTGTTCTGAGCTATTACTGCTCCGTTTTCCGCAGCATATTGAAATACCGGGCCTAAATAGAGATGACCTTTTCCCGATTCATCGAATATCTGGCCGCTCATAAGCCTGACTCCCTTCTTGGGATAATTTCCTCCTGCTACGGAGCAGATGCCTTTCCCGTTGCCGTTTATTGCACCTATTGTCCCTGCTACGTGCGTTCCGTGTGTGCAAGGTGTCACTTCACCTGTTATCGAACCTGATGAGACATTGATTCCGTAGATGTCGTCTGCCACTCCGTTCCCATCATCATCCTTGCCTGCCACTCCATTGAGTTCCGCTTCGTTCACCCACATATTGCCGGCGAGGTCTTCGTGTGTGTAGTCCACACCTCCGTCAATGACTGCAACAGTCACCGATTCGTTGCCGAAGTGGCCGTATATGTCCCACGATTCCTGGAGTTCGATGTCTATGCCCTCCTGAGCATAACTGTATTGTCCGATATTGTACATATCCCACTGCTCTCCGAATCTCGGGTCGTTCATCTCGATTGAAGAGACTGATGCCATTTGCCGGGGTTCTACAAGGAGGACATCCTTCATCTTTTCAAGTGATGCCGATGCCTTTGAAGCAGCGGCATCATCTGCAATTTCAACGGTGAACCAGTGGTGCAGTCCTGACTCTCTCTGGGCCTTCTCCCATTTTCCTCCGATAATGAAGACTGGTGTTACGCTCTTGACATCAGGGCCGAATATATCATTTGCTTCGTTATTGCCCGCTGACAGGAGCTTCGCGGAGAGAGCGTCGGTCACTTCGATTGTGACGAAGCGGTTCTCTGCCTCGAAAGTTGTTTCTTGAGAGATTGCTGAAGGTTGTTCCTCCGGTTTGAACTCAGATGCTTTCTCGCAGGAGAAAGATGCAACTGCCACTGAAATGATGGCTAGTGTGATAGGTAGTCTCCTCATTGTAATCAATTTCAATTGTTGATACAAAGATAGTTAAAAATAAGAATCTCCGACCTGCCGGCCGGAGATTCTTAAAATGTAATATCAAGTAATTGTTATTTCTTTGTGAGGATGAAAGGATCCAAATACAAATCCCACCAGCCGTTACCGTCTTGGTAGATGCCCCATACGTTGTCAATCATGATTTTGTCACCATCACTGTTGAAATAGAGCTTGAGGTCATCCTCAACTTCCATAGAATCGTCCGTGAACGATATAAGGAAGCAAGTTTGGTAGCCAACCAGCTGATAACTAGGTATGGTTATGATGAAATTGTCGCAATCCACTTCGCCGTCGAAGATGTTTTTGCCTTTTGATGCCACAAAACCGTTCTCGGCAAAGAATGGAGACAGGTTGAGGACTTGGCATTTATGCTCAGGGTCATCTGCGTCAGGGACGATTGTTATCTCGAAGTCATGCGGATCTCCCCATGCGTCAGCCACAGCCTTGGCAGTGAATGTTCCGGCAGCCTTGTAAATGAACTTCACGTCAGGAACGTCAAATGAGATTGCATCCGAGAATGCAGAGCCTGAAGTGCAGCTTACGCAGGCCTTGAAGAAGTTCATCTGGCCAGGATATGCTTTTGCCTTGACTTTGTAAGTGCCGTCACCAGCGTTTTCAGCCTCTATAAAGTCAGTGCTTGAGAAGTCAGATGTCCTGCTGGAGAGCATACCGATTTCGAGACCTTGAAGGCCGCTGGTACCGTTTACCGTGATGGTAACTTCTACTGTACCTTCCGCAGGGTTGTTTTTCACATCATTGGCGATAGAGACAGTAGGGAGATTCTGCTTTTGTGCAAAAGCAGCTTCAGCGTCCGCCTTTTCGAGGGCGTCCTTGGCGCAGGATGCTGAAAGGAGCACCAAAAGCGCCATTGCTGTATATCTAAATATTTTCTTCATATCAATGATTCTTTTGGGTTAGTTGTCCTCACCTGTATCCCATTCGTTCTGGTCTTCTTCGGTGATGGCAGGGTTGTTCTGCAATTCCCTGTTAGGAATCTGGAAGTTCCAGGATGCATCGTGAGCCGGGAAGTCGTGCAATGCTGATGCCGGGAAGTTGGTGCCGTCGTATTTTCTGATTACATCAACTGCGAGGCGTCTTACATCGAAGTAGTTGAAGCCTTCGCCCCAGAGCTCGATCCTTCTTTGGGTATAGATCTCATCAAATGTAAGGCTGTTGCAAACCCATTCAGGGTCACGCTTGTCCATAAGCTGCTGGAGAACGCTCTTTGCGCCAGTGGCGTCACCGCCTTTGAATTTTGCCTCAGACTCAATGAGGTACATTTCAGCTGCACGCATGAAGGTGTAATCCTGAAGCCACTGGGCTACATATCCGAACTTGCGTGAAGCATACGGGAATTTCGCTCCTGCCGTAGCTGCAGTCGGGTCTCCTGCCGGGGTGTTGAACAGGCTCTTGCGGTAGTCGCTGCTGGCCATCTTTTCGTAGAGACGTCTGTCTATGCAGCGTGAATCCTGTCCCAGTCCGCCGTAACCTGTGCAATCGTTGCTCATCATTGAGAAGAATGATGCGTAAGAGGTCATTGTCTCAGTAGAGTGGTTGAAGCCCCACATAACTTCCGGGTCTTCGATTTCCATAAAGCCGGCGTGCAGGCGGTCGTTATCCATAAGAGTAAAGCCGCTCTTGGCTTCAGCAGCTGCTTCGGCTGCCTTTGACCACTGCTGGGTAAGGAGGTAATAGCGGGCTGCAAGACCTTGTGCTACTGAATAGTTGATTTCGTTCTTGCTTGCTCTAGTGTAACCGTTGAGAAGGGCAAGGGACTTGTCGATGTTCTCTTCGATGAACTTGCATACATCGTCAAGAGTGTTGCGGCCTGAATACTGGTCCACCTCATCGGTCGTACGACCGTCGCGGGTGGCGAAAATCAATGGAACACCCTTCGCGCTGCTGTTGAAGGTAGCGTTAGGATAGTTGCCTGCTGCAACGTCCTGGAAGTAGGTAATAACTGTGGTGTAGGCAAGGACACGCATTGCGTATGCCTGTCCGAGGTAGCCTCTCAAATCCTGGTTCTCAGGGTCCTCTTCGCCGAAGAAGTCGATGATTTCGTTAGACTTGGCAATCAAGGTGTAGCAGAAGTTCCAGAATTGGAACGGGCGTGCCCAGGTGTACATACCGTAGTCGTGGTTGATGTCGTATACATACCAGTTGTTAGTGCCGTTGCAAATAACGTCCTGACACATTACGTCTCCAAGAAGACCGAGAGAAAGGTATCCGAAGTCATCATGTACAATGGAACTTGAACTCTGGGTGTTGTATTTGACCATATAGGAGTAGAGTCCGTTCACGTAGGATGTCAGGAATGACGGATCCTGCTCTACCATTGAAGCGGCTGCGGTTCCTGTGAGGGAGCCTGTCATAGGAACTTCCTCGAACTGCTTGTCGCAGGATGAGAGAATGAGGAGAGCTGAAGCAAGTATTGCTATATATTTTTTCATATTTCTTATCTCCTATGTTTAGAATGTGAGTGTGACACCGGCCGATACAGTCCTCAAAGCAGAGTATGTCTGGCCGTTTCCGCCTGTGAATGACTTTCTTACGTCCATACCTTTACGCTTTGAAACGTACCATACGTTGTCGGCATTGACGTAGAATCTGAGTGATTCCATTCCAATCTTGGAAGTGGCCTTTGAAGGAAGAGTGTAACCGAGATTCACGTTCCTGAGGCTCAAGTAAGATGACTTGATGAGGAAACGGGTCGAAGACTCGTTCGCAGCCTGGAAGTTGTTCTGAACGCGAGGAACATCGGTGTTGGTATTCTGTGGAGTCCATCTGAGGAAGATGTCCTTGTGCCAGTTGGTACCGGCGTCTCCTGCAGACATCAAACTCTGGTATACAGAATCGAGTGTGTAGCCGCCGATCTGGTAAGCGAAACTTGCAGAAAGGTCGAAGCCGTAGAATCTCAGGGCAGTACTGAATCCACCGTAGAGGTCAGGGATAGGAGTCTTGCCTGTCTTGTGGTAAGTGGCCTGTGCTGTTGTGTTCACGAGGTCGAACTTGCCGGTTTCGTTACCGTTGTCATCCTTCTCGTACTTCTTGTACTGAGGAAGACCGTTTTCAGGGTCCACACCAGCCCATTCGAACAGGTAGTAGTTGTAGACAGGAGCGCCGATTTCACGCCAAGAAGTGCCCACCTGCCTTCCTTCTGCAGGATAGTCGCTTGGGAGCTTGGTGACTTCGTTCTTGTAGTGAGTACCGTTCAGGGAGATGTTCCATGCGAAGTTGCGGCTCTTGAAGATGTCGGCGCTGACCTCGAACTCGATACCCTTGTTCATCATATCCATATCGTTCACCAGCTGTGATGCAGGCAATCCCTGTGACGGAGCGAGAGGACGTGAATAAATCATATCCTTGGTCTCCTTGATGAAGTACTCGACGTTGAAGTTCAATGCGCCGAAGAGACCGGCCTCGATGCCGACGTTGAAGTTGTTGGATTTTTCCCATGTTACATCAGGAGCGGCACGGAAAGTCTTCCTGAGGGAAGCTTCACCGTCCACGCGGTCGATGACATACAGATTGTCATATACGCGGGCGTAGCCGATGTTGTCGTTACCCTGAGTACCGTAGCTGGCCTTGACTCTGAGTGCATTGAGCCAGTCTGCACCGGCGAGGAAAGATTCCTGCTTTGCATTCCACGATGCACCTACTGCCCAGAATGAGCCCCATCTCTTGTCCGCTGCGAACCTTGAGGAACCATCCCTTCTGTATGAAGCTGAAAGGTAGTATCTGTTTGCATAGTTGTATTCGGCCCTTCCGAAGATACCTTCAAGGAAGTATCCGCCTGAAGCAGATGTGAGGTCCTGATATACAGTAGAGTTTGCGAAGTCGATGTTGGTCATGTCCACGAAGTTGGTCATGTGGCCGTAGAGAGAGTAGCTTTCGTCGCTCTTGGTCTCGTGTCCGATGAGGACATTGAGATTGTGGTTGCCGAACTTAGGAGTCCAGGTAAGGAGCTGGTTGGCGTTCAATGCACTGTAGCGCTCCATCTCCTGTTCACCACGTCCGTTCACGTTCTTGGCGTCACCGCCGGCAGGGGTGGTGAAATATCTTCCCTTTGTGTTGAATACGTCGAATGCAACGTTGGCTGAGAACACGAGGTCCTTGAGGATGTTGACGTTGATGTATCCGCGTGAAGATATGTTGTCTTTTATGGTTTCTTTCTTTGAAGTAAGCAGCTGGCCGTATGGGTTGGAGTTCGCGGCGTAGGCACGTCCTGTCTCACCCCAGTCGTACATAGGGTTGCCCTTGTCATCGAAAATCTGTGTTCCCGTAGCCTGATCGTAGAGGTAGATAGGGAATATAGGGGCAATCATCTGACTGAAGAAGAAGAGGTTGGAGTAGTTGCTCCCTTCGCTGTCGTTGTAGAGCTGCTGGTTTGTGTTGGAGTATGCGAGGTTCAATCCAATCTTGATGCGCTTGCCGATCTCCTGATCGACCTTACCGCGGATTGATATACGCTGGAATCCTGACATAGGAACATAACCCTGGTCATCAAGATATGATACTGAAATGTAGCCCTGAGTCTTGTCGGATCCGCCGGAAGCGCTCACGTTGTACTCCTGACGGATTCCTACACGGAACACGTCCTTTGTCCAGTCATCGTTCCATTTCTGCTTCTTCCAGGTAGGCCAGGTTGAATTGAGCTTACCTGTTGCAGGGTCGATGATTTCAGAATCTACTACAGGATAGATGTTGTAGAGTCCGTATGAACTTCCGATAAGGTTTGTGGAAGCATACACACCTGCCTGGGCGTAACCCATAATGCCGTTGTAATACTGAGCATTGCGGATTGATTCCCAAGTCATTTCGTAGTAGTCGGCAGGGTCCTTGATGATGTCGTACTCAGATACGCCTCTGGTGTTGAAACCGACCTTCGCGTCAAATGAAACGTTCACCTTGCCGGCGCTTCCGCGCTTGGTTGTAATGATGATGACACCGTTTGAACCACGGGCACCGTACATTGAGTTAGCGGCTGCATCCTTGAGTACTGTGATAGACTCGATATCGGCCGGGTTGATTGAACTCATTCCACCTTCGTAAGGAACACCGTCCACAACGAGAAGAGGTGAAGTTGAAGCGCTGATTGAGCCGAATCCACGGATCTGAATGCTTGAGCCTGATCCAGGGGTGCCTGATGAGCTGGCTGTCTGAAGACCTGCCACTGCACCTTCAAGGGATTTTGAAATGTTAGTGGTCTGCATCTTCTTCAGCTTTTCACCGCTCAGCTGGCTGGCTGACCCGACGAATGAAGATTTTTTCTGAACTCCGTAAGCCACCACGATTGACTCGTCCAATGCTTCGGCAGAAACTTTGAGAGCTGCGTTGATGATCGAACGACCACCGACTGCAACCTCAAGATTGTCATAACCGATGTAACTGAATACGAGAGTGGCGTTTGGTGAAGCGGTTACCGTATAAGAACCGTCCACGTCTGCGGCAGCGCCTGAAGTGGTGCCTTTCACCATCACTGAAGCGAAAGGAATACCCTCACCGGTTGCTGCGTCCGTCACAGTACCCTTCACCGTTATGGTCTGCGCAAAGGCAAGAGAGCAGATCATAACCGCTGCGATACTGGTGAGAAGAAATCTAAACTTTCTCATAAGTTTTTTGGTTAGGTTGGTTGTTAAAAAATAATAGTGAATTGATAAATTGTAATCAAATTACTTCAAAACAGTAAACACATTCAATTCATTTCGTATCAAGCGTGCGTTTTTGTTAGCATTTTGCATCACTTTGCTTACGAAATGATATATCGTGCAACTATCTGTAAGTCACAAATGTAGGCAATTAATTCCAAAAAGGAAAATATATTTTGTTCAAACTTGAATCATTTTGTAAACCAATCCTTGTACATCATATACTGCTTTGCGTTGTGACCTGCTTTTTGAGCAAGTGCCTCAGAGCCCTCTTTCACTTTTTTTGCCGGGATTCCGGCATACAGGCCCTGGTCCAATCTTGAATTGGCAAGTACGACGGCACCGGCTGCCACTATTGAGCCCGGAGCTATCTCGGCATTGTCCAAAAGCACGGAACCCATACCTATAAGGCATCCTTTCCCTACACGGGCACCGTGAATCACCGCATTGTGTCCGACTGAAACATCGTCCTCAAGAACAGTGATGGATGTCTTGTATGTGGTGTGTATAGTGGCATTGTCCTGCACGTTCACCCTGTCCTTTATTATTATGCTGTTCACATCGCCCCGGAGCACTACCCCGTACCAGATGCTGCAGTCATCCCCGATGGTGACATCTCCGATTATTGCGGCATTCTCGGCGATGAAACAATTTTTGCCGATTTTCGGCATTATTCCGTTCAGTTCCCTGATTATTGCCATATCTTTCCTGAAAAATAGATAAAGGCGGGTCAAACAATCGGCCCGCCTTTAATAAATAATCTATTGCATTTCAGCCAATTAAATATTCTTACTCCTGCGGGCGCCCACCATCTTCTCGTAGTCCTCTCTTGATGCCACGATCAGGTCGTCGAATTCACGCTGACCTGTTCCGGCAGGAATCAGATGACCGCAGATGACGTTCTCCTTCAGGCCTTCCAAAGTATCGACTTTTCCACGGATGGCTGCATCACTGAGCACCTTGGTAGTCTCCTGGAATGAGGCTGCTGACATAAAGCTGTTGGTGCGCAGTGCGGCGCGTGTGATACCTTGGAGAATCTGGTTGGATGTTGCAGGGACTGCATCGCGAGCTTCCACTGTGCGCAGGTCCTGACGCTTGAGAAGGGAGTTCTCGTCGCGCAACTGGCGTACAGTGACAATCTGACCTGCGTGAAGATTCTGGGAATCACCGGCATCGAGCACGACCTTCTTGTCGAAGATGTTGTCGTTCTCTTCGGTGAACTCGATCTTGTCCACAAGCTGCTCAGGAAGGAAGCGGGTGTCACCCGGATCCACAATCTCCACCTTGCGCATCATCTGGCGTACGATAACTTCAAAATGCTTGTCGTTGATCTTCACGCCCTGCATACGGTAAACTTCCTGAATCTCGTTCACGATGTACTCCTGAACCTTGATAGGGCCGAGGATTGCAAGAATGTCTGACGGGCATACGGCTCCGTCTGACAGAGGCATACCGGCTCTTACATAGTCGTTCTCCTGTACGAGGATCTGCTTTGAAAGAGGAACCTGATAGTGTTTCTCCTCTCCGCTTCTCGACCTTACGATTATCTCACGGTTACCACGGCGGGTCTTGCCCATAAGAACTTCACCGTTGATCTCTGAAACGATTGCAGGATTTGAAGGGTTGCGGGCTTCGAACAACTCGGTTACGCGTGGCAGACCGCCGGTGATATCGCCGGACTTTCCGATTGCGCGAGGAATCTTCACGATAATGTCACCGACACCGATCTGCTGTCCGTTCTCCACCATTACGTGGGCGCCGACAGGCAGGTTGTACTGCTTGAGCTCGTTGCCGTTTTCGTCCATGATGCGGATGATCGGGTTCTTGGTCTTGTCGCGGGATTCGATGATGACCTTCTCTCTGTGAACAGAGAACTCATCGGCAGCCTCCTCACGGTAAGTAGAGCCCTCAATCATGCTGTCGTAAACGGCCTTACCGGCTATTTCAGTGATTGTAAGAGCATTGTATGCATCCCAGTTGCATATTCTGTCGCCTTTGACAACTGAATCTCCATCGTTCTTGAAGAGTTCGCTGCCGTAAGGTACGTTGTACTGTGCAAGGGTGATGCCTGTGATAGGGTGTGATATCTTGAGTTCGGTCGCACGGCTGACAACGATGACGTGGTCACCCTTCTCATCTTTCTTGATGATGGTGCGGAGTTCCTCGAATTCGAGCTTTCCTTCGTACTTGGAAACGATTTCACTTTCGGAAGCAACGTTGGAAGCTGTACCACCGACGTGGAAGGTACGGAGGGTAAGCTGCGTACCAGGCTCACCGATGGACTGTGCAGCAATCACGCCGACAACTTCGCCCTTCTCCACCATACGGTGTGTGGCGAGGTTACGTCCGTAGCACTTGGCGCAGACACCCTTCTTGGACTCGCAGGTAAGCACGGAGCGGATCTCCACCTGTTCGATAGGCAGTGACTCGATAAGGTCGGCGATGTCTTCGGTAATCTGCTCTCCGGCATCAAGAATCTTCTCACCGGTAAGAGGGTTGTAGATATCGTGTACTGAGGTACGTCCGAGGATTCTTTCTCCGAGGGTCTCAACGATTTCATCCTTGTTCTTGATGGCGGTGGCCACAAGACCCCTGAGGGTTCCGCAGTCTTCCTCGTTGATGATCACATCGTGTGAGACGTCAACGAGACGGCGTGTCAGGTAACCTGCGTCTGCTGTCTTCAATGCAGTATCGGCCAAACCTTTACGTGCACCGTGAGTAGAGATGAAGTACTCAAGGACGCTCAGGCCCTCCTTGAAGTTGGCAAGGATAGGGTTCTCGATGATCTCCGCTCCTGTAGAGCCGGACTTCTGAGGCTTGGCCATCAGACCACGCATACCGCAGAGCTGACGGATCTGCTCCTTTGATCCACGGGCACCGGAATCTAGCATCATATATACAGGGTTGAATCCCTGCTTGTCCTCCTTGATCTGCTTCTCGACTATGTTGGTCAGGCGGGTGTTGGTCTTTGTCCAGACATCGATCACCTTGTTGTAACGTTCGTTGTTGGTGATAAGACCCATGTCGTAACTCTCCTGGATGCTCTCAACCTCTTCATAACCTGCATCAACGAGGCCTTTCTTCTCATCAGGGATGATTACGTCCCCGAGGTTGAAGGACAGACCGCCTTCGAATGCCATACGGTAACCGAGGTTCTTGATGTCGTCAAGGAACTGGGCTGTACGGGCTATGCTGGTGTACTTGAGAACCTCTGCGATGATGTCGCGGAGAGCTTTCTTCTTGAGAAGCTGGTTCACGAAAGGCACTTCGTCAGGGAAGAACTGGTTCACGAGGATACGGCCTACGGTAGTATCCTGCATATAGTATCCCTTGGAAGGATCTTTCTTGTCTATAGGGAGGCGTACAGAGCACTTGGTCTGCCATTCGACGCGTCCCTCGTTCTTGGCGATGATAGCCTCCTCAGGACCGTAGAATTTCATTCCTTCGCCTTTCTCTCCCGGACGCTCCTTTGTAATGTAATAGAGTCCGAGCACCATATCCTGTGAAGGCACGGTGATAGGGGCTCCGTTGGCCGGGTGGAGGATGTTGTGTGAGCCGAGCATAAGAAGCTGAGCTTCAAGGACAGCGGCATTTCCGAGAGGAAGGTGGACGGCCATCTGGTCACCATCGAAGTCGGCGTTGAATGCTGTACATGCAAGAGGATGCAGCTGGATGGCTTTTCCTTCAATCATTCGTGGCTGGAATGCCTGGATACCGAGTCGGTGGAGGGTAGGGGCACGGTTGAGAAGTACCGGGTGTCCCTTCATCACGTTCTCGAGGATGTCCCAGATCACAGGGTCCTTGCGGTCCACGATTTTCTTTGCGGACTTTACAGTCTTCACAATGCCGCGCTCGATGAGTTTGCGGATTACGAAAGGCTTGTAAAGTTCAGCTGCCATATATTTCGGAAGACCGCACTCGTGCATCTGAAGTTCCGGACCTACGACGATGACGGAACGTGCAGAGTAGTCCACCCTCTTTCCCAACAAGTTCTGACGGAAACGTCCCTGCTTTCCCTTAAGGCTGTCTGAGAGAGACTTGAGGGTGCGGTTGGCTTCTGACTTGACGGCATTGGACTTGCGTGAATTGTCGAAGAGTGAATCAACGGCTTCCTGAAGCATACGCTTCTCATTGCGGAGGATGACCTCCGGAGCCTTGATTTCTATAAGCCTCTTCAAGCGGTTGTTGCGGATGATGACCCTGCGGTACAGGTCGTTCACGTCAGATGTGGCGAAACGTCCGCCATCAAGCGGAACGAGAGGTCTCAAATCCGGTGGAATCACCGGGATGACCTTCATTATCATCCATTCAGGACGGTTCACCTCCTTGCTTTCACGGAAGGCCTCGATGACACTCAATCTCTTGAGAGCCTCTGCCTTGCGCTGCTGGGAAGTCTCGGTTTCGCTCTTGATTCTCAAATCGTATGAGAGAGCGTCGAGGTCAATCTTGCTGAGCATATCGTATATGGCTTCAGCACCCATTCCTGCGACAAACTTCTGAGGGTCGTCATCAGGAAGAAGCTGGTTGTCCTTCGGCAGTTTCGCCATTACGTCCATATACTCCTCCTCTGAGAGAAGGTCGCAGTCATTGACTCCGGAAGTCTCCTTGGCGGCACCCGCGCGGATAATCACATACTTCTCATAGTATATGATGGCTTCAAGTTTCTTTGAAGGGATTCCGAGAAGATAACCTATCTTGTTCGGAGTTGAACGGAAATACCATATATGTGCAACCGGAATCGTCAGGTTGATGTGACCCATACGTTCGCGGCGTACTTTCTTTTCAGTCACCTCCACACCGCAACGGTCGCAGACGATTCCACGGTAGCGGATTCTCTTGTACTTTCCGCAGTGGCATTCGTAATCCTTTGTAGGACCGAAGATGCGCTCGCAGAAAAGGCCGTCGCGTTCAGGCTTGTATGTGCGGTAATTGACGGTTTCAGGCTTGAGAACCTCTCCTGATGACTGTGCAAGTATCTCTTCAGGAGAAGCCAGACCGATTGTAATCTGGTTGAAGTCGTTTTTAACCTTTATCTCTTTCTTAAAAGACATTGTATTGCTTTTTAATCGTCAAACAATCAGTGAATTAATCAAGCTTTATGCTGAGTCCGAGGCCTCTGAGCTCGTGAAGCAGTACGTTGAGTGACTCCGGAATGCCTGGTGTCGGCATAGGGTCTCCCTTGACGATTGCCTCGTAGGCGCGGCTTCGGCCTGTAACGTCATCCGACTTGATAGTCAGGATTTCCTGAAGGATGTTGGATGCTCCGAATGCCTCAAGAGCCCATACCTCCATCTCTCCGAAACGCTGACCACCGAACTGAGCCTTACCTCCGAGAGGTTGCTGAGTAATCAGTGAGTAAGGACCTATGCTTCGTGCGTGCATCTTGTCGTCAACCATGTGGCCGAGCTTGATCATATAGATTACGCCGACTGTTGCGCATTGGTCGAACAATTCACCTGTACCGCCGTCGCGGAGCTGTGTGCGTCCGTAACGAGGAAGTCCTGCCTGATCGGTATATTTGCAGATATCCTCAAGGCTTGCACCGTCGAAGATAGGTGTGCTGAACTTCAGACCGAGTTCCTTTCCGGCCCATCCGAGGACTGTTTCGTAAATCTGACCGAGGTTCATACGTGAAGGCACGCCGAGAGGGTTGAGGACAATGTCCACAGGTGTACCGTCCTCAAGGAACGGCATATCTTCATCGCGTACCACCTTCGCTACGATACCCTTGTTACCGTGGCGGCCGGCCATCTTGTCACCCACCTGGATCTTACGCTTCTTGGCAACGTAAACCTTTGCAAGCTGCATGATTCCTGAAGGAAGTTCATCACCGATGGTGAGGTTGTAGTTGATGCGCTTGTATTCGGCATCAAGTTCCTTGTAGGCGATAAGATAGTTGTTTATAAGCTTCTTGATCATGTCGTTGGCCTTCTTGTCGGAAGTCCACTTGACAGGATTGATGTTGTTGTAGTCGATTGTTTCGAGGACTTCCCTGCGGAACGGCTCACCCTTGGCGATGAGTTCGGAACCGTAGAGGTCGCCTACGCCGGCACTTGTCTTGCCATCGACGAGTGTGCAGAGTTTGTCAAGGAAGATTCCGGTAAGGGCACCGACCTTCTTGTCGAAGTTGTCCTTTGCCTCCTGAAGCTGTTCCTTTGCCTTTGCACGTCCCTTCTTGCTGTTGTCCTTGATGACGCGTGAGAAGAGGCTCTTGCCAATGATAGTACCTGAAAGTGAAGGAGAGGCCTTGAGTGAAGCATCCTTTACGTCACCGGCCTTGTCACCGAAGATGGCGCGCAGAAGCTTCTCCTCCGGTGAAGGGTCGCTCTCTCCCTTAGGAGTGATCTTACCGATCATGATGTCACCCGGCTCGATATGGGCTCCTATGCGGATGATACCGTTCTCGTCGAGGTCCTTGGTAGCTTCTTCGCTGACATTAGGGATGTCGTTTGTGAGCTCCTCCATACCGCGCTTGGTGTCGCGTACTTCCATTATGTACTCATCGACGTGGATCGAAGTGAAGATATCTTCGCGGATAATCCTCTCCGACAGCACGATGGCATCCTCATAGTTATATCCCTTCCAAGGCATGAATGCAACCTTGAGGTTGCGGCCCAGTGCGAGCTCTCCGTTCTGGGTTGCGTATCCTTCGGTGAGGATCTGTCCCGGAACGACCTTGTCGCCCTTCCTTACCATAGGAGTGAGGCGGATAGAGGTGCTCTGATTGGTCTTGCGGTATTGTGGAAGAGTGTAAACCGTAACTTCCGGAGCGAAACTTACGAAACGCTCGGCGTCGGTACGCTCGTACTTTATATGTATCTCCTTTGCATCTACGAATACGACTTCTCCCTTGCCTTCAGCGGCAATCTGGGTGCGTGAATCGCGAGCGACAGGGCCTTCGAGGCCTGTACCTACGATAGGTGCTTCCGGTTTCAGGATAGGAACTGCCTGACGCATCATGTTCGATCCCATCAATGCACGGTTCGCATCGTCGTGCTCAAGGAACGGGATGAGAGATGCTGCGATTGAGGCAATCTGGTTCGGAGCGACGTCCATAAGGTGGATGTTCTCCTTGCTCAGGACAGGGAAGTCGGCCTCAAGACGGCATTTGACACGTTCGTCAAGTATTTCGCCGTCATCGGCAAGATTCACGCTTGCCTGTGCAACGACTTTTGCCTCCTCTTCCTCGGCGCTCAGGTAAACCACTCCCTCTGGGGTGAGGTCCACCTTTCCGTCGGCAACCTTGCGGTACGGAGTCTCGATGAATCCGAGTTCGTCAATCTTCGCGTAGACGCAAAGAGATGAGATAAGACCGATGTTAGGACCTTCAGGTGTCTCGATAGGGCAGAGACGTCCGTAATGGGTGTAGTGTACGTCTCGCACTTCGAATCCGGCCCTGTCCCTTGACAGACCGCCCGGGCCGAGTGCTGAAAGACGACGCTTGTGAGTCATCTCGGCAAGAGGGTTTGTCTGGTCCATGAACTGGCTCAGCTGGCTTGTGGCGAAGAAGCTGTTGATGACTGCTGAAAGGCTCTTCGCATTTATCAGCTCGACTGGTGTGAACACTTCGTTGTCACGCACGTTCATACGTTCGCGGATGGTCCTTGCCATACGTGCAAGACCTACGCTGAACTGGTTGGCGAGCTGTTCGCCTACCGTGCGGATACGACGGTTGCTCAGATGGTCGATATCATCGACTGTCGATTTAGAGTTGATCAGCTGAATCAGGTAGCGTATGATCTCTATGATATCCTCGCGGGTGAGCACTCTCACGTCAGCAGGTGTCGAGAGATTCAGCTTCTTGTTCAGACGGTAGCGTCCTACCTGACCGAGGTCGTAACGCTTGTCTGAGAAGAAGAGCTTGTCGATCACATCGCGGGCGGTTGCCTCATCAGGTGGTTCAGAGTTGCGCAACTGACGGTATGTATAGAAGATCGCCTCCTTCTCGGAGTTGGTCTGGTCTTTCTGTAAAGTATTGTATATGATGGCGAAATCGGCTGTAGAAGCATCTTCCTTGTGAACGAGGATGGTGCTTACGCCGGAATCGAGTATTTCGTCGATATGTCTTTCTTCCAGAACTGTCTCACGGTCTATGATGACGTTGTTTCTTTCGATGTAGACGACCTCTCCCGTGTCTTCGTCAACGAAGTCCTCGTTCCAGGTCTTGAGCACCCTGGCTGCAAGAGTGCAGCCGATGCATTTCTTGAGATTGGTTCTGTTAACTTTTATCTCGTTTGCCAATCCAAAGATATCAAGGATATCCTTGTCGCTCTCAAATCCGATGGCGCGAAGCAAAGTAGTGACAGGCAGCTTCTTCTTACAGTCGATGTAAGCGTACATCACGTTGTTGATGTCTGTCGCGAATTCAATCCAGGAGCCCTTGAACGGGATTATTCTGGCTGAATAGAGTTTCGTGCCGTTTGCGTGCAGGCTCTGGCCGAAGAACACACCTGGCGAACGGTGCAGCTGTGATACGACTATGCGCTCGGAACCGTTGATGATGAATGTTCCGCGAGGTGTCATATACGGAATCGTACCGAGATACACGTCTTGTATCACGGTGTCGAAGTCTTCGTGGTCAGGGTCTGTACAGTACAGTTTCAGTTTTGCTTTCAACGGAACTGAGTATGACAAGCCTCTGTCAAGGCATTCGTCCATTGAATAGCGTGGAGGATCAATGAAATAGTCGATAAACTCCAGAACGAAGTTGTTGCGTGTGTCTGTTATCGGGAATACCTCCTGGAAAACTTTGTACAGACCTTCATCCTTACGGTTTTCTGCTGTTGTGTCGAGCTGGAAGAAATCCTTGAAAGATTTCAGCTGCACTTCCAGAAAATCTGGATAATCGAGCAAAGCCTTCGTAGAGGCAAATGTAATCCTCTGATTATTAGTTTTTTGCGGCATTGTTTGTGAGATAGTTGAAAGTAAACTTAAAAAAACGACAAAAAGGTTTAGAGCCTTGCGGCTCTAAACCCAAAGTTCTTTTCCTCAGCGGGAAAGAAGTGGGAGTGTTTTGTTATTTAAGTTCAACTTCTCCTCCGGCTTCTTCGAGAGCTGCTTTAACCTGTTCAGCTTCTGCTTTGGAAACTTTCTCCTTAATCTTAGCGTTAGGGGCTGAATCTACGAGTTCCTTAGCCTCTTTGAGACCGAGACCTGTAAGTTCCTTGACGGCCTTAACCATCTGGAGTTTAGCCTGTCCGGCTGAAATGAGGATAACGTCGAATGCTGTCTGCTCAGCTTCTGCAGCTGCGCCACCAGCCTCGCCACCAGCTACAACAACAGCTGCAGCTGCAGGCTCGATACCATATTCGTCTTTGAGGATCTGTGCAAGTTCCTGAACGTCCTTCACGGTAAGATTAACCAATTCTTCCGCAAGAGCTTTGATGTCTGCCATAATTGTATTCTTTTTTTGTTTTGATTATTACTTGTTTTGGGGTTGGTGTCCTATTCAGCAACGTCTTCTTTCTTTGCGTTTTCAAGAGCTGAAATGACTCTTCTGATAGGTGACTGGAGGAGACCGACGATGTCACCGATCATTTCCTCACGTGACTTGATGTTTACAAGGGTAGCAAGGTTTTCAGCGCCCACGTAAGTGCATTCCTGGAGGTATGCAGACTTTAGTTCAGGTTTGCCGAATTTAGCACCGAGCTCTTTGATGATCTTTGCAGGAGCACTTGGAGCGGTTGTAAACATGATTGCAGTTGAACCTGCAAGGGTAGGATAGAGCTCTGTCATTGACTGGTTGCCGACCTGATCGATTGCTCTCTTGAGCAAAGTGTTCTTCACGACAATCATCTTGACGCCCTTCTCAAAGCAGGCACGGCGGAGAGCTGAAGTGTTCTCTGCGTTCAAGCCTGATACGTCAGCAAGATAAAAATTCGGATTCTCCGAAACCTGTGCTGCTATGCTTTCAATAATTTGAGTCTTTTCTTCTTTTCTCATAATCGTAGATTTTATTCAGCAGCACTGAAAGTCTTACTGTCAATGGCAATGCCCGGACTCATAGTGGATGACATATAGATGCTCTTCACGTATGTGCCCTTGAGAGCCTGCGGTTTCAACTTGATGATGGTGTTGAGAAGCTCTACGGCGTTCTCGGCAATCTGCTGCTCGGTGAAGGATACCTTTCCGATTGCAGTGTGCACGATGCCCTGCTTGTCAACCTTGAAGTCAATCTTACCAGCCTTGACTTCCTTGACGGCGTTGCCGATTTCCATTGTGACCGTACCGGTCTTAGGGTTAGGCATAAGGCCTCTCGGACCGAGGATACGGCCGATGGCACCTATCTTGGCCATCACAGAAGGAGTACAGATGATGACATCAACGTCAGTCCATCCGCCCTTGATCTTTTCAATGTATTCGTCCAGACCTACGTAGTCGGCTCCGGCTTCTTGTGCTTCAGCTTCCTTGTCAGGAGTGCAGAGAACCAATACGCGAGTCACTTTGCCTGTTCCGTGAGGAAGGGTCACGACGCCACGTACCATCTGGTTCGCCTTGCGAGGATCGACACCGAGACGTACAGAGAGCTCCACGGATGCGTCGAACTTGGTGTAGGTTATGTCCTTCACCAGTGCACACGCCTCAGTGAGCTTGTAAAGCTTGTGCGAATCCACCTTGGCAGCAGCTTCTTTCTGATTTTTTGTCAATTTACTCATAGCGTCTGATTTTATTGTACATCGGCTGGAAATTCACCCTCTACGCTTACGCCCATGCTTCTTGCAGTACCGGCAACCATGCTCATGGCTGACTTTTCGGTGAATGCATTGAGGTCAGGCATCTTTTCCTTGGCGATTTCGCGTACCTGATTCCAAGTAATGGATGCAACCTTCTTTCTGTTAGGCTCACCGGATGCCGAAGAAATCTTGGCGGCTTCCTTGACGAGGATAGCTACAGGAGGTTGTTTAACAATGAAAGAGAAAGATTTGTCACTATAAACAGTGATGATCACTGGCAATACCTTGCCGGCTCTGTCTTGTGTGCGGGCATTAAACTGCTTGCAGAAATCCATAATGTTCACACCCTTTGAACCAAGTGCTGGTCCTACTGGAGGTGAAGGATTGGCTGCACCACCTTTGATCTGCAATTTAATCAGCCCGGCAATTTCTTTAGCCATAATGTTTAGTGTTTATTCTTTTGTTACCTGTGCAAAATTGAGCTCCATAACGGTCTTCCTTCCAAAGATCTTTACCGATACCTTGAGTTTCTTCTTGTCTGCGAGGATTTCCTCGACATTGCCGTCGAAACCGTTGAAAGGACCGTCGGTAATCTTGACTGCCTCGCCTTCGATGAATGGTGTCTCGGTCTCTTCGTCCTGACCAGCAAGTTCATCCACACGGCCCATAATCCTGTCCATTTCGGACTCTCTTACAGGTACCGGGATTCTGTCCTTGCCTTCGCTCAGGAAACCTGCCACATAGGTTATGTTGCGGATGACGTGCTGTATCTCACCCGTCATGACAGCTTCCACGAGAAGGTAACCCGGATAGAAGATGCGCTCCGAAAGGACGCGCTTTCCATTCTTCACCTGATAATACTTCTCGGTAGGAATCAGAACCTGTGTGAGGTAATTTCCAAGACCCAGGGCTTCTATCTCTTTCTCGATATACTCCTTGGCTTTCTTTTCCTTACCTCCGGCAGTGCGGACCACATACCATTTTTTCTCTTCGCTCATAGCCTGTGATTAAAGCTGATAGATCCAAGTCATTCCTGTCCTGACAATCAAATCTATAATCCAGATGATGACAGCCAGAATCAAGGTGACAATCATAACGAGAATCGCCGAACTTGAAAGCTTGTCCCAAGTTGGCCAAGTGACCTTCGTTGTCAGCTCTTTGAAAGACTCCTTTACGTAAGTACCAATTTTGCTCATTGTTATTTTTTTGTTGGCAGAGAGTTTTGGAAGCTGACGTCCCTGCCGGTTAATAACAGGTCAGATGCGTAACCATCTGACTTTGCAGGGGAAGCAGGATTCGAACCCACATCGACGGTTTTGGAGACCGCTGAACTACCCTTGTTCTATTCCCCTAATTGAGGCCGGACCTTGTGGCCCGGCCTCCTATTGTTTCGAATTTGTTTCGAATCAGTGTCCGGAATTAGTCACCTACTGCGATAACCTGACCTGAACCTACAGTACGTCCACCTTCACGGATAGCGAAGCGGAGACCTTCGTTCAATGCAACAGGCTAGATGAGTTCAACCTTGATCTTGACGTTATCACCAGGCATTACCATCTCAACACCTTCTGGGAGCTCGATTTCACCTGTGATATCAAGAGTACGGATGAAGAACTGAGGACGATAGTGGTTGTGGAATGGAGTGTGACGACCACCTTCATCTTTCTTCAATACGTAGAT
>JAGHVK010000039.1 GCA_018064345.1 Candidatus Cacconaster merdequi
TCACCATTCGTGAAGATGATGGGCTCTGACATTTCTCCATTGGAGCTGACCCTTCTTACCACAAGCTCGTCCAGACTGTTGCAGGCTGCAATCCAGGCTCCTCCCTTGTTGTCAGCAGCGACCATTCCTTCTGTGGGGCTGAATTCGGTACCGGTTGCGTACGGATTCAGTTCATAGAACATTATTCCGTTCTTTCCCCACTCCTCCTTGCCGTCGGGGGAAATCTTCGTGATGTAAGGCACCATCTCCTTCGAGCCTTCCTTTCTGGCGCTGAAGATGTTTATGACATGCCCGTCTGAAGTGACATCAAAGATGTTCAGATTTATGAATGGTCTCCCTCCATAACTTGTCATTATTTTCCAGTTGTCCCATTTCAACTTTCCTTCAGGTGATATGCACTGCATAAACGGGGCGTAGTAGCTGTCATTGACCGTAGCCCAGCTTTCTACATAAATGTTCTTTGTTACAGGGTCAGTCTTGTACAGCAGTTCGTTAATGGGGAACTCGCATGAATACTCTTTGATCTCCGAGATCAAGGGTGTTGGAGTTGGTATCAGAACATCGGTGCACGAACACAGCAACAAGGCTGATAACAAATATATATCTATACGTTTCATTTTGACAGTCATTTAGTTTAGTCGTGGACAGGGCGTATAGGAAGGCCGAAATATCTTGGTGCTGATCCGGGGCCGGCATTCATCGCAGATGCTTTCCAGATTACAGCTGATGGAGTATTGTCCTCCTTGTCGATTTCAGACATCCAGTAATAGCAGTAATAGTTGTCGCTCATCACTCCGTCCTGAGGATTGTATCCTGCAGCAGGAAGGAAGATATAACGGTCCTCATATCCGGGGACATTGCTGATGATCATGAACCCGCGCGCTCCGCCGAGTTCTGACCAGGTCCATGTGCATTTTTCATACAACTCCTGGAATTCCGCCAATGTGGGCATCCTCCAGCCGGCTCCCAGCTGTGCATGGGCGGCATCGTCCTCCATTTCGAGGGTTGATTTGCCGTCAATGTCACCCAAATACTGACTCATACAGTATTTAGTCAGCAAAACATCCTTCATCCATTTATAATTGGATGCCTGGAATGTCTCTTTTGGTCCGGTCTCACCCCAGGAATAATAATTTCCTAAGTCCTCTCTGTATGTTGCGCCCAGATTGGCTTCCCCCCATTTGACAGAAAGGCCGAGATCCTCGAATTTTCCCGTGAAGACAGGGATCTCCTCCTTAGAACAGCCGGGAAGCATCAAGAAAGCGCAGAGGATACCAGCCAGTATCAGTGATTTTTTAAAGCAGAAATCCATAATAAATTATGTATTAGTATGTTTGCACATACAAAGGTAAGCATAATATCCCGATGGCCATAGGGATCCTAATATTTTGTATATTGTATTATCTTACCTTTACATTTCCATCGAAAATTGACCTCTCTCTGATGAATTCTCGGATATCATGGTCAAATCGGTCAAATACATATTGTGGATCCACCGTCAGAACTCATTGAGTCTGGCTGCAGGGCATCTGAGCCCCCCCCCTCCCCAAAAAACAGCAGAATTATCAGCGAAAAGTCCGCTAAATCACAGATTTATGGTATAACAGCAGAATATTCAGGAAATATTCCGCTGAAACGGAAATTTGTAGTATTGGATACTTTGAAGCCGAGGGGTCAAGTGCCGCTAACCTGTAAATATGTAATAGGTTAGCGACGGCGATTTTCCTAACTAATTGATTATCAAATATCATTTCCTAGCGAGTGCTCCTAACCTATGCCGTTTCTGCAGGTTAGAGACAGTCCTGTCCTTTTGCCCTAATATAAACTTTCTGGAATGGTCAATCTGTCACTATCCTCATCTCTTGCTTGATTGGTTGCAGATCTATTCCGCTGATATCTCTGCTTGAATTGCGGAAGGTGCTACAAAAGGTGTAGTATCTTCTGCAGCGATAGTTTGTATATTTCTTGTATCCAATAAGTTATGAAATAGCTGTGCAGAAGGTGCTACACTGTTTGTAGTACCTTCTGCACAACATCATACATATTGAAAATAGTCAGCGTAACAGGCTAACTTCAGTCTCCTAAAACCAATGACTCTGGCCGCCCGGCAAAACTGAGCAAAAGAAAAGAGCTAACCATTGATTATCAAATAGTTAGCTCTTAATTCCGTGCCTCGGGCGGCAATATGATGATTGGTTTATAATGTGTAGTGTCATTTAATATTGTGGTAATAATCAATTGATTAGGATTAATACAACCTCGGTTACCCACAAATGATACTGCATTTCGTGTCCAAATCGTGTCCAAATAATTAAGAATCCCCGGCGTACTTCACAGCAGCGTGCCCCGGGAGGTGACGGACAAACGCCTGCTTCGTCCAAGCGGCTGTCAGAACCTGTTCTTGACGGAGTCTCCAGCACCTGTGCCTTTGTACTTGTTGTTTGCCGTATTGAAGTGATATGACACTCGCAGAATGATGGCCGGGTTCTTATGATCACTTGTTTGGGTGATGCTGAACTGACCGTAATCCACGAATACGTCATCAATGGTGCAGTTCAGTACATCATAAGCAGACAGCTTGACCGTCAGCGCATCATCCTTCAGGAATGATTTCTGGGCGCTGAATTCAAGCAGATTCATATTGGCGCGGACCTCGGCTGCGCCATAACTCATCCTGCTCTGGAACTGGTAGTCAGCAGATAGTTGCCAGCTCTTCTTGAAACGGAAGGAGTTATTCAAATGAACAACGAACATCGGCTTGTTGTATCCTACGGTCCTGACACCTGAAGGATCTCTGATGTCATTGACTTTCAGGTCAAGGTGCTGCTTCCTGATTCCCAATGTGTACTGCGGGCTCCAGCAACCTTTGGTGGGAGCGGCTACAAGATATGCACTGAAGATGTTGATGGGACAGTTCAGATTGCTGTATTTGAGCATTGTCACGCCTTCATCGTTGTAGGGATAGCCCACCTGCTCTATGGCATCCTTGATGTTCTCATAAGTGGTGCTGAATGTGAGCCAGTTCCAGTTGGCGTTAAGGCTTGCATCGATATACTTTTCATTCTTCAATGTAGGGTTGCCCGTCTGATAAGTGAAACGGCTGTGGTATTGCATCTCATTGGACAGTTTCCAGAATCCGGGACGCTGGGTCTTGCCGGAGACGCTTGCCGAAATACCGACCTTGCCTATTTTGGTGGAGAACGACGCTGATGGGAACCAGCTATCCTGTTTGCGGTTCAGGTCATTTGCCCCGGCGATATCGTTGTAAATGAAATCAACGTGCTCATAGCGAACACCGGCACTGAGCTGTCCGAATTTGAGAGGCAGCGAGTATTCGGCAAAGCCAGCTACCGTATTCTCCTTGATTTCAGATTCGGAGAACGCTATTTCAGCAAAGTCGATGTTGTGCTGCTGCCAGGTCTTTGCATAGGTTTCCTCCATACCAGCCTGGAACTGTCCTTCACCAAAAGGATATTTGAACACAAGCTTGCTGGCAAACATGGCGGAGGAATTGTCCACGTCACTTTTAATATTCCGTGGCTCGAGCTGGCTGAACTCCTTGATGACAGTTCTGTTCGATTCGTCATTCGTTTGAAAATCTGTATTGAATTCAATCTCAAGTTTATCCGCCTTTCCGCTATAGTACACATTGCCCAGCCAACCGCCGCTTTTCAGCATGTTGCAGTCATTAGCAGATGCAAGGTGGTCGATTATTAGGCTGTTCATGAAGACATCTTCTTCGACTGATTCCTTATAATTACCGAACAGCTGTGCCTTGTTCTGAACCTGAAAGCCCACGGAATGGTTCTCATTTATCTGCCAATTTATTCCGAACAGGGCCTGGGTACCTCCTGCATGCTGTCTGATGTCCATTGTTCCTTTTTGCTCGTAGAATTTGCCGGAGACATATGCACCCTCCCATAGGTCAGCATACTCATAGCCATGGTTGTCCCAGTATGTCAGTTTGCCGATAAAGTCAATGCTGCCCTTCCTGTAGTTCAAGTCCAGGACTGTCCACGAAGGGTCGAAATCCTTTGTGGTCAAATACTTCCTTGCCTCGCTGGTAAGTGCGAAACTGAATCCTTCACCCTGCCGCCTGACAGTCCTGATGCGGACTACAGACTTGATTTCGCCTCCGTATGCAGCACCGGGGTTGTTCACGACTTCGATTGAACGGACCTCTTCCGACATGAGGCTGCGGAGCTCGTCCGGGTCAAGCACCCTGCGTCCGTTGATATAGTACACCGGCACTCCTCTTCCTATCACTTCGAGTTTCCCGCCATGTTTGATCATTCCCGGTATCTTGGCCATCAGGTCCTGTGCATTGCCAGCGTGCTCCAGTACAGATCCGGATATATTTGTCACCACAGCATCGCCTTTAAGTTCAGTTCGTGGCAGTTGCGCCTGGACTACTGCTCCTTCCAATGTCAGCTGGTCCTCTTCCAAAGCCAGATCACCGACATTCAAGACCTGACCAGATACCGTAATTTCTTTATCAATGTCCTTATAACCGACCAAAGTCACTTTCAAGATAGCAGGACCATTCGCCGCTTTCAGCTCAAAACTGCCATCCTCTTCAGCCATGGTCCCGTTGACCACTGTACTGTCTGCATGCAGCACGGCCACAGTCGCAAATCCAATCGGTTCACTTGATTTCTTGTCAATGATTCTTCCTTTGATAGCGGACTCGTTCTGTCCGAAGCATACCGCAGCGCTTGCCACCAGCAGTAATGCCGCCATAAAAATGATTCTCTTCATACTACTATTTTGTTGAATTATTGAATAGTTCTGGCATTGCATGCTGCCAGAGCCACTGTACAAAGAGAAGGATTTCCGCATTAACCTCAAAATCTTAGGGACAGATGCCAAAAACGCGGTGCAATTGTCAAGATTCGGGATGAGTGGAACTCTTTTCCAAACACGGCAGTTTCCTTTCCAAATATCCCAAACAGCGTTCTATTCCAGCCATTATTTTGTCTTTTATGTGATATGACGTATCATTGTACCATGAAACATATCCCTCGTGTCGTACTTACCGACTATCTCATCTATAGTATCGGATTTTTCCTCTTCATCGTGTTGCTTGAACCATTCGGGACACGTGACTTCATCAAGGCCAACGCAAATCCATACATTTATTATGTGATAGAGGCCATCTGCTTCTTCCTCATTTTGATGTTGTGTGAACTGTTTACTTCCTTTCTCTGCCATTTACCAGCCGACTATTCTCAACCAATGGAATATCAAGTCAGGAGGCTGCTCTGTTTAGCCATCCCTTGCATGCTGATCAATACGGTGTTCGATGGAGAGTTCTTCGTCATCATCCGCTATGGGTGGGAGCATTGGGACTATCTGTGGCGTGATAATGATGGCAACATGGCACTCCAATGGTTCTGCCATGATCTGAAAGAAGCTGTCTCTGTCGGAGCTTTTGTCATCGCCTATTATATCTTCGTCACTTATAATCGTGTTCAGCGATACCAAATTGAAGAACTTCAGTCACTCAATAGCCAGTTCGAAGCAAAACGACAGACAAAGCGGAATCCGACATTGCCGGAGAAGGTGAGGCTGCAAGGCAAAAGCAAAGAGACTATCATCCTCAATCCCTCGGACATTCTCTATATAGAATCAGTATCCAACTACGTGAACATAGTGTTTTTCACTGGACAGGACCTCATGCAGAAGCGACTGCGTTGTTCGCTGCATGACATCGAAGATATGCTGTCGCCATATTCCTTCATCATTCATATCCATCGTGCTTTCCTTGTAAATCTGAACTTCATTATTCAAGTTTCAGGTAATGCCGCTGGGTATAAGCTCCAGCTATTCGGATCGGAAAAGGTACTTCCTGTCTCGAAAGCAAATGTGCCGGCTTTTAGAGAGAGAGTGCTTGACAGACAAGAAAAATGACAGCCAAGTCATTGACTGATTAGTGGAATGAAGTTCAGAACTCCCCATATCGAAGCAGAAATCCTGTGAGATACATTGGCGTAGGATGCTGTGCCGAAGGTACTACAAACAGTGATGCACCTTACGCATCGATTATTTATAACTTATTGGATATAAGACATATACATACTATCGCCGTGGAAGGTCCTACACCTTTTGTAGCACCTTCTGCAATCCAAGCAGAGATATCGGCGGAATATTTCTGCAACCAATCAAGCCAGATATAAGGATAGGGAAAGATTATCCTTTCCAATGCGTATTCTGTCCCCATCACACCTGCATTTTATTGAAAATCAGCCAAATCCGACTATGATAGGGATTAAAATGCCATCCTGTGCTAGATTTAGTCCCTATCCCTTCAGGCAGAGCTATCGAAGTTATTGTGTTCTGAGTGGATTATCATCATCTTTCTTCCACATTCCCCAATAAATTATGGTCAAATATGGTCAAATTTGCATATTAAGGGCAAAACAAAAACCGCAAGTGATTGATATTTAGTCACTTGCGGTTTTATTCCGTGCCTCGGGCGGGAATCGAACACGCACGGACCTTTCGGTCCAAGGGATATTAAGTCCCTCGTGTCTACCATTTCACCACCAAGGCGTTTGTGAGTGCAAAGATAGAAAAAACCTGCGAAATTCAGTATCTTTGCACTCATAAAAGGACGCAACCGTCAAAACGGACTGCAGAACGGAAAAAACGGAAAGCAGAAAGGCAGGTAGCCCAAAAGCCCAGAAACCAGGAAGCAGAACGGAAGGAAACAGACAGACGATAACAAATAATAGTATGACAAAGGCAGTAGTATTCGATATGGGCGGCGTGATAGTGAGACTGGACCCGCAGCTTTGTATAGCCAACTTCAAGGAAAAGGCAGGATTCGATCTCATAGAAGACTACCTCGACAGATATCACCAGAAAGGCTTTATCAGCGATTTCGAGGAAGGAGTCATCGACGAGGACGGTTTCTACGAAGAGTGTCTGCGGCGCAGCAGGCCGGGAACGACCAGGGAAACCATTCACGAATGCCTCTGCTCGCTTCTCTGCGGCATCTATGAAGATGCCGTGGAGCTGATCAAGGAGCTGAGCGGCAGATACGACTTGTACATACTAAGCAACAACAATCCCATCACCTGTGCCAAGTTCAGAGG
>JAGHVK010000018.1 GCA_018064345.1 Candidatus Cacconaster merdequi
TACTATCAGTCAGCCTCCAATCGTCACGATGTGGAAAACGACAGGACAGAAGAGGCAGATAAGGTGTCTGCACGCATTGCAGAAATACTGTCCGAACAGACATTCAGCTTCTCACCCGCTCAACTAGCCTCCATCCATCGGCGACTGTTTGAAGGAATCTACAAACTTGCAGGAAGGATTCGTGACTACAACATCACAAAGAACGAGTGGGTGCTGGGGGGCGAGACCGTATATTACGCAAGTTTCGATACTATCAGCGAGACGCTGGAGTACGATATGCGCACTGAACGGGAGTTCTCTTATGCCGGGATGCCGGTGGATGATGCTATCCGTCATCTGATGCGCTTCTGTGCCAATCTATGGCAAATACACGCATTCTGCGAAGGCAACACCAGGACCACGGCCGTCTTTATGATAAAGTACCTGAAGACGCTGGGGTTCAACGTGGTCAACGATATGTTTGCCCAGAACTCGTGGTACTTCCGGAATGCACTGGTCCGTGCCAATTACAGCAATCTGCAGAAAGGCATAACCGAAACGACAGTTTATCTCGAAAGATTCTTCCGCAGCATGCTGCTGGGTGAGGAATATTCATTCCGGAACAGAGAATTGCATATCGAATGGAAAGGAGACACCGAAGCTGACGCAGTTCAAAGTGCAAGCGAAACTGTTCAAAGTGCAAATTCTGCACTTTATCTTCCTCCAAAGGGTCAAAATTGCACTTTGGAAGAGGTCGCGGTCCTTCGCGTAGTGCAAATGAAACCGACTGCGACCCAGAAGGAAATTGCCGCAGAGATAGGAAAGTCGGAACGTACCGTCAAGTCCCTGACTGTTGCTCTTCAAGAAAAAGGTGTACTTAAACGGGTTGGTAGCAAACGTGACGGTAAATGGGAAATCATAAAAGATTAGACACTGACGCATTATGGACCAACCGAAAATAGAACGTATGCTGCGCCTGATGAGGCTTCTGGCCAGCAACACCAACTACACGATTGACGAACTCGCGGAGAAGCTCAAGATGTCGTACCGGACCATCTACCGGTACATCGACACCTTCAAAGCGTCCGGATTCGCTGTGTCCAAACTCTACAGCAACGTCTATAAACTCGGCAAGATGCCGAAGAGAGCCCCAGACTTCGAGAATCTGATTTATTTCAGCGAAGAAGAAGCCTACATTGTCAACAGCCTCATTGACAATCTTAACCAGACGAACAACCTGAAGGCCAACCTTAAGCGTAAGCTTGCCACCATCTACAACAGCACAAGCATTGTAGAATACGTCGACAAGAAGAGCAACACGGCCAATGTCCGGGCCCTATCGGAAGCCATCAAGAACAAACAGAAGGTCAAGCTCATAGGCTACGAATCAGCCAGAAGCGAAACTGTGAAAGACAGGCTGGTTGAGCCATTCGCATTCTCCACGAACCTCATCGATGTCTGGGCCTATGACCTGAGCTACCTTCACAACAAGATCTTCAAAATCTCACGCATCGGCGAGGTTGAAATCTTGGATGAAGATTGGGAGTTCGAGGGCAGCCATCGCCGCCAGAGTACCGACGTGTTCAGAATGTCCGGAAAATCCCCGAAGAAAATCAAGCTGCGCCTCGGTATCCGGGCAAAGAATCTTCTGCTGGAGGAATATCCGCTGGCTGCCAAGGATATCACGAGGAAAGGTGCATATTGGATACTGGAGACCGGAGTTTATGATTTTGCAGGCGTATGCAGGTTTTACTGCGGACTTGCCGACGATATCGAGATTCTGGGTTCTCCTGAATTGGAGGCGTATGTCCAGAAATATGCGCGAGAACATATCATCAGATAAGATTTTTCAGAAACAGAATCTTTTGCATTCCATACCCATGTACGTTTCCGCGTTGAAACAAAGCCGATGAGTTGGGTGTAATTTTGAGTATTGCCAACATTTTTCTATCTTTGTCCCAACTTATTTTAAGATATGACAAAGGAAAAGGAACTTGAATCGCTGCTTGTCCAATACAGGACTTTGGGAATAG
>JAGHVK010000112.1 GCA_018064345.1 Candidatus Cacconaster merdequi
TGCGACCGACGAAGCCGCCGCCCGAAGTGTGCACTTTGTGTTCATCATTGCTGCCGAACGGGATTGTAAATGGCTATTTGTCCCCCGAAATGGCTGAAAATGAACATCAAAATCAGTGAATCGGGGAGAATGGAGTCATTTATACCCCGATTTGCCCGAAGACGAAGTCCTTGAGGGGGGCCACGAAAAAAGCCGAAGCGCAAATGCTTCGGCCTTCGTGCTCCTCAAGTAGGACTTGAACCTACGACCCCCTGATTAACAGTCAGGTGCTCTAACCAACTGAGCTATTGAGGAATATGGTTTCCTTCCGAGGAACTTAGCTCCTCTTTGGGACTGCAAATGTAGGGCTTTTTCCATAGAATGCAAAATATTTGTATAAAATTTTTGCATAAAAATTAGTTTGCTTATCTTTGCACTGTCGTTAGCCCGGGTGGCGGAATAGGTAGACGCGCTAGTTTCAGGGACTAGTAACCGCAAGGTTGTGCAAGTTCGAGCCTTGTCCCGGGCACCAATCTCTTCTGACAGAAATGGATATAGGGGCCTTCTCTAAATGTGTCAAGGATGCAATTTGTGACCTCGAAAGGGTTGCAGTCCCTCATTTAGGGGTGTTCCAGGCTGAACTTATGCCAGCAAGCTACTCTGACAGACAAACCACAATCAATCCTCCGTACCGCAAGATGTCCTTCAGGAAGTGCGAGGTCTCTCCAAAAGAGGGGCTGCCTTTCCTGCAACGGGTGGCGGAGGCTACGAACACTGGTTTTGAGGGCGCTGAGGTTGAACTTGCGTGGTGTCTCAGCAGGCTTTGTTCCGAACTTGAGAGCACCAAAGTGTGTTCGCTTCCCGGGCTTGGGAAGATGAAGGCCAATTCCAGCAATGATTTTTTCTTCATTCCCGATGCCGATCTTGACATCTACCCGGAAGGCAGCGGCTTTGAACCGATCTGCATAAAGAAACAGCAGCCTATCTTCAATGCTCTGATTCAGGAAGAAAAACCATCTTCGGGCAGTGCTTCGGAACAGACTTCACGGAAGGATGTCCGTGCCAGACATCAGAAAGAGGCCTCTGAAGAGCCTGTCAGGAAATCAGAACGGCGGGAGACCGTGAACAGACGTCGCAGTAGTGCTCCTGACCGGGATGCCGGACATCACAAGGCGAAGGTCTGGCCTTGGATATTGCTCTTCATTGCACTGGCAATCATCGCAGTAGGTGTTGCTGCGTATCTCAATCAGGAGGCTTTCACCGATCTTCTTTACGATCTCCTCTACACTGACGAGGAACTTCAACTGCTCGGGAGGTAATCTGTTATGATTGACCGGGCGACCATCGACAGAATCCTTGACGCAGTAAGGATTGAAGAGGTCATAGGCGATTTCGTGACCTTGCGTAAGCGTGGGACCAACTATCTTGGCCTGTGCCCTTTTCACGAGGACAAGAATCCTTCGATGAGCGTTTCTTCCACTAAAGGCATATTCAAGTGCTTCTCCTGCGGAAAGGCGGGGACTGCGGTCTCTTTCCTGATGGAACACGAACATCTTTCATACGCTGAGGCGCTCAAGTATCTTGCAAAGAAATATCATATTGAGGTAGTGGAGAAGGAGGAAAGTGCGGAGGATGTCGCTGAGAGAATGAGATATGAGAGTCTGGTAGTGGTCTCCGAGTACGCACAGAAATTCTTCCAGGATACTCTTTGGAACACTGATACGGGAAGAGCCATAGGCCTTTCCTACTTTCGCGAGAGGAAGTTTTCGGATGACACGATTCGCCGCTTCGGTCTCGGGTATGCTGCCGGCCGTGATCATTCTCTGAGCGTCGAGGCTCAACGGGCGGGTTACAAGAAGGAGTATCTCGTGGATTCCGGACTATGTGTCGAACGGGACAACGGGGATATATCGGACCGTTTCTATGAGAGGGTGATGTTCCCGATCTACTCCTTGAGTGGAAGGGTGATTGCTTTCGGCGGCCGTACCTTGCGCAGCGACAAGAGTGTGGCCAAGTATGTGAACAGCCCTGAGACAGAGATTTACAATAAAAGCCGTTCTCTATACGGTCTGTTCCAGGCAAAGAATGCTATCTCGAAGAGCGACAAATGCATCCTTGTCGAAGGATATGCTGATGTAATTTCGATGCATCAGGCTGGAATAGAGAATGTTGTGGCAAGTTCCGGAACGTCTCTGACAGTGGAGCAGATAAGGCTTATCAAACGGTTCACGCAGAACGTAACGATAATCTATGACGGAGATGAAGCTGGAATAAAGGCCTCTATCCGTGGAATTGACCTTGTCCTGGAAGAAGGCCTCAATGTAAAGGTGGTGCTTCTTCCTCCTGAAGATGACCCCGACTCCTTTGCAAAGGCTCATTCCAAAATTGAGATTCTGGAATACATCAAGGAAACCGAGAAGGATTTCATCACATACAAGAGCGAGATACTTGCCCGGACGAGCGACTCCGACCCTCTCAGCCGCGCAAGGGTGATAAACGATATCATACAGAGCGTGGCTGTGATTCCGGACCAGATTCTTAGAAATCTGTATGCCGATATGACGGCGGAACGCTTTTCCTTGAAGAGTGAAGATATACATTCCAAGATAATTGAGATCCGTCAGAAGAGGCGTGAGATAAAGGAAAGCCATCAGCAGTTCGAAGAACGCAGAGCGGAACGTTCTCACGGAAATGGAATCTCTGAAATGGAGAAAGAACAGTCCGGAATATCCGACTATGCTCTTTCTTTCCCTGAAAAGGAACTCCTGTACTATCTGATGAAGTTCGGCTCATACGTGATGCATTTCCCGGAAGATGCTGTGTATGGAGCTGATGCGCCTGTGGAAGTAACTGTTTCCCAATACATAAAGAGTTCTCTTGACGAGGATGGGATAGTATTCGTGAATCCTCTGTACAAAGATATCCTTGAGGAGTATTACATCTTTTCTTCAGGATTGCAGGAGGAAAAACCGGCGGAAATACAGAAGTCTGTCATCCGTTATTTCTCGACCCATCAGAACAGTGCTGTGTCCCAGGCCGTGCTCGATATGGTCTGTGACAGCCATCCCGTAAGGGTGAAGGAATATCTCAATTCTATGGTTCCCGAAGAGCAGACTCTTGCTGCCAGCGTTTCTAAGGCTGTGCTGAACTACAAACTGAAACTTACTGACAGGATGTGCATTGACCTTGCAAAACAGGTGGCAGAGGCACAGAAGAACGGTGATTCTGGACAAATGCCTTCCCTGGTGAAACGTCTCCAGGCCTTCAACAGAGTGAAGAACCGTCTCGCCCGCGAAATGAAGAGGATGTAGTGACACCTCTTGCACGCAGATTCCTGCCGGAATCCGATATTTTTGTCTACCTTTGTACGCTTAAATTTTACAGATATGAACTACAAGAGAAATCTCATCACTTGCGCATTGCCTTATGCGAACGGTCCTGTACACATCGGTCATCTGGCGGGGGTATATGTTCCTGCCGACATTTATGTACGTTACCTTCGAATGCGTGGGCGTGAGACTCTGTTCGTATGCGGCTCTGACGAGCATGGCGTGCCTGTGACGATGGCTGCGAGAAAGGAAGGGTGCACACCTCAGGACATTGTGGACAAGTATCACGGAATAATCAAGAAGGCTTTTGCCGATTTCGGAATAGATTTCGACATTTATTCGCGTACAAGTTCCGATATCCACAGCAAGAATGCTTCCCAGTTCTTCCGCAAGCTCTATGACGAGGGTAAGTTCATCGAGAAAGAGAGCGAGCAGTTCTACGACCCTGAGGCAAAGATTTTCCTGGCTGACCGCTACATAGTAGGTACCTGCCCGAAGTGCGGCGCCGAGGGTGCATACGGTGACCAGTGTGAGAAATGTGGCTCTACGCTCAGCCCTGAAGAGCTCATCAACCCTCACTCAAAAGTAAGTGGCGCCGAGCCCGTCAAGAGGAAGACAAAACACTGGTATCTTCCTTTGGAACAGTATGAAGGATGGCTCCGCGAGTGGATTCTCGATGGACATAAAGAGTGGAAGACCAACGTTTATGGCCAGGTGAAATCGTGGCTTGACGGTGGCCTTCAGCCGCGTGCTGTGAGCCGTGACCTCGACTGGGGCGTTCCTGTCCCTGTGGAGGGTGCAGATGGCAAGGTGCTGTATGTCTGGTTTGATGCCCCGATCGGTTATATTTCCAATACAATAGAACTTCTTCCGAATGATTGGGAGAAGTGGTGGAAGAGCCCTGAAACCCGTATGATCCACTTCATCGGCAAGGACAACATAGTGTTCCACTGCATTGTATTCCCTTCAATGCTGAAGGCTTACGGCGATGGCTTCATCCTTCCTGACAACGTTCCTGCGAATGAGTTCCTCAATCTTGAGGGGGACAAGATATCCACTTCAAGGAACTGGGCCGTATGGCTTCACGAGTATCTTGAAGATTTCCCCGGCAAACAGGATACTTTGCGCTATGTGCTGACCGCCAACGCTCCGGAGACAAAGGACAACGATTTCACATGGAAAGATTTCCAGGCACGCAACAACAGCGAGCTCGTGGCCGTCTTCGGGAACTTTGTGAACAGGGCTGTAGTCCTTACCCACAAATATTTCGGTGGGGCCGTCCCGGCTGATGCAAAGCCTGAGCAGATAGATGCTGACACTCTTGCCCAGATACCTGCACTTAAGGAGTCCATCGAGAACAACATCGAGAGTTTCAAATTCCGTGAAGCTCTGAAGGAGGCTATGAACCTTGCACGTCTAGGTAACAAGTATCTTACCGACACCGAACCATGGGCAGTGGCTAAGAGTGATCTGGACCGCACTGCATCAATACTTTACACTTCTCTTCAGATATGTGCGGATCTTGCCGTCGCATTCGCACCTTTCCTGCCTTTCTCCGTGAAGAAGCTCAACCATATCCTCAATATCGAACCTATGGCCTGGGATGACCTCGGAAAGACCGGTCTTCTTAAGGAAGGTCACACTCTCAATGCTGCGGAACTGCTTTTCGCCAAGGTTGAGGATGCAGAAATTCAGAAACAGATGGACCGCCTTGAGGCAATCAAACAGGCTCGTCTCGCAGCAGAGGCCGCCGCAGCTCCGAAGGTGGCTCCTGCAAGGGAGGAGTGTTCTTTCGACCAGTTCTCACAGATGGATATCCGCACTGCAACGGTGCTTGAGGCCGAGAGAGTTCCGAAGACTGACAAACTTCTCAAACTTACCATCGACACCGGTCTCGACAAGCGTGTGATAGTTTCCGGCATCGCCGAATATTACAAGCCGGAGGAAATGGTAGGAAAACAGATCTGCATTCTTGCGAACCTTCAGCCTCGTACAATCCGCGGCATTGAAAGCAAGGGTATGATATTGATGGCCAAGCAGCTGGACGGGAAGATGCGTATCGTCACCCCGGAAGAAAGGCTTGAAAACGGGTCAACAATAGGATAGACATCCCACAATAGTTACACTTATAATAAACTGTGAACAGCCTCCTTTTTGGAGGCTGTTCCCGCGTTTGAATGAATCAGTTGTTCATCAGGTATTCTTTCATGAAAGCACCGATGTCGCCGTCAAGGACTGCCTGAGTGTCGGATGTTTCGTAACCTGTCCTGAGATCCTTGACCATCTTGTAAGGATGAAGCACGTATGAGCGTATCTGCGAGCCCCATTCTATTTTCTTCTTCTGTCCTTCGAGTTCGGCCTGTTTCTCCTGACGCTTCTTGAGTTCCATATCGTACAGGTGGGACTTGAGGATTCGCAGAGCATTCTGACGATTGTCCAGCTGTGAGCGGGTCTCAGTGTTCTCGACCACTATTCCAGTAGGAATGTGCCTTACACGGACGCCGGTCTCCACTTTGTTCACGTTCTGGCCTCCCGCTCCTGACGAACGGAAAGTGTCCCATTCGAGGTCTGAAGGGTTGATTTCGATGTTGATTGTGTCATCCACAAGGGGATAGACGAATACTGAGGAGAATGTTGTCTGACGTTTGCCCTGTGCGTTGAAAGGGGATATGCGGACAAGCCTGTGAACTCCGTTCTCGGCCTTGAGGTAGCCGTAAGCGAAGTCGCCTTCGTATTGGATGGTGCAGGACTTTATGCCGGCCTCATCACCCTCGATGTATTCGGTGACGGTCATCTTGTAACCGTTGCGCTCACCCCAGCGGGTGTACATACGCATCAGCATCTGTGACCAGTCGTTTGACTCGGTTCCTCCCGCTCCTGAGTTGATAGTAAGCACCGCTCCGAGGTTGTCGCCCTCTTCGCCGAGCATATTGCGCAGTTCCAGGTCTTCGACCTGTTTCAGGAGCCGTGTGTAGGATGCATCAATGTCATCCGAAGCGTCTTCCCCGAATTCCATCAGTGTCTCGAGGTCGGACAGGGAATTTTCCAAGGCATCGTACCCGTCAGTCCAGTACTTCACCTGAGACACCCCTTTCATAAATGCTTCGGCCTTTTTCGGGTCTTCCCAGAAATCAGCTGCAGTTGTCTGTGCCTGCTTCTCTTTCAGCGTCTCTCTCTTCGCAGGGATGTCAAAGACACCTCCCCAACGTCTCTATCCGCTGTTTAATCTCTTTAAGTTGTTCTGAAAGTATCATAAATCTTCTTTATTTGGTCGTAACCGTATCCTCGTCCGAGTGCGAACCGGAAGAGTTTCGCCATCTTTTTCTGCGGGTCGCTTTCTCCTCTGAGAGCCTTCCATCTCGCCTCCAGCACCGACCGCAACTTCTTGTCCGCTGCCTCGGTGTCAATCTCCAGAAGTGCCCCGGCTATGGTTGGCTTGTCAATCCCTTTCCTCTGCAAAGCTAACTTTATTTTCGCACTTCCCCAACCCTGAAGGGAACTTTTGTCGCGGGCGAAGGCCGCGGCATATCTTCTTTCGTCGATGTATCCTTCCTTGCAGAGCTGCTCCACAATCTCTTCCGGATTACTGACTCCGCCTGTCTCCAGTTTCCTGAATATGTCGCTCCTGCAATGTTCGCTTACCGAACAAAGCCGCATCATCCTTGACAGTGCCGCTGCTTTTACCTGTTCCATCTTCCGTCAGAAAGAGTATCCGAGACTCAGATAGACGCCTACGGATTTGGTAAGGTTTGACCACATAAGTGACAGGGAGAGTGGCCCTGCGACCGAATTGTACGAATAGCCCAGACGTGCTCCGATTATAGGACTTCCGAAGAAAAATTCGCTGATTTTGTGGCTGCTGCGGGAGTAGGCTCCGGATGCGAAGATGTAGTGGTTGTCCAAAAGCCTTACGCGTGTGTCCAGGGTAGCCACGGAAAGGTTGCTTTCAAGGATTCGAGTGTAGTTGAATCCAATGAAAGGAATCTGCTGGTCGACGTATCGTCCTGTCTCGTAACCACCCAGAACGTTCATATAGGCATACGGCAGATCGTCTCCGATCAGTGAACGGATAGCAATTGAAGGGATGACGGCTACTCTGTCCGTAATCGGAATCACGCCGGAAAGGCGCAGGTTGGCCGAGAAGAACATAGGGTAGGAGTCATAAGAGAAGATGTCCTTGAAGCAGTTGCCTTTTATCTCGAAGGTATATCCTCTGGTCGGGAAATAGTCGTCATTCATACGGTCGATGCTCAGGCTTGCGTATGCACGTGCAAAGAATTTCCTGTTCAAATCCGTGCTGTAAGCCAAGTTGCTTTCAAGTTCGTCAGCTTTTGAATGGTATCTGAAACTGTCGAGCCTTAAACCGATTACGGAGTGCCAGTCGCTTGTCCTGTGAGTGGATACATCCATCATAAGCGAGTTTTCATTGAAGGCGAAGTTGCTCCGATAACCCTGATTGAACATATTCAGGTTTGAACCACGGTATTTGTAAGAGAAATTGAACTGTGTCATTCCCTTGAATCCGTAAGAGTAAGTTGCTTGTGCCTGAAGATTGTAGGCAAGTTTTGCAAAAAGATTGAACTTGCTGCCGTACAGAGCTTTGTCCCTTATTCCGACGTTCATTATCACGGATGCGATCTCTTCGCTGTCGAAACGGAATCCGATGCCGAGAGTGGAGTTCTTCCCTTTCGTGAAGTTCAGGTCAAGCACGTATGGATTCTCCGTCCCGTGAAGGGCGTATGTCACCGACTCGAAGATGCCGAGTTTGTAGAGCCTGTCCACCTCTTCATTGAGAGCCTTGCCGGTAAGGGCCATCCCTGGTTTCAGAATGCTTTTCTGAAGGATCATATTCATATCTGAAATGTCCAGACCGTGGATATTGACCGATTGGATGAAGATGGTGTCGGTATCGAGGTGTACGGCCTTGCCGTAGTGTTCCTCTTCCTTTTGAACAGGACCCACGAAAGAGAGTGCTTCTTTGTACTGTTCTTCTTCAAGCATGCGTTTGAGATTCTCCAACTCCCCGCTTTTTTCTTTTGCTGCGCATATACCGCGTGTCATCAGGGTGTCGAGACTGACGGTGTCGAAACTGAGCGCATTGTAACCTGTAATGCTCGGAGTTATGAGAATATCAGTGTTCCCTATATTGTCGGATTTCTTGGCATCCATATAGAGGCTCATCATCTCGTTTATCAGTTCCGATATGTTGTCAATCCTCACCTGCGACTCTTCATCTCCTCCAAGCAGCACTCCTATCACAATGTCCGCGCCCATCTCTTTCACTACGTCCACCGGATAGTTGTTCAGCACGCCACCGTCCACGAGCACCATATCGTCCATCCTTACCGGAGCGAAGTATCCTGGGATTGACATCGAGGCTCTGATTGCATCCACAAAGCGGCCGCTGCGGAAGATAACTTCTTTCTTTTCTATCATATCCACTGCCACGCAGGCGAAAGGTATCGGCATCTTGTTGAAATCCAGTGAGTCCTGATATCCGAGAGACAACTTTGTGAAGAGGTTGTAAACATTCTGTCCGTTCACCAGGGCGAGTGGGATGTTGTCCAGAACAGATTGAGGGGCCATGCTTTCCTCTTTTTTGGATTTTCGTGCCAGACGGCTGTAGTCGCCTATTCCGAAAGGAATGTGTACGAGATATTTATCGAAATGCTTCTTCTGTTCGAAGGTCAGGTCACGCCTGGAGATTCTGTCGCTCATCACCGTATTCCAGTCCTGCTCCAGCATCAGGTCGTGCAGCTCGTCTGCGGTATAACCGATGGCGTAAAGCCCCCCGACTATGGCACCCATACTTGTGCCGGCAATGTAATCTATGGGTATATTGTTCTCTTCAAGTACTTTGAGGACACCGACGTGTGCCGCTCCCTTGGCTCCTCCACCGCACAGCACAAGCCCTACTTTCGGCCTGTCGGCGAATGCTGTCGTGCATATCAGTATGGCGGAAAGAATTATGGCTGTCCGTTTCATCTTTTAAGTCCTTTTCCGGCAAGAAGCCCGCAGGCGGCCATTATATCTTCGCCCCTTGAGGCCCTCAGCGTGGTTGTTATTCCGGCATTGTTGAGCCGCTGCTTGAAGGATTCGATGGTCTGCGGTGAGGAGGTTTTCAGCGGTGAATCCGGAATGGCGTGGAAACGGATGAGGTTTATTCTGCATTCCAGACCTCTGAGGAGTTTGACGAGCGCATCGGCGTGCCTTTTCGTGTCGTTCACTCCCGCAAACATCGTGTATTCGAAACTGACGCGTCGCTGCCCTGTGAAATCATACTGTCTGAGCAATGACACTACCTCCCGTATGTCGTATGCTTTCTGGACGGGCATCAGCGTTTCCCTCTCTTCCGGGAAAGGGTTGTGGAGGCTTACTGCAAGATGGCACCTGCTTTCGTCAAGGTATTTGACCAGGTTTGGCAGGACTCCTATGGTAGAGAGAGTTATACGTTTTGGGCTCCAGGCGAAGCCCCAGTCGGAAGTCAGTATTACGAGAGCCTTGCTCACGTTGTCCCAGTTGTCAAGAGGCTCTCCCATTCCCATAAACACCGTATTGGTAAGGCTTGCCGCCTCGTCAATCGCCAGAAACTGGGAAATGATTTCATCTGCTGTCAGATGGCCGTGGAATCCGCCTCGCCCTGTCATACAGAACTTGCATCCCATCTTGCAACCGACTTGGGAGGATACGCAGAGGGTTGCCCGGTCATCATCGGGAATCATAACGGCCTCTATGTATTTTCCCTCGGCCTTTGTGGGGAAAAGATACTTCCTTGTCCCGTCGGATGAGGTGAAACTTGCTGCAGGACGGGTGATTCCCACTTCATACCTCTCCTTGAGCGCAGCCCTGCCGCGAAGCGGGATGTTCGTCATCATATCGATGTCGGAGACACCCTTCCTGTAGAGCCATTGCGCCATCTGCGTGGCAGCGAAACCGGGCAGGCCGACCGTCGCGGCAACCTCTTTGAGCTCATCAAGCGTCTTTCCAAGAAGCGGTTCTTTCATATTGAACGATTTTGTGAATCCATCGGTTCTGAGTGACTCCCGATATCTTTGCAAATTTAGTGCAAAAAGGCCATTATTCCCATATTTTATGGTATATTTGTCTTTGATAATGACGACAAGAACAGCGATTCACTAACTTATTAAAACACACACAAATGGCAAACAATGAAGAGAAACTGAAAGCCTTGCAGGCCACTATCGCCAAGATAGAGAAGGATTTCGGCAAGGGAACGATTATGAAAATGGGGGATCAGCCTGACTGGGAAGTTTCTACTATCGCGACAGGGTCGATAGCTCTTGACCACGCACTTGGAATCGGCGGATATCCAAGGGGAAGAGTCATCGAGATTTACGGACCTGAGTCCAGTGGAAAGACGACTCTGGCGATACACGCCATAGCTGAAGCACAGAAGCAGGGAGGAATAGCAGCCATCATTGATGCTGAACACGCGTTCGACCGTACATACGCACAGAATCTTGGAGTGGATGTGGATACGTTGCTCATTTCTCAGCCTGACAATGGCGAGCAGGCACTTGAAATAGCCGACAATCTGATACGCAGCGGTGCAATCGATATCATCGTGGTGGATTCAGTTGCTGCTCTGACGCCTAAGGCGGAGATAGAAGGGGAGATGGGTGACAACAAAGTCGGACTTCAGGCAAGGCTGATGAGCCAGGCATTGCGCAAACTTACTGCAAACATTTCAAAAACAAACACTTGCTGTATCTTCATCAATCAGTTGAGAGAGAAAATCGGCGTCCTTTTCGGTAATCCTGAGACTACCACAGGCGGAAACGCGCTCAAGTTCTATGCTTCCGTGCGTATCGACGTACGCCGCGTAACTCAGCTCAAGGACGGTGAAGAGGCTCTTGGAAACCGCACCCGCGCAAAGATTGTCAAGAACAAGATGGCACCTCCTTTCAAGAAGGCTGAGTTCGACATCGTGTTCGGAGAGGGCATTTCCCACATCGGCGAGATTGTGGATATGGGAGTGGACCTTGAGATAATCAGAAAGAGCGGCTCATGGTTCAGTTACGAGGATTCAAAACTGGCACAGGGCCGTGATGCAGTGAAGGCTTTGCTTAAGGACAATCCTCAGCTTGCTGATGAGATAGAGTCTAAGATACGTGAAAAGATGAAGGAGATAAAAGACTGATGGGAAAAGTGATTCTTACCGGCGACCGTCCTACCGGCCGCCTTCATATCGGCCACTATGTCGGCTCTTTGCGCCGCCGTGTGGAACTTCAGAATTCAGGTGAGTTCGAAAAGATTTTCATAATGATTGCCGATGCTCAGGCGCTTACCGACAATGCGGACAATCCTGAGAAGGTACGGCAGAACATCATTGAGGTGGCACTCGACTATATGTCCTGCGGCCTGGACCCTGAGAAATCGACTATGTTCATACAGTCTCAGGTGAGCGAACTTACGGAACTTGCGTTCTATTATATGAATCTCGTGACGGTGCAGCGTCTCCAGCGCAACCCTACCGTCAAGGCCGAGATACAGATGAGGGGCTTTGCAGAGAACAGCGACGACGAGGCCTCTGCCAACAAGAAAGGCATCCCTGTCGGATTCTTCACTTATCCGATCTCACAGGCTTCCGACATCACCGCTTTCCGTGCGACCACAGTCCCGGTAGGCGAGGATCAGGAACCGATGATTGAGCAGACCCGGGAGATTGTCCGCAAATTCAACGCAGTTTATGGAGAGACTCTTGTGGAGCCGGAGATACTGCTTCCCGACAATGCGGCCTGTCTGAGACTTCCGGGAACTGACGGAAAAGCCAAGATGAGCAAGTCGCTGGGCAACTGCATCTATCTTTCTGACTCTGCTGAAGAGGTCTGGGCGAAGGTGAAGAGTATGTACACCGACCCTGGCCATCTTCAGGTAAGCGATCCGGGCAAGGTAGAGGGCAATACGGTCTTCACTTATCTTGACGCTTTCTGCCGTGACGAGCATTTCGAGAAATTCCGTGAGTGCTTCATAGGAAAGAAGGTTTCGTTCACTTTCAATTCACTCGATGAGGTGAAAGAGCAGTATCGTGCCGGCGGGCTCGGAGATATGATGATAAAGAATTTCCTCAATGCCGTATTGAACGACACTCTCGAACCTGTTCGCGCAAGGCGCAAGGAACTCGAAAAGAATCTTCCGTACGTCTACGATGTTCTGAGACGCGGATCTGAAATCGCTCGCGCAGAGGCGGCCAAGACTCTTGCTGCAGTGAAGAAGTCAATGAAAATCAATTATTTCGAGGAAGGTGTACTCGAAGAGCTCATAAAAGAACAATCTGAAAAATTCAAATAAGAAGTATGGAATTCAAATATGCTCCAATGTTCCAGCTCGGTGAAGACAAGACCGAGTATTACAAGATTCCGGGTTCCGAGCAATATGTATCCACCGGAGATTTCGAAGGCAAGCCGATGCTCAAGGTGGCCGCTGAAGGTTTGACGGTTATGGCGAACACCGCTTTCCGCGATGTATCGTTCATGCTCCGCCCTGCCCACAATGCGCAGGTGGCGAAGGTTCTCAGTGACCCCGAGGCTTCTGAAAACGATAAATATGTTGCGCTTACGATGCTTCGTAACGCAGAGGTTGCCTGCAAAGGCAAGCTTCCTTTCTGTCAGGATACGGGGACTGCCATCATCCACGGAGAGAAGGGCCAGCAGGTGTGGACCGGTTTCTGCGACGAGGAGGCTCTTTCGAAAGGTGTTTTCAAGACATATACGGAAGAGAACCTCCGATACAGCCAGAACGCTCCTCTGACAATGTATGATGAAGTCAATACGAAGTGCAATCTTCCTGCACAGATTGATATCGAAGCGACGGAAGGAATGGAGTACCGGTTCCTCTGTGTAACAAAGGGAGGCGGCTCAGCAAACAAGAGCTATCTCTATCAGGAGACAAAGGCCCGTATCCAG
>JAGHVK010000073.1 GCA_018064345.1 Candidatus Cacconaster merdequi
AAAAATAACAGTATATGAAACGTATAATTTGGATTGCAATCGCAGCGCTTGCGGTCATCGGAATGGTGCTTTTGCTCGCGGGCAACAAAAGGAAGGCGAAAGAACAGTCTGTTTCAGCAATGAATGCCGGAGGGTCTGAAGTTGTCGCCACATACAAAGTTACAAATGACGGAAGTGAGCGTACTTTCTATTCGAACGGTCTGGCTCAGGCTAACAGTGAACTGAACTTCGTCTCGGAAGTTACTGGAAGAGTAGTGGCGGTTTACGCGGACAGAGGGACGAAGGTAGGAAAGGGGACTCCGCTCCTCAAGATTGATTCCGAACTGCTTGAGGCCGATTACAAGGCAGCTCTTGCAGCGTATGAATCCCTGAAGAAGGACGAGGAACGATTCACCCGCTCATTCCAGGCCGGTGGCGTGACCAGTCAGCAGCTGGACAATATCCGTACACAGCTGATTGCATCGGAAAGCCGTCTTGCCGTCAGCAAATGGAAACTTGACAATGCAGTCGTAAAGGCTCCCATTGCAGGGACAATCAACAGCAGATTCGTGGAGACCGGTGCATTGATAGCCCCTAACGTCCCTCTTTTCGAGATAGTGGATGACAGCAGAATCAAAGTGATATGCAATGTATCCGGTTCAAAGGCAAGGCTCCTTTCAGCAGGTATGAAGGTAAGCGCCACTGCGGACGATGGTTCCGGCAAAGTGTTCACAGGCACTGTCAGGAGCATAGGCGTCAAGACTGACAGAGGTCTGAACTATCCTGTCGAGGTGATTATGGACAAGGACGTTGACCTTCACGCCGGGATGTATATGAAGGTGAATTTTGTCGCGGAAAGCGGCAAGGCCGGGCTTCTCGTTCCGCGCAAGGCTGTAGTAGGAAGTGTGCTGGCCGCCAATGTGTATGTGGTGAAGGATGGCAAGGCCGAACGTCGCGAAGTAAGGCTGGGTGACATGTTCTCCGACAGGATAGAGATACTTTCCGGACTTCAGGAGGGCGAAGAGATTGTTGTTGCCGGACTTATGAATGTCTCTGACGGCTGCTCCGTGAACGTGGTGAACAAATGAAACAGTGAAAGTGTATGAAGATTTCTGATTTGTCGATAAAGAGACCCGTTTATGTGACGGTGCTCTTCCTTGTGATAGGCATATTCGGCCTGCTCGGCTACTCGTCGATGAAGTCGGAACTTATGCCTAAGTTCACTCCTCCTTCACTGAACGTGCAGGTGATATATCCGGGCGCTTCACCGAGCGAAGTGGAGAGTTCCCTGACCGTCAAGCTTGAAGATATCCTTTCGTCGATGGCCGGTGTGGAATCGATGCGTTCTTACTCTTTCGAGGGTATGTCGATGGTGTTCGTCTCTTTTACATACGGAACCGACATAGGCAAGGCCGTCACTGACGCACAGAACAAGATCAACTCAAAGAAAGCCACACTCCCGTCAGGAACGCTGGCTCCTATGGTCAATGAAATCAGCGTGGATGCGAGGTCGGTCATAACTCTGGCTTTGAGTTCCAATCTTGACGCCGTCGATTTCAGCGATCTGGTCAAACGCAATGTCATCCCTGAGCTTCAGCGCATTCCTGGAATGGCAAAGGTTGAGACCGTGGGGGAACATCCTCGTGAGATACAGGTGAATATGGATATGGCGGTAATGCGGGAACTTGGTATGAGCCCTGTCCAGGTGCTTGGAGCGCTCAAGGGCGCAAACCTCGATTTCCCTACAGGAAGCCTTCAGGACGGCAATACCAATACAGCCATACGTCTTTCAGGAAAACTCAAGAGCGTGGACGAGATACGCGGCCTTGTCCTTATGACTTTGCCGAACGGCACTCAGATCCGTATCTCCGACATTGCTGATGTTGTCGAGACAGCCTCTGATGTGAACACGCTCGCACGCGTGAACGGTGAGGATGCTGTGCTGATCAACATCTTCAAGCAGGAGAATGCCAATGCAATAGAACTGAGCGACGCAGTGACGGCCGCGGTATCTTCCCTCGAAGCGAAGTTTGCGGATGAAGGTCTTGAAATTACCAAAGTGTCAGATACTTCCGACTTTACCCGAGAGTCCATAAATTCTGTCCTGTTCGACCTTCTCCTCGCTATCCTGCTCGTTACGGCAGTGATTCTTCTCTTCCTGCACAACTGGAGGAACGCATTGATAGTGATGTTCGTGGTACCGCTCTCGCTCATAGGTGCATTCATTGGAATGAAAGTGTTCAACTTCACGCTGAACATAATGTCGCTGCTCGGCCTCTCAGTCGTAATCGGAGTGCTGGTAGATGACGCAATCGTTGTGATTGAGAATGTCTGCCGCCATATGGAGATGGGCAAGTCACCTCTTGTGGCCACCAAGGATGCGATGCAGGAAATCGGGTTCACAGTAGTCACCGTGACTGTCGTCCTGGTGATTGTGTTCCTTCCTATCGCCCTGACCAACAGCCTCGTTTCCGATATTCTGAGACAGTTCTGCGGCGTAATCATCTTTTCGATACTTTTCAGCCTCCTGGCTTCGCTTACGCTTGTGCCTCTGCTTACTTCGCGCTTCGGCAAACTCGACGTGCTTGACGGCAAGAGTTCGTGGAGCAGGTTCATGCTTTGGTTCGAGGGCATCGTAAAACGCTTCAGTGACTGGGTTGCAGGACTTCTTGAAAAGGCTCTCTCCCACAAACGTTGGGTGGGTGTTGCAGTTCTGGCCATCACAGTTCTGGTATGTTCTCTTTTCCCGATGGGATTCGTTGGTTTCGAGTTCATGCCGAAGGTGGACCAGAGCGAGTTCACGGTGCTGCTTGAGATGCCGAAGGATATATCCATAGAAGAGTCGTCCCTCCAGGTGGCACGCGCTGAGGCCTGGCTGCTCGGCCAGCCTGAAATCCGTGAGGTGGTTTCGATGGTTGGTCTCACCAGCAGCAACAACGAAAGCAATCAGGGTACTCCGTATCTTGCCGAAATGAAATGCAAGATGGTCCCTCCTAAGGAGCGTGATAAATCAGTCCATCTCTATATATCGGGAATGCGTCGTGAACTGACTCAGTATCTTGTCGATGCAAAGGTTCAGGTCTATGCCGCAACGCTCCACGGCTCCGGCAACAGTGCCGACGTCGAATATGTGCTCTCGTCCAGCAAGGCGGATTCAGTGGCTCTATTCGCGGAGTATGCCCTCGCCCAGATGAGGAGCATACCCGGAACTATACAGCAACAGCTTTCAACCGGCAGCGGAAGGCCTGAAGTCGATGTGGTTGTGGACAGGGACAAGATGTCGGCTCTCGGCCTCTCCCTCGACAATGTGGGACTCACTTTGCAGATGGCTTTCCAGGGGAATACCACTATGAAATTCGTCAGGGATGATTATGAGTACGACATCAACATCAAGGCTGACAATTTCTACCGCAGCAGCATCGAAGATGTGGCAGGACTCTGCTTCATCAACCAGCAGGGCAGCAAGGTGACCCTTGACCAATTTGCTGACGTGCGCATCGGTACCGGTCCGAACCGATTGGAAAGATACAACAGAAACTCTTCTATTACAATCAGTTCCAATGTCGTAGGAGTATCCGCGGGACAGGTCTCAGGCGCTTTCCTTGACAATGTCAGCCGGAAGGCGGACGAAATGGGTGTCTCTATCGAAACAGTGGGAGATATGAAGTCAATGATGGATTCGATGAGTGTCTTCGCAATCGCGATAATGCTCTCCATAATACTGATGTACCTCTCTCTCGTGCTTCTCTACAACAACTGGATTGACCCGCTCGTGGTTATGTTCTCGATACCGTTCTCGATACTCGGCGCCATCCTGGCCCTTGCTCTTTCGGCTACGTCGCTCAACATATATGCTATGCTCGGCCTCGTGATGCTGATAGGTCTTGTGGCAAAGAATGCAATCCTGCTGGTGGACTTCGCCAACGAGAGGCTCCGTGAAGGAATGAACATCGACCAGGCGCTTGTTGAGGCAGTGAAGCTGCGTACAAGGCCTATCCTGATGACCGCCCTTTCCACTATCATAGGTATGATTCCTGTGGCCGTGGCGTCCGGCTCAAGTGCCGAACTCCGCAACGGAATAGGCTGGGTGATTATCGGAGGTATGGCTCTCTCCACTTTCCTGACGCTTGTAGTCGTCCCGGTGGTTTACAAGATATTCCACCGCCACAGGAAACAGAAAGCCTGATGAAATGGAAATGCGCAGAGGCCGGTCAAAAAGCAATTTTTGGCCGGCCTCCCTCTTAAAAGTCCCGAACTTGTCGGGACTGTAGCTTGTTTGATTCAAGAATAACTATGTTTTGGTGAATGTTGTTATTCGTGAAAGAGTGCAGCAGGTTGGATATATTTTCAGTGATTCCTTAATTCTTCGTGTAATACGTCCCGCGTGACTTGCCGTGTTTTTCTATGTAGCCACTGTTGAGCAGGGCGTTCAGCGTATTCTCTATTGTAGCAAGGCTGAT
>JAGHVK010000097.1 GCA_018064345.1 Candidatus Cacconaster merdequi
GTGGTCCCAGCAGGGCATGATCCTGCGACCCCCTGATTATGAGTCAGATGCTCTAACCAACTGAGCTATGGGACCTGAAACTATCTATGATGTACAAAAAATGTAACTCGAAGATAATCCTGTTTCCAAGGCGCTAATTTAGGAACATTTTCTCAAATATGAAACTATTTCAAAGAAACTGTCCTGAATCCGGAAGCGTCCGAGCCGGAAAATATTCTTATCAAACTTTAATTTCAACCTCTACACCGCTTGGGAGTTCGAGCTTCATAAGAGCATCAACGGTCTTAGGAGTCGAGCTGTAAATATCCAGCAGACGGCGGAAAGAATTAAGTTCGAACTGTTCACGAGCTTTCTTGTTTACGAAAGTCGAACGGTTTACTGTAAAGATCTTCTGGTCTGTAGGAAGAGGTATCGGACCGCTTACAACAGCTCCTGTAGCCTTTACGGTATCTACAATCTTCTTGGCTGACTTGTCAACCAAAGCATGATCGTAAGATTTAAGTTTAATTCTGATTTTTTGACTCATTATTGTTGATTTTTTGATTATTCATCAATATCGGCAAATCTGCGGGGACCACCTTGCTTGTCGATTATCTCCTTGGCGATGTTACCAGGAACCTCTGCATAGTGGGAGAATTCCATTGAACTGGTAGCACGTCCTGAAGAGAGAGTTCGAAGAACGGTTACGTAACCGAACTGTTCTGAAAGCGGTACCTTGGCTTTGACGATTCTTGCGTTGCCTTTGCTGTCCATATCGACAATCTGTCCGCGACGGCGGTTCAAATCGCCCACAATATCACCCATATAATCCTCCGGGGTTACAACCTCAAGAGACATGATAGGTTCCATCAAAACCGGAGCGCACTTCTGGAGAGCCTTGCGGAACGCCAGACGCGCACAGATTTCGAAAGAAAGGGCATCCGAATCCACAGGATGGAAACTTCCGTCGAGAAGGCGTACCTTCAGGGAAGTGACCTCATATCCTGCGAGGACACCGTTCGACATTGCTGACTTGAATCCCTTTTCGACGGCTGGGATGAATTCACGCGGAACATTTCCACCTTTGACTTCGTCAATGAACTGAAGTCCGGTGACTCCCTCGTCGGCAGGACCGATTTCGACAATGATATCAGCAAACTTACCTCTACCTCCTGTCTGCTTCTTGAATACCTCACGGTGCTGTACAGACTTGGTGACAGCCTCTTTGTAGTTCACCTGAGGCGCACCCTGGTTGATCTCCACACCGAACTCGCGACGCAGACGGTCGACGATGATATCAAGGTGAAGCTCACCCATTCCGCTGATGATGGTCTGACCTGTCTCAGCGTCTGACTGGACTGTGAAGGTAGGGTCTTCTTCAGACAGCTTGCCAAGAGCGATTCCAAGTTTGTCGAGATCCTGCTGCGTCTTCGGCTCAACGGCAAGCCCGATCACAGGATCAGGGAATGACATTGACTCGAGAACGATAGGATGGGACTCTTCACAGATGGTATCGCCTGTACGCAACTCCTTGAAGCCGACGGCGGCACAAATGTCACCTGCCTCTACGAACTCGATAGGGTTCTGCTTGTTGGAGTGCATCTGGTAAAGCCTTGCAACACGTTCTTTCTTACCCGAACGGGTATTGAGTACATAAGAGCCGGAATCGAGTCTTCCCGAATAAGCTCTTATGAAGGCCAAACGTCCGACATACGGATCGGTTGCTATCTTGAACACGAGACCGCAGAAAGGTTCAGCCGATACAGGATTGCGATCCTCCTGCTTGCCGTTGCGAGGATTCTCGCCGGTAATGCCGCCCTTGTCAAGCGGAGAAGGAAGATAACGCATCACTGCATCCAGAAGGAACTGCACGCCCTTGTTCTTGAAAGATGAGCCGCAGCAGGTAGGAACCACCGCCATGTCGATGGTGGCCTTGCGCAGCGTTTCGATAATCTCATCTTCCGAAATGGAGTCAGGGTCGTCGAAGAACTTCTCAAGAATCTCGTCGTTGTATTCGGCGATGGATTCGATGAGTTTTCCTCTCCACTCCTCGACTTCAGCAACCATAGAAGCGGGAACTTCCCTTACCTCGTAGTTAACAAGCTCCTTGCTGTCGAAATAGTAGTAAGCTTTCTTCGATATAAGGTCAACTACACCCTCGAAATTGTCCTCGGCTCCGATAGGGAGGCAAATAGGAATCGAGCGTGCGCCCAACTTCTCGTTTATTTCATCAACTACGGCAAGGAAATCGGCACCGGTACGGTCCATCTTATTGACGTAAGCAATCTTTGGAACGTGATATTTGTCCGCCTGACGCCATACTGTCTCCGATTGCGGCTGTACACGACCTACTGCGCAGAACGTGGCTATCGTGCCATCAAGGACGCGAAGGCTTCGTTCCACCTCGACCGTGAAATCCACGTGGCCCGGTGTGTCTATCAGGTTTATCTGGTACTGCTTGCCGGCATAGTGCCAGAAAGCGGTGGTCGCAGCCGACGTGATGGTAATGCCCCTTTCCTGCTCCTGAACCATCCAGTCCATTGTAGCAGCGCCCTCGTGAACCTCTCCCATCTTGTGCGTCTTGCCTGTATAGTAGAGGATTCTCTCGGATGTAGTGGTCTTACCGGCGTCAATGTGAGCCATTATACCGATATTCCTTGTATATTTAAGATCTCTTGCCATTCGATAATATTAGAAGCGGAAATGCGCGAACGCCTTGTTAGCCTCGGCCATTCTGTGCATATCTTCTTTTCTCTTGAATGCTGCACCTTCGCAATTGTATGCAGCCATGATTTCAGCAGCCAACTTTTCGGCCATGGAGTGACCGGAACGTTTACGGGCGAAAAGTACCATATTCTTCATACTGAGAGAGACTTTTCTTTCCGGACGAACCTCCATAGGCACCTGGAAGTTTGCACCACCTACACGACGTGACTTCACCTCAACCTGAGGGGTTACGTTTTCGAGGGCTTTCTTCCAAATATCGAGTGGAGCCTGTTCAGAATCTTTCATCTTCTCGCCGATGATGTCGATAGCATCGTAAAAAATAGAATAAGCGATACTCTTCTTCCCCTGCAGCATAAGATTGTTCACGAAACGGGTAACCTGTACATCGTGAAACTTAGGATCAGGAAGTAGAATCCTCTTTTTAGGCTTCGTTTTTCTCATTTTTTTGAAATTTGATTAATTAAACAAACAGGTTACTTCTTAGATTTCTTCGGTCTCTTGGCTCCGTAGAGAGAACGGCTCTGAGTACGTCCTTCTACACCAGCAGTATCCAAAGCTCCTCTAAGGATGTGGTAACGTACACCAGGAAGGTCCTTCACACGACCGCCACGAACAAGCACGATGCTGTGTTCCTGAAGGTTGTGGCCCTCACCCGGGATGTATGCATTGACCTCTTTCTGATTGGTGAGCCTTACACGAGCAACTTTACGCATTGCTGAGTTAGGCTTCTTAGGTGTAGTGGTATAAACACGTACACACACGCCACGTCTCTGAGGACAAGCATCCAACGCGCGAGATTTACTTTTCTCTACGATAACCTCGCGTCCTTTGCGAACTAATTGTTGAATTGTTGGCATAAATAGTTGTTAATCTTTTATTTATGTGTTTATCTCCGCTTTTTGCGGGGATGCAAAGGTAGCATAAATATTCCTATTTACCAACAGGTTTTGAACAAATTTTGATTTTACGCCCGCTCTCAGGGAAGCCGGCAGAAGCCTTTTCAGCCAGAGATATTACTTCTGAGAGGTAAAAAGATAGACTTTGTCGCTGCGTCTGAGCTTGCAGGAAACAGGAATGGAGCAATATACCCCCTTAGGAGCGCAGTCCGTGCTCTTGAGGTCCACCCTGATCTCATTTACGGTGTATTCAATAACTCCGGTTGTCGGACCGCATATCAGAACCTCGTCGCCAATATGCAGGGACCCGCTTTCGACAAGGACCTCCGCCACCGAGAGCTTGGCGAAATAATTCGTAATCCTGCCGACGTATGTTTTTGTTTTAGTAGCCTTGTTTCCATAGACTTCGCTCCATTCGCCAAGACGAGCGCCCTGGTAATAGCCGTCCCAGAAACCCCTGTTGAATACAGTTGCCAGACGAGTCTTCAACTGTGCGGCAAGCTCCGGCGTATATCTGCCTTCCACAACAGCATCAGCCGCATCGCGGTAGGCTCTTGTCACAGTCTTCACATATTCGCTGCTGCGTGCCCTGCCTTCAATCTTGAAGACAGTAACTCCAGCATCAACTATCCTGTCCATAAACTCTATGGTACACAAATCCTTGGGGGACATTATGTATTTGTTGTCTATGAGCAGTTTGGAGCCGGTCTCAAGGTCTGTCACCTCATATCCGCGCCTGCATATCTGATAGCAGGACCCTCTGTTGGCGGATGCACCGTATTCGTGCAGGGAAAGATAACATTTGCCCGAAATCGCCATACACAAAGCACCGTGGCAGAACATCTCTATCTGAAGAGGCTTGCCTGAAGGACCGCATATATGCTCTTCATCAATGATTCTCTTTATCTCCTTAACCTGGCCGAGATTCAATTCACGGGCAAGGACTATCACATCGGCGAACTGACTGTAGAAGCGGAGTGATTCATGGTTGGAGATACTGAGCTGTGTGGAGATGTGTACTTCGATACCAAGGGAACGCGCATAGGATATCGCAGCCATATCGGATGCAATGACCGCCGTGACGCCGGCCTTCTTTGCAGCGCGCAGCGCTTCCCGCATAGGTTCAAGGTCCTCGTCATACAGGACTATGTTGAGTGTGAGATACGACTTGACTCCGTTCCGGCGGCAGATTTCGCAGACCTTTTCAAGGTCGGCGGGGGCGAAGTTGTTTGCGGAATGTGACCGCATATTCAGCTGTCCGACACCGAAATACACAGAATCCGCCCCACCTTGCACCGCAGCGGCAAGGCATTCGAAATTGCCCGCAGGAGCCATTATCTCCAGTCTGTCGGTCACGGCTGATTTATTTGTCACGGCTGGTAAGTTCTCTTGCAAATTCATTGAGAAGTTCTCTCTGGCTTTCATTGAGGGAAAGCGTGTCAAGTGCGGCCATCGCCTTGGAATGACACTCTTCGGCTGCAGCACTGGCAGCATTCTTCACACCCAGGTCGATATACAGCTTCTGCATCCTCTCAATCTTTTCCACACTTCTTTCCGGACCGAGGGAAAGTATTGAACTCAGTTCCTTCTTCCTGTCCGCTCCCGCAAGGCGGAAAGCCTCCACAAGGAGCCAGGTCTTCTTGTTGTTGATTATGTCACCGCCTATCTTCTTTCCGAAAGTCTTCTCGTTTCCGAAGGTGTCAAGGTAATCGTCGGTAATCTGGAAGGCAAGCCCCAGTTGATAACCGAACTCGTACAGCGCATCACAAGCGCTTTCCTCAGCACCGGAGAGCAGCGCCCCCATCTTTGCGGAGCAGGCTATGAGTACGGCTGTCTTGCGGCCTATCATCTTCATATAATCATCCATCGTGATGAAAGGCATATCCTCGTAATCCATATCGTACTGTTGTCCTTCGCAAACTTCCACCGCCATCTTCGTGAAGATTTCCATCGCCTTTCTCAAATATTTGTCAGAAGCGCAGGAAAGCAGGTCATAGGCGGCAATCGACATCACATCGCCGGAAAGGATGGCGGTGTTCTGGCTCCATTTGCGGTAAACCGTGAGATTCCCGCGGCGAGTCTCTGACCTGTCCATTATATCGTCGTGGACGAGAGTGAACTCGTGGAACATCTCAAGCGACAGCGCCGGGTAAAGGACCTCTTTCCCTATCTCATTATGGAAGAGGGAGTAAACCAGCAGACACATCTTCGGACGGATACGCTTGCCTCCGATGGACATCATATAGCGTATCGGAGCATACAGATTTTCCGGTTCAGCCGTCCCGCACACCGACGAAACGGATCTTGCCACTATCTTGTCGAGTTCTTCAAGTGAATACATAATGTCGATTTTGCCCGGCAAAGGTACTAAAAAAAGAGGATTCTTACTACCTTTGCAATGATGGAAACGAAAGGAACGGCCACAGTTGTCAAACACACGGGCAGCCATTACCTGCTCAGCGAACTTCCTGTCTGGAATCCCTTCCCGGCAGTAATCCGCGGGAAGGTGAGATTGGAAAGCTCAAGAGCCACCAACCCTGTTGCAGTAGGTGATGTCATTGAATACAACCTGCCTGCGGATGGTGGGGATGGGATGGCCACAATCAGCAGGATACTCCCGAGACGCAACGGAATCATACGAAAATCAACCAATCTGTCGAGAGAGAGCCATATCATAGCAGCGAACATCGACAAGGTCTTCCTGATAACGACAATGATTCTTCCGGAGACGAAACTTGAATTCGTGGACCGTTTCCTCGTATGCTGCGAAGCCTATCAGGTACATCCTGTGATTCTCGTGAACAAGACGGACCTATATGACGAGCCGGACCTCCAGGCAATGCTTTCCCACTTCATCGGAATATATCGCGGAGCCGGATATCAGGTACTTGAAATCTCTGTTGCCGACGGCCGCGGCATTGACGAAGTGAAGGATATGTGCAAAGACTCCATCTGCCTCTTCTCCGGAGCCTCCGGTGTCGGCAAATCCTCACTGTTGAAAGCTCTTGACCCGTCCCTCAACCCAAAGATAGGCGACATATCCACAAGCCATCTCCAGGGCAAGCACACCACCACCTTCTACGAGATGCATCCGCTTTCCTGCGGAGGGTTCGTCATTGACACACCGGGCATCAGAGGATTCGGACTGGTGGATATAGAGGATGAGGAGTTGAGCACCTATTTTCCTGAAATGCTGAAGATAACGGACAACTGCCGCTTCAAGCCCTGCACCCACACCCACGAACCCGGATGTGCCGTAAAGCAGGCCGTGGACGACGGCCTGATATCTCCGGAAAGATATTGTTCTTATCTCGGAATGCTACAGGAAGAGACTAAATACCGTTAGAAGCGAGCCATTTTTCAATCGCCTCATCAAGCTGTGTGTCCACGCGCAGAGAAAGCATCACTCCCATCTCCTGGAAATAGTATCTCGTAACTATCTCTTCTTCAAGAAGAGGCTTGATCTCTCCCTTCTTCACCCTGAGAATGGCTTTCTTGTCCATATTGACCTTGGCGGCAAGCGCGTCGATCTCCGCTTTGTAAAGGTCATAAAGATCTTCCTGCTGTGCAGCTTCTATCAGATGGTCAAGGGCCGTCTGGGCTGCACTGCGGGCATCGAAATCCTTCGCGGCAGCAAAATCGACGAACTCTTCATACTCTGCATCGGTCAGATGGAAATCCGCAGCAGGGACAATGCTTTCGTGCTTTTTATAGTATTCGGTGGCAAAATCTCCAGTAATATCGTTATATACAAGAGAATAAGCCGGGCGGCTGAATTTCGGTGACTGCACCTCTATATCCGGTGTTATTCCACCACCATCATAGACTTTACGCCCGTTTTTCGTCAGGAACTCGTGTTTCAGTGAATCCGGGATGCTTCCTACACTGCCATCATCATTCCGATGGCTGTAGTCAATCGCCTGCACGCATCTTCCGCTCGGGATGTAATACTTGCCAGTAGTGACCTTGACCTGACCGTTGAATGCTACCGGACGGACGGATTGTATAAGGCCCTTGCCGTAAGTCCTCTTTCCGGCTATTGTCGCACGGTCCAGATCCTGAAGAGCACCGGAAGTAATTTCTGAAGCAGAGGCAGATGAACTGTTCACCATCACGAGAAGAGGCATCACTGTATCCACGGGTGCACTCTTGGTGAAATACTCCTTGTTCAGAGAGCTGACACGACCTTGAGATGACATGGCAAGCGTACCGCGCGGTACGAAAAGTGATATGATTTCCACTGCTTCCTCCATTATTCCGCCACCGTTGTCACGCAGGTCAATGACCAGCCTCCTGGCACCGGCATCCTTCAACTCGTTGAAGACGTTCCTTACCTCAGTGCTGAGCTTCTCGGTGAAACCGGTTATCTTGATGTACCCTATGGAATCCTTTATCATTCCAGAGTAGGCGATGCTGGAGATATGTATCTTCTCCCTCTTGACGACTACATCAACGGTATCTGCAGTACGGCCTTTGACGACTGTGAAATTCACGGTGGTTCCCGGCTGGCCTTTCATCCTGCCCGTACTCTGCTCGGAGGTCTCGTCAAAAACCGGTTTTCCATCGATTGCCACAATGGTGTCACCCGGCACAAGGCCGAATTTCACGGCAGGGGAGTCCTTGTAAGGTTCGGTTATAACAACACCGCCACCCGGACGTTTCTTGATCAAAGCCCCTATTCCTCCATAGTTGCCGGTGGTCATCAGTTCAAAATCCTCCTCATCCTCCTCCGGAATATAGACGGTATATGGGTCAAGCGTGCCGAGCATCGAGTTGATACCCTTGATGAACATCTTGTTATAATCGATGGAATCCACATATCCCGAAACAACTTCCCTCAGCACAGAATACTGTGTTTCAAGTCCTTTTCCCAAGTCAAAATTCCTACTCTGCGCTCCCGCCTGCCCTGCGGACAGGATGACGGCGGCAACCAATACTGCAATACGTTTCATCTTTAAGAACATTTACTCTGCAAATTTATAATAATTTGGCATTTGTTTATACCTTTGGGTCACGGAACCTGCCTCAAATGCAGAACAGGGTCCTGGACAATGGAAATCATCTTCGCAACAAACAATGCTCACAAGGCCGCCGAAACCGAAGGCATACTCGGCTCTTCCTTCAGGATAATAACTCCATCCTCGCTTGGCTTCAATGGCGACATTCCCGAAACACACGACACCATACGTGAAAACTCCATCCAGAAAGCGCAGTTCATCTGGGACAAGTTCCACCGCACTTGCTTTGCAGATGATACGGGACTGATGGTTGATGCGCTCAAAGGTGCCCCGGGGGTCTATTCCGCACGCTATGCCGGTGAGCAGAAAGACTTTGCAGCCAACAGGAGGAAAGTCCTCGAAGGTCTGGAAGGTGTACCTTATGAAAAGCGCACTGCCAGATTCCTCTGCGTTGTCTCTCTGATAGAAGACGGAAACCTGACTGTATTTGAAGGAACTTGCGAGGGCCATATAGCACTGTCCGAACACGACGGCCTCCAAGGTTTCGGATATGATTCAATTTTCATTCCAGAAGGGCTCCAGGTCACTATGTCTGAAGTATCGATGGAACAGAAATCAGCTATTTCGCACCGCGGAGCGGCAATGCGTGCTCTCAAATGCCATCTGGAGAAAAATCAAGGATAGTGGTGCTTCATCTGACGAAGTACTCGGACAGCAGTGCGGTAGTCCATACGATTGACTCGCTGCACGGCAGGAAGAGTTATTTTGTCCGTGGTCTGAAGAGCGGACGGAAGTCCACAGCAATGTTCCATCCTCTGAATATCCTGGACATCATCAGTTACGATTCGCCCAAGAGTTCCCTCTCTTCCCTTAAGGAATGGACGCCTGTGGCCTCTTTCGACAGTATCAGGTCGAACATATACAAGAGCACCATAGCAATGTTCATAAGCGAGGTGATATTCAGAAGTATAAGGAACGAGGATGCCGACAGTTCCCTCTCAGACTGGCTCTGCGGAGCCGTTGCCAGGCTTGAATCCACGGACGGGCCTGTAGCCAACTTTCACCTGTGGTTCCTTGCTTCTTTCTGTACCAGAATGGGATTCCGCCCGGACGGAGCAATTGAGCCGCAGGGGATTTTCAATCCATGGGAAGAGGATCTCTTCCTCTTGATAATGAAATCGACTTTCGAGGAAACGATGAGTCTGGAACTTTCATCGTCAAGAAGGAACGCCTTCTCGAAGAAGATGCTCCAATATCTTTCCTACCACATTGGTTGTGAAATCAATGCACGCTCGCTTGACGTGCTTCACGAAGTTCTTGCCTGATTCCGGCTGCTGGGTCCTTTATTCCCAGATCAGTTCGTAATCGAGTATCTTCTGTTCGAGATTTGCGCGCAGCACTTTGATCCGTACTTTGTCGCCCAGACGGAAGACACGGCCGGAAGCCTTGCCCCTGGTCTCGTACTTTTCCTCATCAAACTGAAGGTAGTCTTCACGTATGTCGCGCAAAGAGACCATACCCTCTATGTGGGTAGGCTCTATCTCGACATATATGCCCCATTCCGTCAAGCCGCTTATGCTCCCCTCGAACTCCTGTCCTATCTTGTCCTCCATAAATTCCACCATCTTGTATTTTATGCTGGCTCTTTCCGCCTCGGTGGCAATCTGCTCACGCTCGGAAGAGTGCTTGCAGTACTCTTCATACTGCATCTTGTCCTGAGACTTTCCTCCTGCAAGGTAAATGTCAAGAAGACGGTGTACCATCATATCAGGATACCTCCTGATAGGAGAAGTGAAGTGGCAGTAGAACGGGAAAGCCAGACCATAATGGCCGACATTGTCGGTGGAATATCTTGCACGTGCCATTGAACGCAATGCGAGAAGCTGGAGGGCGTTCTCGGCAGGCGAATCCTTCGCTGCCTTCATCAGGTCGTTCAGACTTCTGGCCGCTTTCTTCGGATCCGCGGTGTCGCCGAGAGTGTACCCGAAATTCTTCGCAAAGCTGCGGAGTGACGACAGTTTCTCCTCATTCGGATTCTCGTGGATACGATACACGAAAGTTGGCTCCTTTGCCTTGCATTTTCTGGTGACATATTCGGCCACGCATCTGTTGGCAAGCAGCATATATTCCTCAATCAGCCAGTTGGCTTCCTTCGACTCTTTCTGAACGACATCCAGAGGTTTACCGTTCTTGTCCACAATGACCTTCATCTCAGGACGTTCGAAAGAAATGGCTCCTTTTTCGAATCTTTCCTTGCGAAGAATCTGAGCCAGAGAGTGAAGAGCAAGTATCTCCTTGCAGAGAGGGCCGTGCTGGTTCTCTATTATATCCTGCGCTTCATCGTAATTGAAACGGTAATCGGACTTGATCACTGTATGGCCGAACCACTGGTTCTTCACCTTCGCTTTTGCATCGAGTTCGAACACTGCACTGAAGCAGAGTTTCTCCTCTTTCGGACGGAGGGAGCACAATTTGTTGGAAAGCATCTCAGGGAGCATAGGGATTGTCCTGTCCACAAGATATACGCTCGTACCTCTCAGGAAAGCCTCCTTATCGACAACTGATTCAGGCTGTACATAGTGTGTGACATCCGCAATATGGACGCCTACTTCTACGTTTCCGTTTTCCAACTGCCTGTAAGAGAGGGCGTCATCAAAATCCTTCGCATCCGCCGGATCTATGGTGAAAGTAGTCACTGAGCGAAAATCCCGCCGCTCAGCAAGATCTTTCTCAGTAATCTTCTCCGAAATTCCATTTGCCGCATTCTCAACTTCACTCTCAAAACGGTAAGGAAGCTGGTACTCCGCCAGGATAGCGTGCATTTCCGTGTCGTTGTCGCCCGGATGACCGAGTACGTCCACTATCTTTCCGACAGGTTCCGCACTGTTCTTCGGCCAATCAGTCACAAGCACAGCTACCTTCATTCCCTTTTCAGCACGTATCCCCCCTATTTCAGGAAGCAGGCCGTCTTCTGAATCCACGGGAATCTGTATGTCGTATGGCATGTTCTTGCTTTCGACAATCGCCCAAACCTGCCTGCCGCGTGTATGGATTATCCCGATATGAGGCTTCGCACTTCGTTCAATGACTCGTATGACCTCTCCCTCGGCACTGTGGTCCTTCATCCTTGACTTCTTCTTCGAAACAGCAACCTTTACGAAGTCCCCGTTGAGGCCTCCGCTGGTCCTTCGCCACGGGATATAGATATCCTCTTCACGGCCATCCACCTTTACGAATCCGAATCCGTCGCGGGTAAGACTCAGCACACCTTCCACCTCTTCGGTGCTTTTGCTCCTTCTTGCGCCTTTGTCCTTAATCCTTATACCACTGATGCTTTTGAGAGCCTTGGAATGCCTGTTTATATCTTTTTTGGCTCCCTTTGTCTTTTTTGTTGTCATATTATTGATAACTTTGCAAGTATTGACAAAAATATCAAAAATTATGCAAAAAAGAGTATTATTGATGATTCTGGATGGTTGGGGCGAAGGCCGTCACGACAAATCAAACGCAATATTCACTACCGGAACCCCTGAAATTGACTCACTTAGAGCAAAATATCCATTCTCACACCTGGATGCTTGCGGAGAAGATGTAGGTCTTCCTGAAGGTCAGATGGGAAACAGCGAGGTAGGTCACCTCAACATCGGAGGCGGAAGGATTGTATATCAGGACCTCGTCAAGATCAACATAGCCTGCCGCGAGCACGCTCTTCTCAAGAATGATGAAATCCGCAAAGCATACGAATATGTAAAGACAAGCGGAAAGAAGCTCCATTTCATGGGGCTCTGCTCACACGGAGGAGTACACAGCTCCCTGAACCATCTTTATGAATTCCTCGCGGAAGCGAAGAACTGCGGACTCGACAAGGTCTTCGTCCACTGCCTTATGGACGGCCGCGACACTGACCCGAAGAGCGGAAAGGGATTCATCGAGGAACTTGAAGGAAAGATGGCACAGACAACCGGAAGAATCGCTTCAGTCTGCGGACGCTTCTACACTATGGACCGCGACAAACGCTGGGACAGAGTCAAGACCGGTTACGACCTGATTGTGAACGGTATCGGTGAGAAAGCCACTTCAGCTCCAGCTGCAATACAGGCATCCTACGATGCGGGCGTGACAGATGAATTCATCAAACCGATATGCATAGTCGGGGCAGATGGTGAACCTGTTGGAAAGATAGAAAAGGATGACTGTGTCATATTCTTCAACTTCCGCAATGACCGCGCACGCGAGATAACTTCAGTCCTCACTCAGCAGGATATGCCTGAGCAGGGCATGACGACTCTGCCTCTCTACTATTGCTGCCTCACACCGTACGATGACAAGTTCACCGGCCTTCATATTCTCTTTGACAAGGAGAATGTCCAGCTCACTCTTGGCGAAGTGGTTTCCAATGCCGGCAAGAAGCAGCTCAGGATAGCTGAGACGGAGAAATACGCACACGTGACATTCTTCTTCAACGGAGGACGCGAGAAAGAGTTCGAAGGCGAAGACAGAATACTCATCAATTCACCTAAAGTAGCCACATACGACCTTCAGCCTGAAATGAGCGCACCACAGGTAAAGGATGCACTTATAGCCGATCTCGACACACAGAAGCACGACCTTGTAATACTGAACTTCGCCAACGGCGATATGGTCGGACACACAGGTGTATATGATGCCATTTGCAAAGCAGTCAAATACATTGACAGTGCCGTAGGTGATGTGGTACGTACTGCACGCAGGAACGGCTACACAGTCCTCATCACGGCTGACCACGGCAATGCCGACAATGCAATAAACGCTGACGGTACTCCAAACACGGCCCACTCCCTCAACAAGGTGCAATTCATCGTAGTGGATGACGATGTCAAGGAAGTCCGCGACGGACGCCTTGCCGACATATCACCGACAATCCTCAAGCTGATGGGCATCCCTCAGCCTGAAATAATGACAGGTAAAGCTCTAATTTAGAACCTGAATGGCTTTCGTTCACCTTCACGTTCACACGCAATATTCCATCCTGGACGGACTCTCTTCGATAAAGGAACTTTTCAAGAGAGCCCGGGAGCTGGGTATGCCGGCTCTTGCCATCACCGACCACGGCAATATGTATGGCGTGAAGGAGTTCTTCAAACACGCGGACGACAAAGCCAACAAGAACCCCGACGATTCCTATATCGTCAAGCCTGTCATCGGATGCGAAGTCTATGTGACACGTCATTACGACCACCATCTGAAGGATATGAATCACAGGAACTACTACCACCTCATACTTCTCGCAAAGAATTATGCGGGGTACAAGAACCTGATGAAGATATGTTCCACCGGCCACATCGAAGGCAAATATTTCGACAAACCGCGTGTCAGCCACGAAGTGATTGAAAAATATCACGAAAACCTTGTCTGCTGTTCCGCCTGCCTTGCAGGTGAAGTTCCGAGGGACATTCTCAACGGAGATCTGGACTCTGCCCGCAAGGCCATAGAGTGGCACAAGAGAGTGTTCGGAGATGACTACTATCTTGAAGTGATGCTCCACCGGTCCGAAACAGGTTTCTCGGAAGATGTCGGAGAGGGACAGGCGAAAGTAAACGAAGCACTTTTCCAACTTGCCGGAGAGATGGGAGTGAAGACGGTCGCCACCAACGACGTCCATTTCATCAGGAAGGAGGACGGTCCTGTACACGACAGGCTTATTTGCCTCACCACCAACTCAAACATCAGCGACGAGAAAAGGCTTCACTACACCCAGCAGGAGTACCTCAAGAGTGAAGAGGAGATGCTCGCACTCTTCCCTGACCATCCTGAAGCTCTTGCAACGACGCTTGAGATAGCTGACAAGATAGAAATCTACAAGATAGACCGCGGCCACGTCCTTCCGAAGTTCCAGATAGACCCCTCTTTCCTCGAAGATATTGACAACCAGCTTGAAAAGTACAAGTCCATCATCGACGAAGGCCGGTACGAAATCAAGCAGGACAAGGAAGGGAATATCCTTGATCAGAAATACCGCGGTGACGATTTCTGCAAGTCAGTCGCATTCCTGTGCCACCTCACTTACAAGGGAGCTCAGGAAAGGTACGGGGACACCCTCAATGCAGAGCAGAGCGAACGTATCGACTTCGAGCTGAGGACTATCGCCAGGATGGGCTTCCCGGATTACTTTCTGATAGTCCAGGACTATATTGCAGCGTGCCGTGCAAACGGAGACCTCGTAGGACCCGGACGTGGCAGCGCAGCAGGCTCCGTCGTGGCTTATTGCCTGAAAATCACCAATCTCGATCCTCTGAAATACCAACTTCTGTTCGAGCGTTTCCTGAACCCCGACCGAATATCGATGCCTGATATCGATGTGGATTTCGAGAACCTCGTATGGGCTCACGAGTATGTCGAGAAAAGATACGGCATCGACCACGTATCAAGAGTCATCACCTTCGGAACGATGCTCGCCAAGGGAGCCTTGAAGGATGTCGCCCGAATAAGCCAGCTGTCAATCGATGAATCCAACCGTCTGAGCAAGATGGTTCCGGACCGCCTTACCGAAAAGGTGGAGAAAGAGTACCCGTTCAATCCGAAGCTGGACGAACTTCTGCCGGGCTTCAAAGCCTTTGAGAAAGATGTCGAGGTAGATGACCCTGACAACCCGGGACAGAAAAAGATTGAGAAGAAGATGTTCCAGAAGGGTATGGAGGACACCAACGTCAAGGTCACTCTTGCCAACTGCTTCAGACTCGTCCCGGAATTCAAGGAGGAACTCGAGAACGGAACGGAACTCAACAAGGAAGTTCTCTACTATGCCTCCAAACTCGAAGGCAGCATAAGGCAGGTGGGAATGCACGCCTGTGCCACCATCATCGGACCGAGCAATCTTGGAGAACATATACCTATCTGTCTTTCAAAGGATAAGGATACCGGAAAAGATGTTTGGACCTCACAGTTCGACGGACACTTCATCGAAGACGTGGGAATGCTCAAGATGGACTTCCTCGGTCTGAACACCCTTTCCATAATCTCCGAAACCCTGCGCAACATCAAGCAGCGCCACGGAATAGACATCGACATAGAGAAGATTCCTATCGACGACCGCGAAACCTACGAAATGTACGGCCGTGGCGATACCACCGTAGTCTTCCAGTTCGAATCGCCCGGAATGAGGGAGTGGTTGCAGAAACTGCATCCTGAAAGATTCGAAGACCTGATTGCGATGAACGCGCTATACCGTCCGGGTCCGATGGATTTCATCCCATCTTTTGTGAACCGGAAGCAGGGAACAGAGGAAATAGCATACGATCTTCCTGAAATGGAAGAAATTCTGCAGGACACCTATGGCATCACCGTATATCAGGAGCAGGTGATGCTCCTTTCACGCAAACTTGCCAACTTCACCCGAGGCCAGGCCGACAAGCTCCGCAAGGCAATGGGAAAGAAGCAGAAGGACATCATCTCCGACCTTAAGGAGAAATTCATAAAAGGAGGCCTCGCCAACGGGCACCCGGAAGCCATTCTCAACAAGATATACAAGCAGTGGGAGAAATTCGCCGAATATGCTTTCAACAAGTCCCACGCCACCTGCTACGCCTGGGTAAGTTACCAGACCGGATGGCTCAAATGCCACTATTCCGCTGAATTCTTCGCAGCAAACATGAGTTGCAATCTCGACAATATGGATGAGATTACAAAGATCATGGACGACTGCCGCCATTTCAGGATACAGGTACTCAGCCCTGACGTGAACGAGAGTTTCACAAGATTCACCGTGAACAAGGAAGGCAATATCCGCTTCGGAATGGCCGGAATCAAGGGAATCGGAGCCAATGTCATCGATGTGATAATATCGGAAAGAGAGAAGAACGGACCGTTCCTGAATATCTACGACTTTGTGGAACGCATCCCACTGACCGCCATCAACCGAAAAACCCTGGAGTGTCTGGCATACGCTGGAGCATTCGACGGATTCAAGGATATCGCCCGCTCGCAGTACTTCGAAGGTACCAGCAAGGACGACACCTTCATCGATGCCCTGATGCGCTACGCCTACAAATTCCAGAACGACACACTCGCACAAGGCTCAAGCCTTTTCGGTGAGGTGGACGAGATGAAACCGGTACGTCCCGCAGCACCGTCAATCAAGGAGTTCAACGACCTCGAATTCCTCAAGAAAGAGAAAGAACTTGTCGGTATGTACCTCTCTTCACACCCTCTTGACCGCTTCAAGTTCGAAATTGCTGAATTTACCTCCTGCGACATAGCAAAGTTCAACGAGTGCGAGCAAAACCTCCAGAGCGACAAATCTTTGCAGAACAAAGAATTCATAATAGCAGGGCTCGTTACCGACGTCATAGTGAATTACACCAAGAGCGACAACAAGCCTTGGTGCAGGTTTACCGTAGAAGATTACTCCGGCAGCCACACCTTCACAATATTCAGCAGCGAGTATGAGAAATTCATGAAATACACTCAAATCAACAGCGCCCTGCTGATCAAGATTGCATCAAAGAGCCGCTACTCTTTCAAGAAGAAAGATGATACAGAAAAGAAAGAGCCAGAGCAGTTCCAGATGCGACTTGTCAATATGACCCTTCTCGCAAATACCCGCTCGGAATACATAACGGAGTTCCACATAGCACTTCCTCACGACGGCTTTGACGAGAACCTCTCAAAGATACTCGTCAAGCAACTCAAGAAGAACAAAGGCTCGGCAAGGCTCTACGTGGATGTCTCATTCGAACACGACGGCAAACCCGACTCAGTCACCCTCTTCTCAAAAGACTTCCTGATCGATCCGTCCTACGAACTCCTCGACTTCTTCCACACCCGCAGCATCCCCTGCCGCTTCACCAAGAAAGTCACCCTGTAGGAGTCACTTAAAACCCCGCTACAACACACTGTAGCGGGGTTTTTATTTTTCTTGTTCCCAATTTGTTCCCAATTCTTTGAGATTAATTGTTCCCATCTATATTGTCAAGGATGGATTTGGGAACAAATTTTATTTCAGGTAATATCCTCCAGTTTTGCTGCTACCTCTATGTTCAATGTCATCGGAAAGACCGGCAAGCTCCCTTTGTGTGGTACGAAGAGGA
>JAGHVK010000086.1 GCA_018064345.1 Candidatus Cacconaster merdequi
CTCTACCATCTCTCCAACTGTTGTAAGAACTACTTCCCGTAATGGGACTGCAAATATATGCAAAAAAAATCTTTTGCAAAAAAATATTTTAGAAAAATAGAGGTCCTTGGAATCTGTCAGAAAAGTCCGTACAGGCGGGCGTCGAGTTTGTCGGTGATTGTGGCGAGGTCTTCGGGGTTGTGCTCGAAGTCGAGGCTGTCGGCATCAATTGTCAGAACCTGGCCGTCGTACTGCTCTGTGATGAACTTTTCGTAGCGGTCGTTGAGGCCCTGGAGATAGTCGAGGCTTATGCTCTGTTCGTATTCGCGGCCGCGTTTCTGAATCTGGGCGACGAGGTGGGGGATTGAACTTTTGAGATATATGAGCAGATCCGGGGTGCCGACCATCTGTTTCATCACTCCGAATAGGTCCATATAGGCTTCAAAGTCTCTTTTTGAGAGATTCCCCATATCGTAGTTGTTCGCCACGAACACATACACTCCTTCGAAGATGGTCCTGTCCTGGATCACGACCTTGTCACTCTTGTTTATCTCTATCAGGTCCTTGAGACGCTGGGTGAGGAAATATACCTCAAGGTTGAAGGACCATCTCGGGATATCCTTGTAGTAATCTTCCAGAAATGGGTTGTATGTGACAGCTTCGTACTTCGGAGTCCAGCCGTAGTGCTCCGAAAGGAGTCTTGTGAGGGTTGTCTTTCCGCTTCCTATGTTGCCTGCCACTCCGATATGCATATGCCTTTCCTTTTTTCTGCAAAGATAGCAAAACGCTTATTGTTTTCCGGATTAAGGCGTAATTTTTTAATCGGCACCGATATTTCAAAACATCTTCTTATCTTTGTATCCTGTAACATTTGTTTTATGGATTACAATACTCAAAGAGACAAACTTATCCTGCCTGAATATGGCAGGCACGTGCAGAAGATGATTGAGCAGGTCAAGGCTATTCCCGACCGTGAGAAAAGAAGTGAGCAGGCAAAGGCTGTAGTGCAGGTGATGGCTACGCTGAATCCGGGTATCCGTGACTTGAATGATTTCAAACACAAGCTATGGGATCACGCCTATGTCATTGCAGGCTTGGATCTTGATATTGACTCCCCGTTCCCTGCGCCTTCCGCGTCTGATATTAATTCCAGGCCGGAGGCCATTGAAAGGCCGAAGACTCCCATCAAGGCTGCCTGCTACGGCCGTAATATCGAAAGTATGATAGCCTTGATTGCTGACCGTCCGGACGATGAAGTGAAGAAGGAGATGATAAAGTGCCTCGCCACCTATATGCGTCAGCAGTATCTTATCTGGAACAAGGACAATGTGGCAGAAGAGACCATATTCGCTGACATCGAGAAACTTTCCGGCGGAAAGCTGAAAGTTCCTGAGGACGTTCATCTGCGTGCTCTCGCCCAGGATGCTGTATTCAACCGTCCCGGAATGGGCGGCAGTGGCGGACGCGGCGGGGCCAATTTCAAGAAAGGAAACCGCAACGGCCGCAAGTTCAAGAAGTAATGGCTTCGAAAAAGACAAAGAAGAAAAAGAAAACCAAAGCGGTGAAGCAACCGCTTGTGAGTGAGAACACTTCGCGCACCATCCGCATAGTGGCAGGGGTTGTCTTTGCCATCTTCACCGTGTATACTCTTGCTGCGCTGGTATCGTACCTCTTTACCTGGCGATTCGACCAGAGCCTGAAGTTTGAGAACGGAATAATGTCAAATGAGGTGACCGCTACGAACAGCGGAGGGAAGCTGGGCTTCTTCTGGGCGGAACTTCTTGTATCGAAGCTTTTCGGCTTCGGTGCGTTCTTTCTGCCATTCTTCCTGGGTGCCATCACCGTGGCCTGCTTCAGAATCAGAAGAGTGAATATCCTGAGGGCCTGTCTCGTGTCGCTGTTCGGAGCAGTGCTCTTCTCAGTACTTTGTTCCTACATCTTCCGCTTCACAGACTATAGATTCATATTGAAAGCCGGGGCCGGGGGCTCTTATGGCTATTTTGCTGATGAATGGCTCGGAAAGATGACAGGGCCTTTCGGGGAGGGGTGCATCCTTTTTGTTGCACTATTTCTCTTCGTGCTTATGTTTACGAAGAAAGTGGCCTTCTGGTTCGACGATCTTCTCTACGGGGTGTCCCATCGTGTGAAGACTGCTTCAGAAGATAAGGAGGATTGCCTTGCGCAAGATTCTGATGAAGAAGATATTGCGAATGATGAAGAGGAAAGCGTGCAGGAAGAGGGGACCTCAAACAAGCAGGATCCTGTACGTAACTGGCGGAAGTCCGACTCCCTTTACGGCCTTGATTATGATTCGGAAGAAGAAACTGTCGTGTTCCCGTCCGGCCCTTCCTCAAATGTAGCCGGTGACTGCAAGGCTGAGGGTGATGAGGTTCCTTTGACCATCGAGGCCTCTGGGGATGATGTCCTTGAGAATCTCAGGAATGAAGAGGATGACCATCAATACGACCCTCGTCTCGACTTGCCGGAGTACCGTTTCCCTTCCACTTCTCTGCTCAACGATTATCTCAAGATGCGTTATGAGGTTTCAAACGACGAGCTTGAGAAGAACAAGCAGCGCATCGTGAACGCATTGAACAGCTATCGTATACAGGTAGTGTCGATAACTGCCAAGATGGGGCCTACTGTTACCCTTTATAAGATTCATCTTGCTGATGGAGTGAAGATTGCACAGGTGCGCAACCTGGAGGAGGACATAGCGATATCACTTGGCGCAAAGGGTGTGCGTGTCGTGACATTGCTTGACTCCGTGGGAATAGAGGTGGCGAACGAGAAGCCGAGCGTTGTGGCCTTGAGGTGGATTCTCAACTCGCCGAAATACAAGGAGGCGAAGATGGAACTTCCGCTGGCGATGGGTATTACCGTTACCAACGAGCCTTTCTTCCTTGACCTTGCCAAGATGCCCCACCTGCTTGTGGCAGGCGCCACTGGAATGGGTAAGTCAGTGGGACTTAATGTTATGATTGCCTCTCTCCTCTATGCCAAGCATCCTGCGGAGATGAAACTTGTGCTGGTGGACCCGAAGAAGGTGGAACTTTCCCTCTACTCGAAGCTTGAGAAGCATTTCCTCGCAATGCTGCCGGACGGTGATGAAGCCATCATAACAGATACGAAGAAGGTGGTTTCCACCCTCAAGTCGCTTTGCATAGAGATGGACGACAGATATGACCTGCTCAAGGCTGCTGATGTCCGCCAGTTGGGTGAGTACAACCAGAAGTTCCTCGGCCGCCATCTCAATCCGGAGAAGGGCCATCGTTTCATGCCGTATATTGTGGTGATTATCGATGAGTTCGCTGACCTTCTCATGACTGCCGGCCGTGAGATAGAAGAGCCTATCGCACGTCTGGCACAGAAGGCCCGTGCAGTGGGAATACATCTTATCATCGCTACGCAGCGTCCTACCACCAACATCATAACCGGTACCATCAAGGCGAATTTCAACTCACGCATCGCATTCAAGGTGAATTCGGGCGTTGATTCCAAGACCATCATTGATGCTCCGGGTGCGCAGAGGCTCATCGGACGCGGAGATATGCTGGTAGTCCATCCGGGCGCCGACCTTACACGTGTCCAGTGTGCCTTGATAGACACTCCTGAGATTATCGCCCTTGTAGGCGAAATCAGTTCGCAACGCGGCTATTCACATCCTTTCTATCTGCCTGAATGTCCGGATGACTCCGACGATTCTGATGTTGCTGTCACAGACTTGCATAAGCGCGACCAGCTTTTCGAGGAGTGCGCAAAGATGGTGGTGCAGTACAGAATGGGATCCACTTCAATGTTCCAGCGCAAGCTTGGCATAGGATACGCCAGGGCGGGCAGGATAATGGATCAGTTGGAGGCGGCGGGCATAGTCGGTCCGCAGGATGGCAGCAAGGCACGGAATGTGTACGTGACTGAAATGGACGAACTGGACAAATTACTTGAGTCCCTGAACCATATCTGAGAATCCGTTTTGAGATGATTTGAGATGAAAAGATGCCTTCTATCGCTTGCGCTGTTGCTTGTGTGCTCCGTAGCCGGGGCGCAGAACCGTTTCTCCTGCAACTTTGAGCTCTTTGATACTTCATCCGGCAAAGAAAAATCCCTGATGAAGGGCGTGGCGTATGTTCAGGACTTGTGCTACCGTGTAGAGACAGAGGACGGATATGTGAGAGGAAACGGGACGGACCGGTGGATCTATTACGCAAAGACTCTGGAACTTGTCATCCAGAAAGATGATTCTTCCATTTTTTCCAAGATAACTCTCACAAAGGCCGGGGAGGGCTCTGCGACAGTCAAATATGCTGATTACAAGGCTGTCCTCAGTTCAATCAAGGTTACAGAAGAGCAGCCGGAGAGTTTCTTCAGCGTAAGCACTTCCTCCATTTCCAAGGATGTGATTATAACAGACCTGCGTGACTGACGACCTCTGCGATTGAAGGATACGTCTCTTTCAGGTATTGTGGCAGATCTTCCTTTGCAACCCACTTGGCCTCGGTGATATCCTCTTCTGTTTGAGGGACAAGGGCTTCGCTGCCGGTATATTCCATATTGTACCAGAAAGTGTGCTTGATGCAGGGCTGGCCGGCAATCTTGTATGTGTGGTGTGTCGTGCAGATGAAATCCTTCAGCGAAAGATTCTTCAGACCGGTCTCTTCCGATACCTCCCTGAGTGCGCACGCTTCAATAGGCTCACCCGGTTCCTGTTTGCCTTTCGGCAAGTCCCACACGTTGTGACGCAGAATCAGCAGGTAATTGCCTTTGCCGTCAGACACAACCCCTCCGCCGGCGTTGATTTCCCTGAAATTCCTGCAGAATTCGGGCAGCACGGCGTCATCCACTTCTATACTGTCTTTATCGAAATATACGTTTGCCATAATTTTCTTTATCTTTGCAAAGGTAATGATTCCACAAGACTTTGTCAAGATAATGTCTGCCTCTTTGGGAGAGGAACGGGCGGAAAGAGTGATAGCATCGCTGGATTCCGCTCCGGAGGTATCTGTCCGGGTAAACCCTTTCAAGATGTCCCTCAGCGCCTTGCGGGAATACTTCGGTGACATTGCGGGTGATCCTGTGCCTTGGGCTGAGGGCGAAGCCTTTTACTTGAAGGAAAGGGTATCTTTCACTCTTGACCCTCTTTTCCATGCCGGAGCTTATTATGTTCAGGAAGCGAGTTCGATGTATGTGGGCGCGTTGCTTGAAAAAATCTTTGAAAGAATGGGACGCCGCGATTCATTCAGGGTACTTGACCTTTGTGCGGCTCCGGGCGGAAAAACAACTCAGTTACTTTCTCACCTTATGTCTGTCGAAAAGGGGAATCCACGGAACAACTCCTTGGTAGCTAATGAGGTAATGGCTTCGCGTGTGGCTGTGCTCGCAGAAAACGTGGCCAAATGGGGTTGCGGTGGCGCAACTGTGACAAACAGCGATCCTTCTCATTTCAAGGGAGAATCGTTCGACATTATGGTCGTCGATGCACCTTGTTCCGGCGAAGGAATGTTCCGCAAAGATGAGAAAGCCCGTGAGAACTGGTCTCTTAACAACGTCAGCTTGTGCGCTTCAAGGCAGAAACGCATTCTGACAGATATCTGGGATTCTCTGGTCGATGGCGGACACTTGATTTATTCAACCTGTACATTCAACCGTTACGAAGATGAAGACATTGTGGAGTGGATTTGCAGCAGCCTCGGTGCAAAGTGCATTGAAATGCGCCACTTCTATCCGGGTGAGGACCGTGGCGAGGGATTCTTTGCGGCTCTTATGGTCAAACAGGGCGGGGGAGAGGAGTGCATATCTTCAAGAAAGGGGCACAAGGGCTCCAGCCGGAATCTTTCAGGGCTCAAAGTGTTTGAATCTCAGTTTCCTATGGCAGACGAGGCTCTTTCAGTCAATCTGCCGGAAGGTAAATATCCGACAGTGGAACTTGACAGAGATTCCGCCCTCAGGTTTCTCGCAAGGGAAACTCTCTCATTCAAGGAGCAACCGACAGGATATCTGCTGCTTACATACAAGGGGCTCGGCCTGGGGTTCGTAAAGAACCTTGGAAACCGTGCCAACAATCTTCATCCAATGCCCCGCCGCATCCTCTCGCTCAAGAGGTAAAATGATGGATGAAGGGAGAACCCATGTGCCGATTTCGCCATTCATCTTGCTGCACATTGTACATTTCACTTCAGATGTGAATTATTGTCTATTTCTTTTTCCCGAAAAGTATCATTAGCATTCCGATACGTCCCATTATGAGAACGTACCGTTTGAAGTGCCGGATGGTTGGTGCTGGTGCAGATTGGATTCCATTTGCACAAAGATAGTAGACGGAGATCATAATCCGCCTTCTGGTATGTCCACACCTTCAAAATATAAAATGCTTTCTTCGAAAAATGTAAATTTCGACACAATCGTTGATGTAGAAGAATGCCGGTATTTGTCTCATGACGATTGGGTTATGTGCAATTCTAGGACAAATCTGCAGAAAGGAGACATATTGCTTACTACAGTTGCCACGCTAGGGCGAAGTTGTGTGGTTGAAACTACAGAGCAGTTTTGTTTCCAAAGGAGTGTTACCATATTGACTACTTTAATTTTCAACAAATATCTTAAGTATGTGTTTGACAGCGATTTCTATCAAGAAATTATGTCAGATGGTGCAAAAGGTACGGCTCAAAAGGGATTTTATCTCAATCAGGTTGAACAGTCATTCATTCCAGTCCCTCCTTTGGCTGAACAAAAACAGATTGTCAAAGAAATTGATAATTGGCTATCAATATTAGACTTCGTAGAAAAGGAAAAGAATGTTTTGATGGATGCTATTTCTGCAACCAAATCTAAGACATTAGATTTGGCTATTCACGGAAAGCTCGTGCCACAGGATCCATCAGATGAACCAGCATCAGAACTGCTGAAACGCATCAACCCTAAGGCCGTCATATCTTGTGATAACCCGCAATATGGAAAGATCCCTTCATCATGGGTTATCACCACAGTCGGTGAAGTGTTTGAAATAAACCCCAAAACTCATAGCAAAGATGATACTGAAGCAGCATTTGTCCCGATGACTTGTGTCTCTGATGGATATTGTAATACTTTTGAGTACGAATGTAGAAAGTGGGGCGACATCAAAAAAGGCTTTGTTCATTTTCAAGACAATGACGTTGCTGTCGCCAAAATATCACCTTGCTTGGAGAATCGCAAGTCTGTAGTCTTTCACAACCTTCCCAATGGCATAGGTGCAGGCACAACAGAGCTTAATGTATTTCGATGTAAAGAGATTTTGCCTGATTACTCATTATTATATTTCAAATCCCAAATGTTCATTGGTAGTTGCGCAGGAACTTACAATGGCGTTGTTGGACAGCAAAGAGTTGCCAAATCTTTTATACAAGAATTGCCAATCGGTGTACCTCCATATAATGAGCAATTGCGAATTGTTTCAAAAGTTAACGATATCTTCTCACAGTTGGAAATGATAGAAAAATCCCTGCAAGCATAAGCCTGCAGGGAAGCATTTACCAGTTCACGATTCTATCAACAATCTCCCTTTGTTCGGACGCTGTGCGCCTGAGGTAGATTCGAGTTGTCTCAATGCTTTCATGGCCCATAAGGTCAGCCAACAAAGCAATGTCATTGTACCTGTCCAAGAAGTTCTTTGCGAACCGATGTCGGAAAGAATGTGGATATACTACCTCTTTCGGGAGTCCATATTTCACGGCATATTGCTTTAGCTGCGTTGCTATTCCCCGTGTGGTTATACGCTCTCCAAACCGGTTAAGAAAAATGTAACCGCTTTCTAATTTGTCAGATGCCAGCCATTTCAAGGCCTCTGTTTGAAGGTTTTGAGGAATATACAAACGCCGCATCTTTCCTCCCTTGCTATACATATCCAGATATCCGGCTTTGACGTGTTCCACTTTAATCTGAAGTAGTTCGCTGACACGAGCTCCAGAAGCAGCCATAAACCACACAATGAAATACCATTCAGTCAAGCCGTCATCCTTTAGCTTCTTTTTGAAGAACTTATAATCAGCATCGCTGATGACATTCTCCAGAAAGTTTTTTTGCTGGACTTTGACAAACTTCAATTTCAGTTTATCCTGTTTCTGAAACTCCAGGAATTTGTTGATCCCTTGTAGCCTGAGATTTACGGTCTGTGGCTTAAAGTTCTCAACCAAATACCCTTTGTACGCAAGCAGTGTGCTGCGCTTTACTTCCTTGTACTCTCGAAGGAAGTATTTCACCGTCCACACATAAGATGTGACGGAGTTTGCTGCCAAGTCTTGCTTGACAAGCCATGCTTTGAATTTTTCTTCCATATTGATTCTTGTTGCATTTGAGCAATCAAGAATAATATAGAAGGGCGTCCAGGCTTTGAACGGCAAATGACATAGCCCGCATTATGGGCAGGCACCAAGTGGATGGTGCTTCTGTTCACTTGAAGACATTGTGGATTATGAGCAACCTCAAGCATACATCGTCGAATCAACAGACTACTCTGATTTGTACGACATTCCTGTTTTGACAGCAGGCAAATCTTTTATCATAGGACATACAAACGAGTTGAAAGGTATTTGCCAAGATGTTCCTGTTATCATCTTTGATGATTTTACAACTGACAGCAAGTATGTTGATTTCCCTTTCAAAGTAAAATCTTCAGCAGTGAAGATTCTACATGTGAAAAAAGGTGTCAACGTAAAGTATGTGGCTTATTTCATAAGTGTTACCCATCTAATAGGTAAAACCCATAAACGGTACTGGATTTCTGAGTATTCAAAAGTGATTATTCCATTACCGCCAAAGGAGGAACAAGACAGAATTGTCGATATGATCGAAAGATTGTCAACTTTGTTTGATTCTATTGCCGAAACGTTAGCTTAGCGACAGCGATTCGGTAATGGAATCTAGGACATCGAATGCCTCTTGTATTTTGTCCACGATACGTTTCTGCTCGTTATATGGCGGTAATGGAATCTCCAATTTGTCCAACATCCCAGAAGAGAGTCCTTGTAAACCAATACCCTTTCCTTCAATGTTGTTGGTACGTTTGAGATGCATGATGTAATACATGTAGAGCAAAGGAATCACATCACCTATTGGACGCAGCCTATGAAGGTGGTTCTGAATGCAGATAGAGTAGTCATTATTCCAAATTGCGGACCTTCCAATATCGCCTCCTTCGCACACAAGCAGATCTCCTTTTTG
>JAGHVK010000115.1 GCA_018064345.1 Candidatus Cacconaster merdequi
TCATCGGTCATAGGGCTCAAAGGCGGCGGCTGTATGCCGCCACTTTTGTGCAGCGCTCCGCGCGCATTACGCGCTCACGCGCGGGAATGTCCTTTGTCTGAGCCCAAGGTGGCTTTCAAGGTGGCGTTGCCACTTTGGTGCAAGCGGCTCCGCCGCGCATTGCGTGCTTCGCACGGGCATCTTCGATGCCTGTCCTCTTTCTCGTGTCATAGGGCTCAAAGGCGGCGGCTGTATGCCGCCACTTTAGTGCAGCGCTCCGCGCGCATTGCGTGCTTCGCACGGGCATCTTCGATGCCTGTCCTTTGTAAATTCTTTTGTATCTTTGTTTATAACCGATTATTACTTGTTCTTTCTGTGAATTATTGCTGTTCATATATCTGATTATGGATAATTTTGTTCCTCATAAGATTTCTGATGATGAGTGGGATGGAACGCTGCTTGGCGACGTTATGGCCGGATTCCCATCTCCTGAAAGTGAATATAAGGAAGAATTTGACCTGAAGGCAATGATAGTGCGTCATCCTGCCGCCACTTTCTATTTTAACGTAGAAGGCTGCTCGATGGTTGATGCCGGAATGGATGACGGTGATATAATTGTCGTTGATAAGAGTATTACTCCGTACGATGGCTGCAAGGCAATTTGTTATATTGACGGAGGCTTCACTGTCAAACAAGTCAAGATTTCTCCCGATTGTGTCAGCCTTGTACCGATGAATTCTCTTTCAGGCAAGTTCAGAACTATTGAAGTGTCTCCGGATGACCGCTTTACTATCTGGGGCGTGGTTACATATATTATCAAGCGGGTAAGGTAGCTCAGATGTTCGCTCTTGCCGACTGTAACAATTTCTTTGTCTCTTGTGAGCGTGTTTTCCGTCCCGATCTGAACGGAAAACCGGTCATTGTATTGAGCAATAACGATGGTTGTGCAGTGGCCCGCAGCAATGAGGCGAAAGCTCTCGGAATAAAGATGGGGGCTCCTTTTTTCAAGATAAAGGATATTGTCAGAAAGAACGGTGTCACAGTTTTCTCCGGTAATATGGCTCTATATTCCGATATGTCGCGTCGTGTCAAGTCAGTTCTCAGAGCGTCAGCTCCTGCTATGGAGGTCTACTCGATAGATGAGGCTTTCCTGAATCTGGAAGGTATGGACATCGATTTTGACAGATATGCCAAAGAATTGTCGGCAAGATGCTTCCGTTGGACGGGCATACCTGTAAGCGTTGGTGTTGCCCCTACAAAGACTCTTGCCAAGATAGCCTCTAAATTATGCAAACAGTACCCTAAACTCAAGGGTGGCTGCTATATGCACCGTCTGCAGGATATTGAGAAGGTACTTAGGAAGTTCCCTGTGGACGATGTATGGGGAATCGGTCGCAAGACTTTTGCCAAGCTTCAATCGATGAACGTGGTTACTGCCTGGGATTATGCAAGTTTGTCGCAGAGTCAGGTCAATCGTCTTTTCGGACTGCCCGGTCTCAATACTTGGAAGGAACTCAACGGTATTCCGACAATTGAATTTGAAGATGCCGTACGCTCCAAGCAGTCCATAAGCAATACTCGCAGCTTCTCCAAGGAAATCACGGATGTGGAAGCGCTTTGCGAGCAGGTTGCTCTCTTTGCCACTATGACTGCTGAAAAATTGCGACAGCAAGGGTCCGTATGTTATGAACTTGCCGTATTTGCTATGACAAACCGTTTCAAGGAGTATGTCCGACAATCCATCTCAAATGATATAGTATTCTTCCGTACTCCCACTTCCAGTACATCTGAGATTGTTGCCTCTGCCGTGAAATCAGTCAGGCAGTTTTTCAGGGCTGACTGTGCATACAAGAGAGCCGGCGTCACAGCATTGAAGATTGTCCCGGAAAGCAGTGTGATGCCAATGCTCTTCGATGATGCTGATGCGCGGGAAAAGGACAAAGGCTTGATGAAGGTTCTTGATCAGGTAAACGCGGTGTATGGACGAGGTACGATAAGGATGGGTATCTGTTCTGACAAGGTCAGTTCGAACAGTGCTCTCCGCTCACCGCAATACAGTACTCTGCCGTCCGATTTCCCGGTTGTAAAGGGCTGAAACAGGCCCGATACGACACGTATGTATCATTTACCTTGAAACGGCCTTGGAGGTCAGATTGACCTTAATCTTGAAGGTTTTCCGCCCTTGATAGTAATATAGGCACAATGTACTGTCGTTTTCAAAATAGATTGAATTGAGCAGTTTGTCCCTGTTCTTGTCAACAGCCATCGGCTCTGCCCATACGAGTGAATACTTGCCGGTCTTCTTGTTGAGCGAGCAAATCACCGTATAGCCTCTGATATCGAACAGTGCGGCACTGTAGCTTTGAGAATTTTCCTTTGATTCTTTCTTGAAACGGCTGACTATGCCGCAATTGCTTTCAATCTGTCCGAAAGAGAGTGTCTTGGCTGTTGTCTCCGCCCTCGGATTCTTCGAGCGCCACCACCCGATGGCCTCATCTGTCAGAGCGTCTGCCTCTGCGATAGGGACAAGCCTTTCATTGTTCTTCATCGCATCGACAAGGTATGTCTGCTCTGGAAGAATCAGTCCCCCGGCGAGAATGTCGGGTGTCCGTCCTTCAATTTTCATCCCGGTGAGTGCCTTGCCGTAGAATATTGCACTGTATAGATTCCCGCTTTCAAGGTCAATCAGGTTTGTTACATATTCCACCTCTTTGCCGCTCCTGAAACCGGATTCACCTGTATTGACGTATGAAAATTCAAGATATCTTTTTCCATTGACATCTGTCCACACTGCATCATCGACTGCCGATACAACGGTAAGTCCGTCCGAAAGGAAATTCCTCTCCTTCACGATTCTTCCTGCAACAGTCCAGCCCTCTCCGCTTTGCTTGAGAATGAATATGGAATAGGTGTCCGCTCCGGATTCTTCTGCTCCGAATACGATTGAAGCTATATATTCATCTCCGTGATAACGGAATGATGCCGATTCTGCCGTAATATCTGAAGTAATGCCGTTTTCTTTTAATGTTTTTATTGACAATTCGGTTGCATATTCTGCCGAAATGCTACTGATACGCAACTTTGATATGAGGGAGTCAGCCGCAGAACGCATTGCGGATGATGGGTATTTTTCAATGTATTGCTCAAGGGCGAGGTCACTGTCCTTGTCTATGGTTGAGAATATGAGAGAGTCGCGGCTGAAAGATATCCTGTCTGCGTAGATTGACTGCGGATATTTCTTCAAGAACTTCTCGTATGCCTTGATTGAAGGTTTGGCTGTTGTCTTTTCATAAAGCCTGGTTTCGGCTTTTGTCTGTGCGTGTGAAGTCGTTGCTGGTATGAGCGTCAGTGCCGCTGCTATTATTGTCAAAAATCGTTTCATATCCTTTCAATGTTTGAGAACCATTTCAAAGCAGGTTCACAAATTCCGTGCAAAGATACATTTTGTGACTGCCTTTTCAAAATGACAGGACAGACCCCGGAAGACATTCAGATAGCTTCCGGGGTCTGTCCTCTTATTCGAACCGTGTGATTCTATATCATCAGAGCTGCAACGAGTGCGAGGATTGCATAGAATTCAGGAAGAGCAGCGTAAATCATTGTGTTGGTCTGGACATCGTGTCCCTGGCTTACACCTATGATACCGTTTGCGCAGACTTTTGCCTGACGTAAGGCTGAAAACAGAAGCACGAAACCGATGGCCAAACCCATTGCGAAATAGAGTGCGCCATTTGTCTGCATAGTGGCGATGTCCTTAGGCCAGAGAAGGAATGATACAAAACCATAGAGACCCTGGGTTGCAGGCATTGCGGAGAGGATAAGATAGCTTGAAGACTTCTCAGGATTGATCTTCAAAGCACCCTCGGCGGCATTTCCCGCTGTGGTTGTTCCGATTGCAGAACCGACGCCTGACAGTACCAGAAGGCAGGCCAGACCTACGTAACCAAGAATTGTTGTTAGCATGACATTTATTTTTTATTGTTGTTTTTATTGAATGATTTCTTCCTTGAGCGGATTGAATTCGGTGCCTCTTCCTTCGTATCCGCTGTTCTTGAAGTATTCCACGAAAGTCAGACGAAGAGGATGGACAAAGGCTCCGAGACAAGCCATTGCAAAGTTAAGTGCGTGGCCGAGAATCACTACCAGTGCGAAAAATAACCACTGCCAGGTAGGGTCTGAACCAAGTATCATCCCACCAAGCGAATTGAACGCCGCGCCCAGCATTCCTCCGGCAAGGCCGAGTGCATACAGACGGACATAGCTCAGTACATCTCCCAGCAGTCCCGTAGTCATTCCATAGGTATCCCACAATCCTGCACCGATATTCACAAGCGGATTGCGCCCCGGTGTGTTGAATACGAATATTCCGAGAGCGGACACAATCCCTATGATGATTACCGCCCATTTCGTGACTGTTGAATCCATAACACCGGCAAGAGAGAATGCGGCCACCGATATCCCTCCTATTATCAGTAAAATCCATCCCCAGGTACTGACGGCTTTGCTCAGACCGAAACGTTTTGTAAGGCCGATAGCCTTGACTACGAGCGCAAGACAGATATGGAACACGCCCACTGCAAGTGCCGCAATCATTGACACGTCGTAGCCTGTGCCTCCCAATTCAATCTTACCGGCAATCATACATTTTTTGAGTCCTTCAGGAATCCAGGACACTTCAGTCAGATTGATTCCGAAGAAGGTGGCGAGGAAAAACCCGATGACGGTCGATCCTACGCCAAGTGTCAGTACAAGTCTCCAGTGCTTCTTAAGCCCTAACAAATCGACTTTACGCAACATGAATGCGACGCCCATAAGCAGGATACCGTAACCTGCATCACCCATACAGAATGCCCAGAAAAGCAGGAAGAACGGTGCTAGAATAGGGGTAGGGTCGAACTCGTCGTACACAGGCATTCCGTACATACCTGTAAGAGTCTCGAAGTTTCGTGCGAACCAATTGTTCTTCAGCCTTATAGGAGGATTGTCCTCCTTTGTGGCAGGCTCTGCCACATAGAAGACGCCCAATTTGTCAAGCTCGTTTTTGACAACATCGTCATCGTCCGTAAGCGCGAAACCGGTGAGAATGTCAAGCGTATCTTCTGCAGCGCTTTCTCTTGACGAAGCTGCAAGCATTTTCTGAAGTCTGCTTTCACATTCGGAACGTTCCTTCTTCAATTCCGGAATCCGTTCCTTTTCACCTGACATCTGCTCTTCAAGCGATTTTATTCTATCTTCAAGAGACTTTACCTCCAGCCCGAGTATGTCAGCTGATTCATCGGGTGCTGCAATCTCCTTGACAGGAAGGTCAGGTTCAATGGTTGGAGCGACAATTACGAATCTTACAGTACTGCCATCGTCGCTTACTACTTCAAGAGGATAGTCCTGTTCCCACTGGGGATTGAACTTCTTTTTTGCTATGCAGTAGAAATGCATACGGTAGCCGTTCTCCTCCAGAAGCGCGATTCTTTCCTTGTCGAACTTACCCCAAGGAAGGACTTCCTGATATCTGCGGCGTGCTGTGGAGAGGCTTTTCTGCAATTCTACATATTCGGGATTGCGTGTGAAGTCATCTTTAAGTATCCGGTCTATCAACATCCTGAGACTCTCGCTCCTGGCGAAGAGTTCCGCGGTCTGGGAATCAACCGGTTTCCTGCTGCGTGTGATGTCGACAAGGCCTGTCTTCTGCAAATCTTCGAGGAACTTGTCAGTCTCAGCGTTGAGAAGCAGGAAAGAGTATTTTGTCATTTTACGTATCATAGCGATTCCTCCTCCTCTTCCTGCGCGTGGCGGGTCTTGACTATCTTCTGAGATGCTTTAGAAAGATTCTCCTCATCTTCCATGAATCTCTTTATCTTCCTGATTGCCTCCAGATACCCCGGAATCTGCACCTTCTCGTAGAGATTCACTTTCTGGGTGGTCTTCTTGCGGTTGAATTCCAGAATACGGCTCTTTTCGGTGTAAATCTCCGATTCGATTCCCAATTGTGCCAGTTTCTGAAGTATGGCGACACCGTCAGCGTACCACATCGGTTTTGCGAACTTGTCGAAAGGCTTCACTTCGTAATCGACCTTCACAAGTTCCGGAGTGCGTACGCCGGCTACCTTCACGGTTTTGAGTTCAACGTCCTTCACTTCAATCATTCCGGCATCGAATTCCCCCCAAAGACGGGCAAGATACCCGTATTCACTGATGGCTTCATCCAGCTCTTTCAAAAGACGCTCTGACTCTGCCTTTGCCGTCTGCACGCTGGCACGCAGGGCCGATTCCTTGCTCTTGAGAGTAGGAAGAGCGTTCTGCCTTACCTTCAGCTGCTTGCCCAGGTTGGTCAGAGAGGTCTTGTTGTATTGGAATTTGACAGCCATCCTTCTCAGGCCTTCTCAGGCCAGTATTTGTCAATAAGTGTTTGTTTGATACCCGTTTCTGCCTTGCTGAAGAACTTCGCGAAGAGTTCCCACGCTGTATCAAGCATCTTCTCTATGGATATGTTCACTTCGATTGAGAGCAAACGCACTGCATATTCCTTTGCATAATCGAGGCAGCGCAGGTCGTAGTCGCTCAGGTCAAAACCGTTCTCCAACTTGGTCTTGGCGTTCTGAGCATCGGCATAGAGACGTACGGAGGCGTTCATTACCTGGGAGTGGTCTTCGCGTGTCTGCTTGCCCTGTACGAGCTGTTTGAGTCGCGACAGTGAGCGGAACGGGTCGATGATCACGTGCCCTGTATCGGTATCCATACGGAGGAACAACTGCCCTTCAGTGATATATCCTGTATTGTCAGGTATGGCGTGCGTGATGTCTCCGTCATTGAGAGTTGTCACGGCAATGATGGTGATGGATCCACCGCCAGGTAACTGTACGGCCTTTTCGTATATCTTAGCAAGGTCTGAATAAAGAGAACCCGGCATTGAATCCTTGGAAGGAATCTGGTCCATACGGTTCGACACGATGCTCAGAGCATCGGCGTACAGTGTCATATCTGTCAGAAGCACGAGTACCTTCTCATTCTTGTCCACAGCGAAGTATTCCGCCGCGGTAAGAGCCATATCCGGAATCAGAAGCCTCTCGACAGGAGGCTGGTCCGTAGTATTGACGAAACTGATGATCTTGTCAAGGGCTCCGGCGCTTTCAAACTCGTGACGGAAGTACAAGTAGTCATCGTTGCTCAGTCCCATTCCTCCCAGAATGATTTTATCTACGTCGGCGCGGAGTGCAACCTGAGCCATCACCTGATTGTATGGTTGGTCAGGGTCAGCGAAGAACGGGATTTTCTGACCTGAAACCAGAGTGTTGTTCAGGTCAATGCCCGCAATACCGGTAGGAATTATCTGAGATGGCTGTTTACGCTTGTAAGGATTAACCGACGGTCCTCCGATCTGACGATGCTCGCCTTCGACTTCAGGCCCTCCATCAATAGGTTTGCCGTAAGCATTGAAGAAACGTCCTGCAAGTTCGTCACTTACGTTCAGAGCAGGAGCTTCGCCAAAGAAAACTACCTCTGCATTTGTCGGAATCCCTTCCGTTCCTGAAAATATCTGGAGTGTCACAAGGTCTCCCTTGATTTTCACTACCTGTGCGAGCCTTCCGTCCACAACTGCAAGTTCGTCATTGCTCACTCCCTGAGCCTTGAGGGAAATCGTGGCCTTTGTTATTGACTCAAGCTGGGTGTATGTCCTTTGAAATGCTTTAGCCATTGTTCACTATGGTTTTAACGGTTTCAAGATACTGGTTGAAGCGTTCTCCCTTGAATTCTGAGTAGTTCATCTGTCGGAGAGTATTTATGAGCTCCTTATATACTTCGCGGCATTTGTTGAAATTGTCGAACTTGAATTCGTGGCTGCAAATGTCAAGCACCAATTCAAGCATATATCTCTGGCGGTCAAGCGGCGTCAGGGCATCGATGGAATCGAACGCATCCTGCTGGAGTATGACGAAATCCAGAAGTTCGCTCTTCCAGAACATTTCGTGATAACTGATTGGAACGCCGTCGTCTCCGAGGATATTGATTTGATCGGCAACCTCTTTTCCGCGCCTGATGATATTTTTGGCGAGGTTTACATTGTCCACCCAATCCTTTGAGATCTTCTCTTTAAGATAATCCGCAACTTCGGGATATTCGAGATATTTGGAGTATGATTCGATAGGATTGACGGCAGGGTATCGTTTCTGGTCGGCACGGCTCTGCTCAAGGGCGTAGAAGCATCGCGCTGCCTTTTTGGTGGACTCTGTTACCGGCTCCTTCAGGTTACCTCCGGCCGGGGAAACTGTACCGATGAAGGTCACGGAACCTGTCTTTCCGTTGCGGAGCCTTACGATTCCCGCTCTTGAATAGAAATTGGAAATGATAGCAGACAAGTCCACCGGGAATGCATCAGCACCAGGAAGTTCCTCCATACGGTTGCTCATTTCGCGGAGGGCCTGTGCCCAGCGTGAGGTGGAGTCGGCAAGGAGGAGCGCTTTCATGCCCATAGCGCGGTAATACTCGCAGATGGTCATTGCTGTATAAACGGAAGCCTCTCGGGCTGCCACCGGCATGTTGGAAGTGTTGCAGATGATTGTGGTGCGTTCCATCAGCTTGCGGCCCGTGTGAGGATCGACAAGCTCAGGGAATTCAGTGAAGATTTCCACAACTTCGTTGGCACGCTCTCCGCAGGCAGCCATAACTATTATCTCGGCATCCCCCTGCTTTGCAATTGCGTGCTGGAGAACGGTCTTGCCACAACCGAAAGGACCCGGGATGAACCCTGTACCACCCTCGGCGATAGGGTCGAGCGTGTCTATGACACGTACCCCGGTCTCCATTATCCTGAACGGACGAGGTTTCTCCACATAGCCGCCGACAGCAACTTTCACAGGCCATTTCTGAGTCATGGTAACGGTGTGCTCCTCACCTTCGCTGTCGATAAGGATTGCTATAGTGTCATCAATGGTGTAGTCGCCTTCAGCAGTGATGCTCTTGACCGTGTACTCATCCTTGAATGAAAACGGAACCATTATCTTGTGAGGCAGCCATCCTTCCTTGACCTCCCCAAGCCAGTCTGCGGCCATTACCTTGTCACCTTCCGATGCGATAGGGGTGAAGTGCCAGATTTTCGAGTGGTCGAGAGGGGCTGTATATTCTCCTCTCTTCAGAAAGACATCCTCCATTGTCTGGAGATTGTTCTGAAGCCCGTCGTAGCAGCTTGAAAGCAAGCCCGGGCCGAGTGTGGCCTCAAGCATATGTCCCTCGAACTCAACGGTATCCCCCTGCTTGAGCCCTCGGGTGCTTTCGTAAACCTGGACGAAAGCGTTCTTGCCTGTGACCTTGATGACTTCGGCCATCAGTTTTGTCCCGTCAAGGTCTATATAGCAGATCTCATTCTGGGACACGTGACCCGAAACCTTCACTGTCACGAGGTTCGAGATGATGCCTGTCACTATGCCGGTAGTCTTTTCCATATAATATTCTTGATTATTCTTGTGAGTCAAATTTTGCGCCTGAGAAAGTTCCCCGCACCTCATTTACCAGATTCTTGAAGAGGATTCCTCCTGATTCGCTGTCAAGTTTGCCCCATCGGCCTACGATTGCAGCCTTTGCGAGTACGGAGAGAATGGTGTCGATTGAAAATTCTCCATACGGGACCATTTCGGAGATACGGTCCCACATATATTTGTCGATGGATTTCTCCCTTTCGATAAGATTTGAAGTACCGAAAAGAGGCAGCAGTGAGGCCCGCAGATCAGAAGGTATGTCGGATACGCGTTTCTCGAGGTATGCCACCTTTGCTTTCCTGAGCGTACAGTCAAGGTCGAAATACTTTTTCAGAAATCCATTCCCGATTCTGGTGACAGAGTGGTAGAAATAGTGTGACCTGTTCTCCTCTTTCTGCCCGGCCTCAAGCCACTCGATCAGTCTGACATCCTTGTCGGAGCACAACTGTTTGACACTCTCCGACAAGGCGGTGAAATCGAACGGTTTCTCCGCGAAATCGAGGACAAGGTCTGGTAAAGTGGCTATTATGTACGGATAGTTGTCCATATCAGCCGAAAAGAATCTTCTTTGTCGCAGGACGAAGGTATTCCCCGATCAGATTGATGAAATCCTCATCAGAGAAGTCAATCCTGTATCCGCTTTCCTTCGGTTCGATTCTGAATCCGCCGGTCATTCCTTTCACCTGTTTCACTTCGACTCCTGAATTGAGCAGAGATGATATCTCTGCTTCGAAACGCTCTCCCAATTCTTTTTTCGCGCTTGAGGAAAGAATCACGTCAAGCCCCTTTCCTTCCGGTTCAGAAGCCTTGAACGCCCCAATTACCTTCAGAATAAGTTCCTTGAGGAAATCCTTGTCAGAAAAGACGTTCTTGACAGGTATGCGTACAACGGTGTTTATTACGGCATTTTCGACTTGCTGCTTGATAGCTGTGATTGCCTGGACGGATGCCATACGAATGTCGCCGGCGCTCCTCTGACTTATTTCCGAAGCCTCCTTTTCAGCTTCAGCAATAATCTTTTCAGCTTCTTCCCTGGCTTTCGAAAGTATCAGACCGGCCTCTTCCTTCGCTTTGGAGAGAATCTGTTCACCGTCCTGTCTGCCTTTTGACAAACCTTCATTGTAGAGTTTGTCAGTGAGCTCTTGCAACTTGTTCTGCATATATTCGTAGTTTTTGATTCTACAAATGTAACAATTTGCAAGCCAAAAAACAATATCGGGTTACACTCCGGAGGTATTTTCTTTCAAACAGATTCTAAAATACGTTGCGGATTATCTCCGCGACATTGCGGCCACGGCTCATCGTGTAGTAATGAATTGCAGGCACTCCGTTACGGACAAGGTCGCGGCTCTGCTCTATGCACCATTCCACACCGAGTGAGTAAACCTGCTTGTCATCAGTGCATCTGTTGATTTCTCCAACCAATTCTTCCGGCAGTTTGAGAGAGAATGCTGCAGGAAGCTTTTCCAGATGCCCCTTGTTGGCAATCGGTTTGAGGCCTGGCACTATCGGAACGGTGATGCCGGCTGCGCGGCATTTGCCGACGAAGTCATAATAGAGTCTGTTGTCGAAGAACATCTGGGTGATGATGTAGCCAGCTCCCTCATCCACCTTCTGTCTGAGGAAGGCGATGTCTGAATCAATTGACTCTGCTTCACGGTGTTTCTCGGGGTAGCCTGCGACGCCTATGCAGAATTTCCCGGGAAAAGTCTCTTCGATCTGTGCCACCAGTTCACTGCAGTGGCTGTGTCCGTCCTTGACGGCCGTGAACTGATCTTCTCCCTTTGCCGGCTCACCGCGTAAGGCCATTACATTCTCAACCCCGATGAAGTTCAGGTCGAACAGTTCGTCTTCGATTCTGTATCTGCTGGCCCCTCCACAAATTATATGCGGTACGACTTCTGTCCTGTACCTTCGGAGCAGTGCGGCAGTAACTGCTGTCGTGCTTGGATGCCTGGTAACCGCTCTGCCGTCCACAATCTCATCGCGGTGGCAGGTGATGTTGATATATGGCGGGTTGAACTCCATAAGCGGGTCCATCGTCTGATACAGGATTTCCAGGTCGCTCCCTTTGAGCGGCGGTACGAATTCGAGGGACGGAAAGGTTTTTCCGCTTTGCAGCAGTATGTCACTGACTTTCATGATTCTCTGAGGTTTATGTATTTTGCGCAAGGGTGGGAGATAAACATCCCGCAGATGGAACTCTTCGGTATCATCGCATAGTTGCCTTCAATCCGGATATTCAGTGATTCTTCAGGATCGATCATCCTAAGCGCTGTCTCTTTCAGCGAGTGTTCAGGGCAGGACGCATAGCCGAATGCAGGGCGTATTGTTTCACCTTCAGGAGCGACTTTTTCTTGCAGCCACTGTGCCGTCGCTTCGGCGAGCCTTGCACAGACGCTCTCCCTGAGAAGATGTTCATAATCCTTGCAGTCGCAGCAGTGCGGCTTGTGGTCTTCAACCTTCACAGCGAAAAGGCCTACCTTCGATTCATAATCTTCCGGTACGAAGTCTGCGAGTGAAGCATATTCTGTAAGGGATGAAGTGGAACGGTGCATATTGAATCTTCTTCCTTCAATTATGATGTCCTCGTTCTCACTATGGGCGGGATAGAACTTTGAAATGCAGGATATCTCGACGGAATGGTCCGAGGCTATGGATGAAAGCAGGGCTCTGCCGGAAGAGAGACATTCCTTCGCCGCTTCGCTGCCACTATCTTTGAACCCCCAGAAAGAGAGAAACATACTCCAATCGATATATTCACTGACTGATTCAACAGGAATCCATTTTTGAAGGATATCCTCCCTCCCGAAAGATTCCTTCTGGCTGAAGTCCTTGAATTTCTGTGCACGTTCTCTCGCCTGCTCGATGGAAACGAAAGATTCATTTGAGGATTCGTGCAGTTCCCTCAGCCTTTGCTGCTCCTGTTTTATGAGCGCTATGGTCTTCTCCGGATCCCTGATGATTCTGGAAACAAGGCTCGAGCAGTCGGATGCCGTGTTTGTATATGCCACGCAAGGATGATAGAGCGGAGCAAGCTTGACAGCCGTATGAAGTGATGAGGCAGTAGCTCCTCCGACAAACAGAGGCACTGAGCAGCCGGCCTTTTCCATCTCCCTGCACAGAATCTCCATCTCCTTCAATGACGGGGAGATTAGACCGCTTACACCTACAAGGTCGGCCTTCTCTTTCGATATGCTCTCTATGATTGTCTGCGGCTCCACCATCACGCCGAGGTCAATGATATCTATGTTGTTGCAGGACAGTACAGTACTGAGAATATTCTTTCCAATGTCGTGGACGTCACCCTTTACTGTGGCAAGAATCATCTTCCTGCGTGAAGACAAGTTCCCTTCTTTCTCACTCTTAAGCGAGTCCTGCAGCATATCGACTGCAGTCCGCATTATCCTTGCAGCTTTTACGACTTGTGGCAGGAACATCTTCCCTTCGGAAAATAGCTGTCCGACATTTTCCATACCTTTCAAAAGCGGGCCTTCAATGATTCCGATGGCGCTTGAAGCGGCAAGTGCTTCTTCAATATCCTCTTTCAGGAATTCGTCAGTGCCGTGGGAAAGAGCATATTGAAGTCTATGTCCGACTTCGGCAAGCCTCCACGGCCTTGACTCTTCCTGCTTTTCGGCATTGTCCGTGCCGGCCATGCTTTCAGCAAGAGTGACGAGCCTTGACGTGGCTTCAGAATCGCTGTTCAGTATGACATCTTCAACTGCCTTCAGCAATGAAGGGTCGATACTGTCGTATGGCGGAAGCATAGAAGGATTGACAATGGCCATATCGAGGCCTGCCTGGACGGCGTGGTAGATGAAAGCGGAGTGCATTGCTTCGCGGACCCGGTTGTTGCCCCTGAATGCAAAAGACAGGTTTGAAACGCCACCCGAACAATGGCATCCGGGAAGATTTGCCTTTATCCAGCGGACAGCTTCTATGAAATCAACTGCATAGTTCCGGTCCGATTCCATACTTGTCCCTATCGTCAGAACATTAACGTCGAATATTATATCGGCAGGGCTGTATCCTGCCTTCTGTGTAAGAAGATGGTAGGCTCTTTCGCATATCGATTTCTTTCTCGCGAAATCCGTGGCCTGTCCCTCTTCGTCAAACGCCATAACTATCACTGCCGCTCCATATCTCCTGATCTCCTTCGCCTTTTCAAGAAAGATGTCTTCTCCTTCCTTCAGTGAGATGGAGTTCACTATGCATTTTCCCGGTGCGTTGCGAAGGCCCGCCAGAATGGTGTTCCAGTCAGAAGAATCTATCATCAGCGCAGCCTTGGCAATTGCCGGGTCCTCCTGGATATATTGTATGAAAGAGGTCATTTCGGAGGCCGGGTCAAGCATAGGGTCATCCATATTGATATCTATGACATTCGCTCCGTCTTCCACCTGTTTCCTTGCGATTGAGGCTGCCTCTCCATATTTCTTTTCGCCTATCAGTCTGGCAAACTTCCGGGAGCCGGCAACGTTGGCCCTTTCACCTACATTGACAAAGTTCTGGGTGGCCCGGTCAATCTTGACAGTCTCAAGCCCGGAGACTGTCAGAATACCTGAGCCTGAAGCGCTGTATCTGCGGGGTGGCACTCCTCTGACGACATCAGCGATTGCCTTGATATGCTCCGGGGTTGTACCGCAGCAGCCTCCTGCGATGTTTATCAATCCATTCTCCGCAGCTTCCCGTATGACAGCGGCCATAGCTTCCGGGCTCTGTTCGTATTCTCCGAGATGGTTTGGAAGTCCGGCGTTCGGATGCATACTTACTGCACATTCCACTTCTTTCGATATTATCTGAATGAATGGCACCATTTCGGCGGCCCCGAATGAGCAGTTTAATCCGAAACTCAGTAATGGACAATGGCTTGCCGTGTTATACAACGCATCCAATGTTGTTCCGCCGAGCAATCTGCCGCTCCTGTCGTTCACAGTTGCTGACACCATTACCGGCAGGCTTCTGCCACGCTGTTCGAATTCGCGTGTGAGTGCGTACAGGGCAGCCTTCATGTTCAAGGGCTGGAAGATGGTCTCAATGAGGATGGTGTCGGCTCCTCCGTCAATCAATGCTTTAGCGTTTTCAGAATAAGTATCCCAGATATTCCCTTCGCAATGAGGACCCAGCACTCCGGCAACATAGACCTTCCTGCCGGCGGAATCGGCTGCACGCCTTGCAATAGATACTCCGGCATACGTGGTCTGATAACTGCAAAGATTGAACGTGTTGGTCTCGATTATGTCAGCCCCGTCTTCAATGTATTGCCTATGGATTTTCTCAATCACTTCAGGATGAGTGAGATTGAGGTTGTCAGGCACGTTCGGGCTGTAGCCTGACTTTTGTATCATTGTCCCCATCGCTCCGTCGAGTACGAGGATTCTTTGCTTGAGGTCCTGTTCAATCATTGCTTGGCTTTCTATTAAAAAAGCCGCCTGATAGCAGGCGGCCTTTATCTTTGTAGGTTTGTCTGCTATCCGAGGAATCCAAGGAGCATACCGGCTGCCACTGCGCTGCCGATTACACCGGCAACGTTTGGACCCATGGCATGCATAAGCAGATAGTTCTTAGGGTCATACTTCAGACCTTCCACATTGGAAACTCGGGCTGCATCCGGCACAGCGGATACTCCTGCGTTACCGATAAGCGGGTTGATCTTGTTGTCCTTCTTGAGGAAGAGATTGAAAATCTTCACGAACAGCACACCTGCGAAGGTTGCGATGAAGAATGAAGTCGCACCGATAAGGAAGATATATACGGACCTTGCCTGAAGGAACTGGTCAGCCTGAGTCGATGCACCTACTGTAACACCGATGAGGATAGTTACTATGTCAATCAGCGGACCGCTTGCAGTGTTGGCAAGTCTCTTGGTGACACCACTCTCTTTGAGAAGGTTACCGAAGAAGAGCATACCGAGCAACGGAATACCTGAAGGAACGATGAACGCTGTGAGCAGGAATCCGATGATAGGGAAGAGTTTCTTCTCTACCGGGGAAACGGCTCTTGGAGGTTTCATACGGATAAGGCGCTCTTTCTTCGTAGTGAGAAGTCTCATGATAGGAGGCTGGATCACAGGAACGAGTGCCATATATGAGTATGCCGATACTGCAATCGCACCCATCATATCCGGAGCAAGTCTTGATGAAAGGAAGATGGCTGTAGGACCGTCTGCACCTCCGATGATTCCGATTGCACCTGCCTGTGCAGGGTCGAAACCGACTGCAAGTGATATTGCGTATGCACCGAAGATACCGAATTGTGCAGCTGCACCGATGAGAAGAAGCTTCGGATTTGCGATAAGGGCTGAGAAGTCAGTCATAGCACCGATACCCAGGAAGATGAGAGGAGGATAGAAACCCTGCTTTACACCCTGATAAAGGATGTTGAGCACAGAACCTTCCTCATAGACACCGACCTGCATACCTGCAAACAAAGGAATGTTTCCGATAAGGATACCGAATCCGATAGGGACGAGAAGCATCGGCTCCCACTCCTTCTTGATAGCAAGAAAGATGAATACGAGGCCGATAACAATCATTATCAGGTAGTTCCACTCGAAGTTGGCAAAACCTGTAAATGACCAGAACTGCTTAAGGTTAGAAATGATGTTTTCCATACTATCCTATTACAGCAAGTGGTGCGCCCTCGAGAACTGAATCGCCCTTCTGAGCCTTGATTGTTATTTTACCGTCGCAAGGAGCCTCGATGGAGTTCTCCATCTTCATAGCCTCAAGGACCATGATTACCTGACCTTTGGTCACTGCGTCACCGTCCTTCACCTTGACTTCGAGGATTACGCCTGGAAGAGGTGATGTGACGGTCTGTCCACCTGCCGGTGCAGCAGGAGCTGCAGGCTTGTTGGCAGGGGCCGCACCGGCAGATGCCTGAGGTGCAGGTCTGCTGATTACGCTGATGGTCTTGGTCTTGGTTATGGCCTTCTCGAACTCGACATTGTACGGAGTGCCGTTTACTTCCACCTTGGCAACGTTGTCCTCAACCTCTTCGATAGCGACATTGTAGTCGTTGCCGTTGATTTTCAATTTATATTCTTTCATTTCTTGTCTGGTTATGAGTTATCTTTTTTTTACGGTAGGGGTTTCACGAAGCATATAGATCTTTGAACTCCAAGGAGAGTAAGTCCTGTCCGTGTGCCTTTGTGTGATTATGAAGCTTTCCTCGTCGTGAGCTTCGCTTTCAGTCTTGTAAAGATGGAAAGCTGTAGCAATCGCTGCATATACTTCTGCAGGAGTGTCCTTGTAGTCAGCCTTTACTGCTGATGAACTCTGGTTCTTCGCGGAAGCATTCTTTTCAACGTTCTTGTTGGCGAGTTTGATGTTCACCTTGCCGATAGTCTTGAAGATGAAGAACAGGATGGTGAGGGCGAGGAATACGATTCCCATTGACATTATTGCCATAATCCATCCGTAAGGGTCCATCTCCTTCATCTTTGCAGGCTTGGCCTGCTTGTTGATGAGCAAGTTGTTCGTGCTTGGAGAAGTCTGCTTCATTACGTTCCATCCTTCACCGTCACCGTTGATGCTGCCTTTTCCGTCCTCTGTACGTCCGAAAGAGACGTTATCGGGAAGGTCGTGCCTGATCTTGATGCGGTCGATGATGGTCTTGCCGTCACTCTTGACAAGAATCAGCTCATCTGATTCCTCCAGATTGAAAGAAATGTGGAAAGTACCTCTGAAAGGCTGGTTGTCAGCCCAGAAGAGAGCGTGCTGGCGAGGTTTTATCTTTGTGAGGATATCACCGCCAGGGATAGGATACTTGGTAAGGTTGGCAGGGTCGTTTGTCAGGAAACAACCTCCCATATCAACTGTACCGTATGACGTGTTGAAGATTTCCATCCAGGAACTCTGCTGCCCGAAGTCATCCTGGAAGTCGTCGGTGTTCTCCACGAGGTATTCGTTGAGACGCAACGCATCCTGACTCTGGGCGGCCGCTCCGAGAGCGATTGTCAAACCCGCAACAGCCAGAATAAATTTGATTTTTTTCATTTCAAGCGATTGTGGTTTTGATTAGAGTGGAAGATTGTCGTGCTTCTTTGCAGGATTGCTGAGCTTCTTTGTAGAGAGCTGCTCAAGTGCGCGGATTACGCGGAAGCGGGTGTTGCGAGGCTCAATCACATCATCGATGTAGCCATACTTGGCTGCATTGTAAGGATTGCAGAACAAGTCGTTGTATTCCTTCTTCTTTGCCTCTGCGATTTCTGCCTGCTTTGCAGGATCCTCTTCTGCCTTGATTTCCTTTGAGTAGAGGACTGCAACCGCACCTTCTGCACCCATCACGGCGATGTTAGCTGTAGGCCATGCGTAGTTGATGTCACCACGGAGCTGCTTGCAGCTCATCACGATATGTGATCCACCGTATGATTTTCTGAGGGTTACGGTAACCTTCGGAATGGTAGCTTCACCGTATGCGTAGAGAAGTTTTGCACCGTGAACGATGATTCCGCCGTATTCCTGCTGTGTTCCAGGGAGGAAGCCAGGTACATCGACGAGAGTCACTACAGGGATGTTGAATGCGTCGCAGAAACGGACGAAACGGGCACCCTTGCGGCTGGCGTTGATGTCGAGGACACCTGCAAGATATTTAGGCTGGTTGGCAACGATTCCGACTGCTGTGCCGCCGAAACGTGCGAAGCCGACGATGATGTTCTTAGCGTAGTCCTTGTGTACTTCGAGGAACTTGCCGTCATCCACGATGGCTCCGATAACCTCATACATATCGTAAGGAGCGTTAGGGCTGTCAGGAATAATCTCGTTGAGAGAATCCTCCTTGCGGTCGATAGGGTCTTCAGTTGGAACATAAGGCGGTTCTTCCATATTGTTCTGAGGGAGGTAACCGAGAAGTTCGCGGATAGTTGCAATCGCATCTTCCTCAGTTGCTGCTTTGAACTGGGCAACACCGCTCTTCGATGCGTGAACTGATGCACCACCGAGCTGCTCCTGGTTCACGGTTTCTCCTGTCACCTGCTTTACGACTGCAGGACCTGTAAGGAACATATATGAAGTGCCTTCTGACATGATGATGAAGTCAGTGAGGGCCGGTGAATATACTGCACCTCCGGCGCAAGGACCGAGGATGGCTGAAATCTGAGGAATCACACCTGATGAGAGGATGTTCCTTTCAAAGATCTCTGAATATCCGGCAAGTGCGTTCACACCTTCCTGGATACGTGCTCCACCTGAATCATTGAGGCCGATGCAAGGGGCTCCGTTCTTCATTGCCATATCCATCACCTTGCAGATCTTCATTGCGAGAGTTTCTGAAAGGGAACCTCCGATGACGGTGAAGTCCTGTGCGAATACATACACGAGACGTCCTGCCACTGTACCGTAACCTGTTACGACACCATCGCCAAGATAACTCTTCTTCTCCATTCCGAAGTTTGTGCAACGGTGTGTCACAAACATGTCGAATTCCTCAAAACTGCCTTCGTCGAGAAGCATATTGATTCTCTCACGAGCGGTGTATTTACCCTTGGCGTGCTGGCTGTCAATACCTTTCTGGCCGCCACCCATACGAGCTTTCTCTCTCAGTTCGATAAGCTCCTTTACTTTTTCAAGCTGCTGGCTCATTTTATATCCTTTAAAGTGTGAGTTATTGTTATTTCATGCAAAGTTCGGTGAGGACACCCTTGGTTGACTTCGGATGCAGGAAGGCAATCTTCAGACCTTCAGCACCGCCGCGAGGGGCTTTGTCGATGAGGCGTACGCCCTTCTCTTCTGCTTCTGCGAGGCAGGCTGCAACGTCGTCAGTTGCGAAAGCGATATGGTGGATACCTTCTCCTCTTTTCTCTATGAAACCGGCGATAGTGCTTTCAGGGCAGGTCGGCTCAAGAAGTTCGAGCTTGGTCTGGCCAATCTTGAAGAATGCTGTCCTTACTTTCTGGTCAGCGACCTCTTCGATGTTGTAGCACTTGAGTCCGAGAATATTTTCATAGTAAGGAATAGCTTCGTCCAATGACTTGACGGCTATGCCGAGGTGTTCGATGTGAGTAAGATTCATAGTATTGATGTTTTTGATTTGTTTGTTGTTCCTATTCTTCTTCAAGGTTGTGGTAAACGTTCTGGACATCTTCGTCGTCCTCGAGTTTCTCAAGGAGCTTGTCAAGTTCGACGCGGTCTTCCGCTGAAAGATGTTTCATCTCTCCGTTAGGGAAACGGTCGAAACCTGCAGAAACCATTTCGAATCCCTTGTCCTCTATGTATTTCTGGATTGCGTTGAATGCAGTGTACTCTCCGTAGATTACAATCACTTCTTCAACTTCGTCGTCCTGCTTCTCGATTTCGTCTGCGAACACTTCGTCTGCTCCGAAATCTATGAGTTCAAGTTCAAGCTCTTCGATGTCGATTGACGGATTGTTCTTGATTTTGAATACGCATTTGTGGTCAAACATGAAAGCGACGCTTCCCGATGTCCCGAGGCTTCCTCCGAACTTGGTGAAATAACTGCGTACGTTAGCAACGGTTCGGTTGGTGTTGTCGGTGGCCGTCTCAACGAGGATTGCCACACCGTGAGGTCCGTAGCCTTCGTAAACTATCTCTTTGTAATCGCCTGCGTCCTTGTCGGTCGCCTTCTTGATAGCCCTGTCGATGTTGTCCTTCGGCATATTCTCACTTCGTGCTGTCTGAAGGAGGGCGCGGAGACGAGGGTTTCCTGTAACATCAGGGCCGCCCTGTTTCACGGCGATGGTTATTTCTTTTCCAATCTTGGTGAAAGTCCTGGCCATGTGGCCCCAACGTTTGAACTTTCTCTCTTTCCTGAATTCAAATGCTCTTCCCATAATCCCTATTCAGCTGCGTTGATCCTTGAAATGTATTTGTCAATGTCATACCCTTCCATTGACTGAGGGTAGTTGTCCTTGATCTGCTGGTAGAACTTGAGGGCTTCGGCATTGTTGCCCATCTCTTCAGAGATGATTCCTGCCTTGAGAAGATAAGCGGCAGCGTAGAGGTTGTCCTCAACGGCAGCGGCTTTCTTGAAATAGTTGAGAGCTTCAGCTTTGTTGTCGAGATTTGCGTATGCGTCACCGATGCAGCAGAGAGCCCTTCCCATCATCACCTTGTCGGATGACTTGTATTTCTTGAGACATTCGATTGCTGCCTCGTTGTTGCCGAGGTTGAGATTGCAGATACCGCTGTAGAGCCATACGCTCTTGCCGGCCTTGTTGCCGTACTGTTCTGCTATCTGGGTGAAACCGAGAATGTTTCCGTCACCGTTTAGGGCTGTTTCAAACTCGCCGGCCATGAATTTCTGCTCTGCCGGGAACATCTGGCCCTGGGCTTCAGCCTTGGCCGGAGTGAGATACCACCTGTTGTATGCGAGGATTCCGCATACTACAACGATGATGGCGATAATCGCCCATTCGATAACCTTTTCGTTTTTCTTGAAGAATGCCTCAACGCTTGAGACAGTTGTTGCAACCTGTTCTCCCTGAGTCGGTTGTTGATTGTTTTTTGCCATTGTATCTAAATGTTTGTATTATTTGCTTTTGCTGTGGCCTGTGTATGGAAAAGGCCGGTTTTTGCAATCCGCAAAAATACAGAGAAAAATGGGAATAACCAATATTATTTGTACTTTTGCATTGTAAGTATTGAACATGTTTTTAACCAGAATCATACTGGAAAATTTCAAGAACATTAGAAGCGCTGAACTTGAGTTTTCCGACAAGATCAACTGCATTTCAGGAAAGAACGGAGCAGGGAAGACCAATCTGCTGGATGCTGTGTACTACCTCTCGATGACGAAGAGCTTCTTCTCGTCCTCCGATCAGTATGTGTGTGAATATGACGCTGATGAGGCAACGCTATGCGGCTTTTACAAGATGGAAGACAACTCTGTGGAACGCATAGCCTGTCAGGTGAGGAAAGGCGCAGAGAAGACCTTCAAGCGAGGGGCCAAAACCTATGCGCGATTTTCGGAGCACATCGGCCTGCTGCCGGTGGTGATGGTGTCCCCGGTGGACAGCGCCCTCATAAACGACTATGGTGAAGAGCGGCGCAAATATATGAACTTCATACTCTCTCAGACCGACAAGGATTATCTGCGTCATATTCAGGCATACAATCAGTTGCTCCAGCAACGCAACCGCCTCTTGAAAGAGCAGCAGCGGCAGGATGTACTCGTCGATACTGTTTCCGAGAGGATGGCCCCGCACGCTTCCTACGTATTTGAGGCAAGGAAGAATCTCTGCTCTATGCTCCAACCCCTCGTCCGTGATTTCTATTCAAGGCTCTCCGGCGGAACGGAATCTGCTTCAATCTCTTACAAGTCCGATCTTTACGCAGGTGACATCCTTGGCCTGTTCCTTAAGGAGAAAGGCCGCGAGGATGCACTTCACTATACGACTGTGGGTGTCCAGCGCGACGATATGAGCTTCGAACTTAACGGCTATCCTATCCGCAGGTGCGGTTCCCAGGGACAGCAGAAATGTTTCCTTCTGGCAATGAAGCTGGCTCAGTTCCACTTCATGAAGAGAATCTACGGACAGACACCGATGCTTATGCTCGATGATGTTTTTGACAAACTGGATATGTCCCGTGTGGAGGACCTGCTCAAGATAGTGTCCACTCTCGATTTCGGTCAGATATTCATAACTGATTGCAATAAAGTGCGCCTTGATGACGTGGCCCGCAGACTCGGGGCTCCTTGCCGCAGTTTTGCCGTGGATGCAGGCAGAATAAGTGAAATATGTTGAGGCAGAAGACAAAATCCATTGCTGAGGTCATTGAGGAATACATCAGCGAGAGTCACCTCGAAGAGGGCCTTCAACGGGTGCGCGTGTTTGAGGCGTGGGACTTGCTGATAGGGCAGATGTTCGTTCCCGGCTCCTCTTTGGATGAGGCGGCAAAGCTGACCACCACCCGCTTCTTCAAGGATGGGATTCTGACCTGCAGGATTTCTTCCTCCGTCCTCCGCACCCAACTGCGATTTACCCTCCCGTCATTGAAAGATAAACTCAATTCAATGCTCCAGGGTGACATCGTCAAGGAGATAAGACTGACATAGCTTAGGTTATACGTCAATTCTGCAATGAGTATGAGCAAGATAGGAAAGATAGTAGCAGACAGGGCGATACCTTTTTTGGAAGGTGTCCTGGAACCATACTTTGACGTGGATTATCTTTCCGGAGACGCTATCAGCCGTGACGATTTGAAGGATGCCGTGGCTCTTCTGGTCAGGACCCGCACGGAATGCAACTCTCATCTGCTCTCGGGAACTCCTGTCCGTCTGGTAGCTACGGCTACAATCGGTACAGACCATATCGACTCCCTATGGTGTTCCCTCAGCGGCATCCGTACCGTGAGTGCTCCGGGATGCAACAGCGGCGGGGTGTGCCAGTATGTGTTTGCTGCTCTTTCTGCATTGGATATCAGGCCTCTCTCCAGTGACGGGCGAATACGTACCCTCGGTGTCATAGGCGTAGGTCACGTCGGTTCAAAAGTGGCGGCAAAGGGTAGGGAACTGGGATTCAATGTCCTTGAAAACGACCCTCCGCGTTCTCTCGGACTTCCTCTCGATGAACTTCTCTCATCTTCCGATATTGTCACCCTGCACATTCCTCTTGAAGGAAACCGGGACTTTGCCGGATACGGCTTTTTTGAGAAGATCCGCTCCGGCGCCTGCTTCATCAATGCCTCGCGAGGTGAAGTGGTGGTGGATGAAGCTCTTCTTCAAGCCAGAAACACACTTGGCCGGATAGTTCTTGACGTATGGAGGAACGAACCGGAATTGGACCGTCGGATGCTTGATGCTGCGGATATTGCCACCCCTCATATTGCCGGCTACTCGATTCAAGGAAAGGCTAATGGAACCACCGCCGTTGTGCGTGCTGTAGGCGAAACATTCGGTATCCCCGAACTGGCAAAGTACACGGTGCCCCTCACTCTTCCTGCCCATCCTCAAGCTTATGATATTCTGGCCGATGACCGTGCACTGCGCACTGACCCGGCTTCATTCGAGGCGCTCCGCAACCATTACGCCTACCGCGACGAGACAGTCTTTCATACCAAAAGCCCAGTGAAGTAACCATCCTGAACAGGCTGTTTCCGCCCAATGCATCAATCGAAGAATTGTTTGCCATATCACAAATAATATATTCGGGATGCCGATCTGCGATACTATGATAATATTTTGAATTCTCACTGAGATTCACGAAATTCGTAGTGAGTTTGACATATAATCGTTATGCTGTATATTTGATATGGATATAGTCGATATTTCAATTAAATTGGTTTCTGCCATTTTCAAATTTTTAGGTTTTTCAGAAAAAGCTTCTGAAATGGCTGGGAAGTTCAAATTCAATAGATACAGTTATCTTCATCCTCACTTCGAGATAAAGGAATTGTTGTTGTCCAATATTACTAATCAGATTTATCCCAATGACGATTTTATAAACTATCCACACGTTCTTTCCCAGAACTATTATTCAAACGATGGTTGTGAAGTTGAAGTAATTTGTTCGGTTAACGGAGAAATCCGAACCGTGGTATGTCCATATAGGATGGTTATTAATTATGCCGCCAAGCCGGAGGTGAAAATCAGAGTTGATTATTCTAAATACGAGGAATGGAAACTTTCGGGGCCTTTGAGAGATTACACCGAATCCATAATCAAGGATTTTTTCAATGTCAAGGGGCAAAAGGAAGACGGACCTGTACTTAGAGTGAAGTCTCTTTCAGAATGTGGAAGTGAATGGATATGCAGACTTCAGAAAACGACATATTATGAATCCATACGTACAAATCAGACTCTTGATGCGAATTTGGATGACGGAACAGTGATTGAAGACAGTATGAGAATGCATGATGTCGATGATGAGAAGCAGTTGAAAAACTTCGACGAGTCAATAATGGCAAACGGCATTGGAGTAAGCGCCGTGGTTTGTGTCTGTGGAAAGGGGCGTAAAGGCCATAGATATTTCCTTAAACCCAGGAAATCCTCTACAGGTGTATTTTCCAATATGATGGGGACCGTAAGCGGGGTAATCGAACCCCCGGAGGATATCAATATCTTCAAGGATATTTATCTTGAAGATTATTTAAAGAAAGAAGTGATTCGTGAATTTCAGGAAGAAACCGGTCTTCCAGTTGAAATGATAAATAGCGTTCACCCGCTTGCCTTCACTCGTGAATTGATTAGAGGCGGTAAGCCTCAGTTCTTTTTTCTGATTGCACTGCCGGGCAATGCTGCAAAAATCATAAAGAAGTCATTCAAAAAGTCATTGGATGGAAATAAGGAATTCAATGACAGAGTCAGTTCCAGAATCAGAAATTTCTCATTATCCCCAGAAACGTTTTTCAATTTTCTGCTTGCCTATAACTATATGGAGCAAAAGACCAGAAGGGATGACCCGTCCAAACTGGTTGTGAATCTTTGCGATTGACTTTACAAGGCAGATAATATATATGTCGTCTGGAAATTCAGTTGAAAGGAGAATGTAAAATATATTTGTCATTTAGGAAAATAAACTTAACTTTGTGCTGACAAAATATCAACATCAATGAAACATACTTATCTTCTTCCCTACAAATTCAAAAGAATCGGGATGTGGATGTTCATCCCTTTCTGTGTATTGTGCCTGTGGTGCATCATCAGCGGCGAACTGGAGTTTGATTATTTACACATACCGGCACTGGCCATATGTTTTGAAGAGTTGTTCGGAGAGCCTTCTTTCTTTGAAGTTGTGAAGAACGATCCGATCAATGAAACAGCGATGCTCGGGTTTCTTGTCTCTCTTTGCTTCATAGCCTTGTCAAAAGAGCAGGATGAAGATGAAATGACAGAGCAGGTAAGAATGGTTTCGTTTGTCTGGAGCCTATGGATAACCGCGGCCGTGCTTGCTTTCGGAATACTGTTTATCTATCAATTCAGTTTCCTGTATTTTTGTTTCAGTGCGATATATTTCGTGTTTCTGCTGTATATCCTGAAGTTTAATATCACAATGCGCAAACTGAGGAGGACTGAAAAATGAAAAGGACAGGACTGATGCTTCCACACAAATATCAGACTATCGGATGGATAATTATTACCGTT
>JAGHVK010000007.1 GCA_018064345.1 Candidatus Cacconaster merdequi
CTGGAACTGAAATACGGTGTCCTCAGTTCGGAGGCAAAGGCAGAAGAGTACAACATACGCTACGGCAAGCTGCGCCAGTTCATGCACGAGCTTTGCAAGAACTGCTCCAAGATAGCCATAAGGACAGGCACGGAACAGCTGCTACGCCGCAATGCGTCAAAGGAAATATCGCTCTCCAGGGAATACCGCTCGTTCTTCGAGAACCTCAGCGAGGACGAGAAGTCCTACAACGAGCTCATGACCTACCAGACAAGGGCAATGGTCTCATCCTTTGCCGGAGTTCTCTACGAAATCATCGACAGCGAGACAGGCACGCTGAAGAAGGATGCCATCCTTGACCGCCTGATGTCCGTAGTAAACAAGAAGATGCTGTACGATGCCGACATGTCAGAGGTATTCGAAGTGGAAGGAGGAAGCCAGCAACGCACGGAAATAGCAGACTGCATCCGCAAGGCACTCGGCTCGTTCATAGAAGTGGAGATAAGGGATGAGAACTTCAAGCGCACGAAGTCCTTCCCCCAGCTCGATGTGGCAGTCACGTCAGACGAACTCTCAAAGATGCCCGAAGAGGCAATACATTCCTTCAAGCTGAAGTTCACGCCAACCACAGGCACCATCGTACCGTCTGACGAAGATGATGCAATGGATGATGACTTCATAGCCAAGTAGCACAAGTTACAACAATCCCAAAAGAACAGGAACATGAAAGAAAAGGACAACAACGAAAGGAAGGCGGTCACACGCACCAGCAATCAGGTGATGGAACTCCAGCAGCTCATCGCCGGACCGCTCATCGCCACCGTAGAAGCAGATGCCATGTCGGCACAGAAATACTTCACCTATCTCATGTCAATAGCCTTCGAGGACTACGACGCAAAGGAGAACGTGGCATCAAAGCTGCGTATGCTGACATTCAGCTACTACGACCAGGATGCCAACGGACGGAGAGAGAAGACCGTGAGCATACCGCTCTTCACCATCGTCCCACTTCCACTGTTGCAGATACAGGAAGCGGACTTCGACTTTGACATAAAGATTCTCGATGCACTCTCTGAATCTACGGAAGACACATTCTCCTACGAGAACGGTACGATGGAGAAGGGCGAGGAGAAACCAGCCTCACTTCGTATGCGTGCCTCGCTCGCACCCCAGAGCGGTCACAGCAAGGGCGATGCCCAGCAGAGTTTCACCGCAAATATGAAGGTTCATGTCAAGATGCGTCAGGCAGACATGCCGGCAGGACTCTCCAACCTGCTTCAGCTGGCATCAAGCAACATGCAGATACAGGATGCATCCAAGACACAGGAACCAGAGCAGAAGGAAGATGCCGAGGTGGATGAGGAAGAGAATCCGCAGGACGTTAATGACAAGGAAAGGAGGAAACATGGTCATGACAGGTAACAGCAAAGGCACGGAAATGGCGAAGCAGCCACAATCCACGCTTCCGCCACAGCGTGCAGGGCTCAAGTGTCCGCAGTGCGGCACGTTCATTGATACAAACATCTACCAGATAATCCATGCCAGGGCACTCGTCTGCCCTCAGTGCGGACTGTGCCTGAACATTGACCCAGTGAAGTCTAAGGCAGCCATCGATGCGCTGAAGAAGGTGCAGGCGGCACAGGATAATCTGGAACGCAAGAGCCATTTCAACAGGTAAAACGCAAGATTCCATGAACAGAATAAAGCAGAAACTTATGAGTGCGTATGAACGGACATACGCATTCCTGAACAGGAGACTGAATGCAGGCAGGGATGACGGAGATGTGACGGAAGTTCTTGCCGGTACACCACAGGAACCACAGCCCGAGGCATCCGACGAAGTAACGACCATACAACAAGAGGCAGTGAAGAAAGAAGAGATTGAGACAAGAGAAGAAACAGTACCAGTAGAAGATACCTTAGAGCCATCATCTGCTGAAAAGACAGATGAAGCAATATATCATGAGCCGTATGCCAACAAGGTGCTTCTCAACCCCGATGGTACGCCCAAGGGAAAGCCGTACAAGCGTCAGGAGAGGGTACGCAAGATATGCGTCGGAGAATTTGCTGATGCCTACCTGATGTTCTGCTTACTCGGTGACCACGGTACTGGATTTGTCCACGGCAAGGGCGGCTATTCGGAATGCGTCATCAACGACTCTGCCAACGGACTCCATTTCGAGATGCTCGTAAAGCCACAGCGCTATCCGCTCCATACCATTGCCACGCTTACGGTAAAATGCGACGAAGGCATTTCCTTCCCTATAGATACCGTGTATTTCATAAAGGAGCAGAAGAAATGAAAACATCGTTGACTAAAATCATCAAGGATGCCATCACTGTTATCCTTCTGCCCATTGCCGTCTTCTCATGCACCCGTCATGAGATCTATCTCAGCAAGCAGATTGAGGAGGCATCGGTCACCTATACCGTACCGATATACCGACCCTCGTTAGAATGGCTTGACTACATCGTATGCTATACAGCCCCGGATGGCATCATCTCTTCTGATACCATATCATACGAGAATGTCATCAACGGTAAGGTGTCATTGGTGACATTGGCAGAAAAAGAGATGACTGGCAGGGAGGATAGAAGGACATTCTGGGTAATGAACGGACATTTTACCGCAATACCCGACAGTTGCAGCGTAAAAGTCCGCATGAGGTACAGAAGTGGCGTTGACATGCCAGACAGGCTTGACCTGATAGTACCACAGCCAGCCACGACTACAGTTGTCCGATATACGGATGGATCACTACGCAGTATCATAGGGGAAGGTCTGGACTGTAACGTGGTTTCCGTAGAGACAGAAACGGATTTGTTCAAGGGTCTCTTTGAAGGAGAATATTACTCCACCTGCACCTTCTATCCTTCGGTACAGATTACAGGCGGCAGACACTGACCTTTTGCGGTGTCTGCTGTCTTGCAGGTTGGGCAAAACATACAGTATGGCATAATATCGGTCAAGAAATGCGACACATAATGAAAAAATCCGAGAAAAGGGGATGATAATACGATGATTTTATGTATATTTGCAAAAACATACCTCATCGTAGAAATGCGTTTATGTAATACAATACCTGCAAGATTGCTTGCAAAGAACAAA
>JAGHVK010000064.1 GCA_018064345.1 Candidatus Cacconaster merdequi
TTCAGATACTTGTCAAAACGGCTGTCAGGTGTAATCAATGACCTTTCAAACTCTGCAATCGCTCCGGTTACCGTCATTCGGGTCAAACCTTCTCCGGGATACAGTCTCTCGAATTCTTCAGCAAGAACCTTGTCCTTACGCAGCCTTTCGCAAATCTGATCCCAAGTCTGGTCTCCCATCTCAACGGGATTTGTGGCAGGTCCCTCTGCCTGCTCGCGAAGATCAGCCGCCCTTCCGTTCCAAAACTGACGGACATTAAAGTCCGAATTGTAGACTGTAGGAGCATTGACACCTCCCTTAAGTCCGTCGATTCCTTCTGATACTCTCTCATCTGCGTGATCGGCTCCTCCATCTTCCAATACATGGCATGTTGCGCAGGAGATCGTTCCGTCAAGGGAGATACGGGCATCGTTGAATAGGCTTTCTCCAAGTTCAGCCTTCTTCTTGTCGAACTCGATACTTTCGGGAATGGCGCAAACAGGCTCGTCATAACCTCTCTTCTCCCTGATCCATCCGGCTATGATGCTTTTCTCCCTGTTATTGAACCCCGTTCCCCAATGTATGAGCCTGTACCCAACAATGGGCATCTTCCCGTAGGAAACGGCGTGATCCAGCATGGAGAGCGTTACATCGTCGATATCTTCTGTCACTTTGCTCTCAAGATCCGTGAATCTGAAAGCGTGGGAAGCATGTTCCGCCATCTTTGGACCAATTACCGGAAAAGAAGAATAGAATGGAAGTTGTGGATTCCCGGAATGACAGACGAAACAATCGTTCTGCTTCAGGATTGAGGATACCTGTTCGGAAACGGGCGCGTCCGGAATCGACTTTCTGAAACCGAAACGATACACGGCGATTATCGCTGCGGCGCCAAGTAAGGTAAATAATGCAATTTTAAGTGCTCTCATATAGATTTTTCTTGATTATACGTATGAAGGCTCTGCATTGATGAAGGAAGGTAATTGACACCGTACCACGTCATCTGCATAGCAAGGAAGGCTATCACCGCAAATGAGAATTTCAGGCTCTTCCTTGGAGTGTGAGTGCCAGCCAATGTCAGCAGCCAGGTGGCTGCGGCCCAGCACTCCTTTGCGTCCCAGGTCCAGTAATCTCCCCAGGCCTGTTTTGCCCATACTGCACCGCACATCATTCCTATCAGAAGCAGTGATGATGCGGTTGACAGCAATTTCGCAGGAAGTCCATCCGGAACCTTTGCCGAAATGAGTGAGACGAATCCGGAGATGACAGACAAGGCCAGGATGGAGTATGCCAGCATATACACTATCAGATGAGGTACAAACCACAGGCTTCTCAATGCCGGCGGCAGAGTGCCGAAACTGATGCGGGCAATCGAAATCAATGCGAAAACAACAGCGAGCAAAAGCACAACGACAAGTACCTTCCAGTTGCTCCAGGCTGTTTTCAGACTCAGCAGCGCGCCAAGCAGCAACATAAGCGCTCCCAAGGCCACAACAGGAAGCCAAGGATCACGGACAATCTTCAGAACCGAATAGTGCCCTGAGTCCAAATCATAGCCGGACTGATATATCCTGTATCCTTTGTGCCGGCAAGGATGGTTGACTGATGTCTGCGTAATCCTTCCGTCAATTGAAAGGGCGCTGGTGTATTGTTTGGGGCTTGTCCCGTCTTCATAACAGTCAATATTGAAATCTTCCAGCGATACACTGAAAGGAAGCGGTACAGCATATCCGCTTGCGTCGAAGGCAATATGTTCATCGCATCCTCCAGTATAGACTTTCATAAAGGCATTTGTGGAGTCAGGCGCTCCGAACAGTCCTCCCAAAAGGACAAGGAACAGCCCAGAGTGGCTCAGGAATGCAGAAATGGATTTATGAGTAAAGTCATTGACTGAGGCAAGTCCGAGGGCCATCAGCACGATGACAATGACAGTTATGAATGTCCAATGGTGGTATATGCCGAAGCACCAAGTGCCTTCGACAGCGAGAAGCGCCGACGAAAGCAGCAGGAGAATCAAAGACACCGGTCGGGATACCGGATTCCTGCCTTTAAGATATTTACAGGAGAGGGATATGCACAGTACAAGCGCCAGCGCCAGTATCAGCGACAGCGGAAATTCAAAAATGTGCAGATCAATCATCCTTATATAAATATCATGAATACCGACGTCTATTTCTTCAGGTAATCAAGGATCTGCTCAGCGTGAATCTTCGTCTTAATTTCCTTCGGAACAAATACCTTCTCGATGATACCCTCTTCGTTTACAAGATATGTAGTGCGGAGCGTACCAACGGTCCTATGGCCGCAGGCAACCTTCTCTCCCCAGCAGCCAAGTGTCTGTAAGAGTTCTGTTGATGTATCTGCGATGAGGGGGAACTCCAGGCCGAACTTCTCCGCAAACTTAGCCTGGGCATCCTGCTTGTCTTTGGAAACACCTATGATGGCATATCCGGCCGCCTCAAGCTCCGCCTTATGCATCTGAAGTGAGCAGGCCTCTGCCGTACATCCGCTAGTATTCGCTTTTGGATAACTATAAAGAACTATCTTCTTTCCGCGGTAATCGCTGCTCTTGATCTCATTTCCGAACTGGTCAGTTCCCAACACTTCCGGAATTCTGTCTCCTATTTTCATCGTATAAATATAATTAGTGTTTCATTTCAACCCTGTGTCCTCACCATGCAGTGTGGGACCTCATCCATCCCACGGAAGTCTGACGGCAGCATTCCCGTCTGCCTTTTGAACAGCTTCACGAAATATGAAGGATCCTCAAAACCGAGATTATAGGCTATCTCTTTTATCATTAATTTGCTGTAACGGACCTCTCGCTTAGCCTCAAGCATGATTCTTTCTGTTATGAAGGCCAGAGGCGAGCGTCCCGAGCATTCGTTGACGCACTTGTTCAGCGTACGCACAGATACGTTCAGGCCATCCGCGTATTCCTGTACCGTATGCTTTTTGGTATAGTCATTTTCAAGCATGCTCCGGAACTGTACGAACAGTCTGTGTGCAGGCTTGAGCCCATCCAGATGGAGTTCTCCCTCTTTGCGTCCGTAACGGTGGACCATAATCAGAAAGATCTTCAGCAATGAGCGCAGCATATCGATGTGGCCTATGTCCTTTCCGACCCTCAGTTCTTCCTCCATAGCGCCAACCAATGCCTGAAGCTGCAAGGATATGTCACTGCCAATGACATAGTACGGGGCGCTGTCAAAAGTGTGGAACAAGTCATATTTGACAAAGAGGTCGCTTTCATCACCACGGCTCTGCATGAAATCAGTGCAGAGCCTGATGGCCACTCCCTTGTATGCGTCGCTTCCGTCAAAATGATGTACCTGGCCTGGAGTGAGGAAGAAGATGGTTCCGGGACGTATGGGGTATTCCTGGAAATCGACGAAATGGGATCCGGCCCCCTCCTGGAACCATAGTATCTCATAGAATGTATGGACGTGAGGCATCCCGTCATTGATGTCCCCCTTGTATAGGAAATCCGGCATGTGGTCGATGTGGAAGCCGGTGCCGTCCGGCGCCTCGCATACAGCTTTGAATATTTTCTTGATATCTTGTGTCTCCATGGCAAGAAATCATGTACGGGCACAAAGGTATGATTATTATAGTAAATTTCGGCATTTTATATACAAAGAAACAATAAGAGTGCTGAAATTTACCTTCAAATTACCGATTATCATCATTTGATTTGGACAAATACCAATACCTTTGTAAAAAAAAAAGATATGAAATATACTTGCTCAATCTGTGGATATGTCTATGATGAAGAGCAGCAGAAGATTCCTTTCTCCGAGCTGCCCGACGACTGGAGATGCCCTCTTTGTGGTGCGGCCAAGTCCGATTTTGTCGCACAGGTTCCTAGTCAGCAGTCAGTTGCAAAGCCTTCAAAAACAGAGAAGCCATCCATGGCTAATACCAAGGATGAAGAACTTCAGAAACTTTCTGTAGGCCAGCTTTCAGCTCTTTGTTCCAATCTTGCCAGGGGATGCGAGAAGCAGTACAAATCCGAAGAGGCCCAGCTCTTCAGAGAGCTCGCATCATACTTTGAATCTGTGACTCCTGCAGTGAAAGATCCCACCGTAGAGTTGATAGCAAAACGCCTCAAGGAGGAAATATCAGAGTATCCGTCATTGAATTCGACAGCCAAGGATACAGGTGACAGAGGTGCCCAGCGTGTATGTGTATGGGGAGAGAAGGTTACCAGAATGCTGTCTTCTCTTGTGGAAAGATACCTCAAGGAAGGTGAAACCATGCTTGCCAATACTGAGATATGGATCTGCACCGTTTGCGGATTCGTGTACATCGGTAAAGAAGCCCCGCAGATTTGCCCTGTATGCAAGGTTCCATCGTGGAAATTTGAAAAGATGTAGGAGGATACGGATATGAAAAAGAAAATAGCAGTCAGAAACTTGCGTATGTGTACAAAGGATTGCCTTTGTCTGTATGTATGTCCAGTCGGTGCAACGGATACTGAAGACAGCATCATCGATACTGAAAAGTGCATAGGATGCGGCGCCTGCGCGGAAGGGTGTCCTTCCGGTGCAATCAGCATGGTTCCATTGGAATATCCGGTGCAGCAGTCGAAGACAGGCACTGTCATCAGTGCCCTTGATGCCATGGCAGAAAGCAAGGCCATGACAGAGAAAGCCGCAAAGCAGATATCTGAGGCATCCGATGCTAGTGGTTTACTACGCCTCATGAAGGCAATAGCCAAATCCGAGCGTCTTATTGAAGAGGATATAATCCGCGAAGCCGGGTACATGCTCCCTCAGAGCGACAACGCTCATAAACTTCTTGAAGGCTTTGTTTCCAATCCTCATTCTGATGATTTTCCAGTTGAAGTGGCAAAAAAACTTCTATCAATGATTCCAAACAACGAAAAAACAAACATAGTTATGGCAAACAAGTACGCCGGCACCCAGACCGAGAAAAACCTGGAAGCAGCTTTCGCTGGTGAGTCTCAGGCTCGCAACAAGTACACTTATTTCGCATCCAAGGCCAAGAAGGAAGGCTTCGAGCAGATTGCGGCACTCTTCGAGGAGACAGCTAACAACGAGAAGGAGCACGCAAAGCTCTGGTTCAAGGAGCTGAACGGAATCGGCACCACAGCCGAGAATCTCGCAGCTGCAGCAGCTGGTGAGAACTATGAGTGGACCGACATGTACGAAGGCTTCGCAAAGACGGCAGAGAGCGAAGGATTCCCTGAGCTCGCAGCTCGTTTCCGCGGAGTTGCAGCCATTGAGAAAAGGCACGAAGAGCGTTACCGCGCACTTCTGAAGAACGTTGAGACCGCCCAGGTCTTCGAGAAATCGGAGGTTAAGGTATGGGAATGCCGCAACTGTGGACATGTCGTAGTCGGCACCAAGGCTCCTGAGGTTTGCCCCGTATGCGCACACCCGAAAGCATATTTTGAAATCCATAAAGAGAATTTCTAAAACCTTTCGGCTTTAGCCCTGCAATATATTACGACTAGTCCCGATACACCATAAAATGTATCGGGACCTTATTGTTTTTCCCCAGGCTGAATAATCAATCCATCAAAAGGCCATCTCAAGGAACACCAGGGTCACGAAACCCAGAATAAGCGCGTACGTGGCAGTCTTCTGGAACCCGTGGGCGTGGGTCTCGGGAATCGTCTCGTCGCTGACGACATAGAGCATCGCTCCGCCAGCCATCGCAAGCATAACAGGAAGCAGCACTTCCGAGATTGCGCCTATCCCGTATCCCAGCCATACCCCCACGACTTCCAGCAGGGCGATGATGAGGGAGATGACAAAGGTTCTCAGCTTGCTCACTCCCGCGATGAGAAGCGGCGCGATCACCACCATACCCTCCGGGATATTCTGCAAGGCAATACCAAGAGTCACGGCCCATGCATCGGATGTCTCGGCAGCATTGAAGCCCACACCGGCGGCTATGCCCTCCGGCAGCTTATGCAGCGCGATTGCCATTACAAACAGGAGGACGTGGTTGAGCGAAGCATTGTTCTTGTGCTCCTCGGCATCGAGCCCCGTTATCTTATGGAGGTGAGGGGTTATCAGGTCCAGAAGATTGAG
>JAGHVK010000048.1 GCA_018064345.1 Candidatus Cacconaster merdequi
GAACATCCTGTACAGCAGATGACATTTTCAAGGCCTGATACGGCGCTGTTGATACAGTCCTCCGGAAAGGCCTTTGTACCATATAAGGATGAGTTCATCAAGGCCTGGAACGAGTATTTTGATGAGGATTAACAGCATGGAAGCAATTGTTAAAGTTTGGTTTAATGAGGGCCGGATATATATCCTGACCGATCAGGACAACACATATAGTCGTCCTCTTGAGGCTTTTCCTCTTCTTCTGGATGCAACTGATGAGCAGCGTGCCAAGTATGAAATAGGGCTTGATGGCGATGACATACATTGGGATGAGATAGATGAAGACATTCATATCAGCAGTTTCTTCGATACCGCTGAACCGGATATGAATAACCCGATTGCCGATATATTCCACAGATTCCCACAGTTGAATGTATCTGAAGTTGCCCGCACGATAGGCATAAATAAGAGCCTTCTTTCCAGATACATCTATGGTATCAAAAAGCCTTCTCAGCAACGTACGGAACAAATCATCAGCACAATACGTCAGCTTGGTCGCGAAATGGCGGCTATCTGAAGGAATACTCCCATCAGATATACGGGAAGAAGGACATTCATCTCATACAATGTGATGCGGTGCCCGACGGAGACCGAAGTCAGAAAATGTTCCGGTCACAACTCGGTTATTTTTTGCAGAGAAACTGAATTTGGCCTACATTTGTTACATAGGACACCCCGTGCTGGCGGATGTGTTTATAAAACCCCGATATGACGGACTTTCGCTGCTGCGTATTATTGGTATATTTGTGAACACTAAACACACTTCCATATGAAGACAACTGATATTTTGATCGTTGCCGCCGTCGGTGCGATTGCGTTCTGTTCCTGCAAGGTAACGAATGATCCCGTAGAAAAAAAGGTCGAGTCCGTCCTGAAGACGATGAGTCTGGAAGAAAAGGCCGGACAGATGGTCCAGATCAACCTCGATATGGTATATGACCAGTACACGCAGACCGTTATCACTGACAAGCTGGACTATTTCGTGGGGGAGAAGAAGATAGGCTCCTTCTTGAACGTTCCGGGAGGACATTGCCCTGATCCGGCAGAGATGACGAAGTTCATATCCGCACTTCAGCAGAAGTCGATGGAAACTATGGGGATTCCCACCATATACGGGCTTGATATGATTCACGGATCAAGCTACTATGCGGATGCAACCATCTTCCCTCAGGAGGTGAACATTGCAGCCACCTTCAATCCTGAGTTTGCAGCCGCAATGGGCAAGTCCATAGGATATGAGACCCGCGCCGGGATGGTCCCGTGGACTTTCTCCCCAGTGATGGACCTGTCCCGCAATGCGGCCTGGCCGCGCAACTGGGAGAGTTACGGAGAAGATCCGCTGCTCCAGAGCGTTATGGCATCAACCGAGACCAGGGCCATCCAGGGAGAGGACAGGAACAACATCGACCAGTTCCACTGCGCTGTTTCAATCAAGCACTATCTCGGTTATGGAGCTCCCGCCACGGGCAAGGACAGGACTCCCGCATACATAGACTACCCTACGCTCAGGGAAAAATACTTCGCTCCGTTCAAGGCCTGCATCGAGGCTGGAGCACTTTCTCTAATGGTAAACTCCGCCTCCATCAACGGAATCCCTATGCACGCGAATTACGAGTTGCTTACAAAATGGTTGAAGGAGGAGCTTGACTGGGACGGAATGATAGTCACCGATTGGGCGGACATCAACAACCTGTATACAAGAGAATATATCGCAAAGGATAAGAAGGATGCCATAAGGATAGGCATAAATGCCGGAATCGATATGATTATGGAACCTTATGACGCCGATGCGACAGACCTAATATGCGAACTGGTAAGGGAAGGGAAAATAAAAAAGAGCCGCATAGATGACGCAGTACGCAGAATCCTGAGGCTGAAAGTGCGTCTGGGACTGTTTGACGCTCCTGTATGGGACGCGCAGCAGTACACTGAATACGGGTGTCGGGAATTTGCCGATGCATCATACAGAGCCGCCGTCGAAAGCGAGGTCCTGCTCAAGAACGAGAACAAGGTGCTGCCTCTGAACAGGAACTCACGCATTCTGGTCACCGGACCTAACGCGAATACAATGAGAGCATTGAACGGAGGCTGGACATATTCCTGGCAGGGGTCGGACAATCTGGAGTACGGCGAAAGGTTCAACACCATCCTGGAGGCCCTGCAGAAAGAATTTACGAACGTGACATACATCCCTGCAATTTCATACGACGAGGCCTACGGCCAGTGGCAGAATGAATTCGTATCATCGTTCGAGCCGGCTGTCGCAGCGGCAAGAAATTCGGACGTGATTGTAGTCTGTCTGGGTGAGAACACCTATTGTGAGACACCGGGCAATATCGACGATATAAACATATCGGAGAATCAGACAGCCCTTGTAAAAGCCCTCTCTTCGACAGGAAAGCCTATTGTGACCATTCTGAACGAGGGTCGCCCGAGAGTCGTGCGTGAGATAGAAAGACTTTCCTCCGCCGTTGTCGATATAATGCTGCCAGGCAACTACGGAGCAGATGCTCTGGCGGATCTTTTGAGCGGAGATGAGAACTTCTCCGGTAAGCTGCCTTTCACCTATCCGAAGTATCCGAACTCAATCCATACCTATGACTACAAGGTGAGCGAGAACCAGACAACTATGGAAGGAGCTTACAACTACGATGCAAAGATGGATGTCCAGTGGGAGTTCGGCCACGGCTTGAGCTATTCAAACTTCGAATATTCGGATCTCACGGTCAACAGGACCTGTTTCAAGACAGACGATACACTGGAATTCTGCGTCAAGGTGCGTAACACCTCCGGACGCTCCGGAAAGGAAAGCGTACTGTTGTATTCCAGCGATATGGTTGCAAGCAGGGTCCCTGACGTGAGACGCCTGCGCGCGTTCGAAAAGGTTTCGCTGGAGCCGGGCGAAGAAGCAGTCGTCAAACTGCGTATCCCTGCAAGTGAACTGGCATTTGTGGGTACTGACTGCAAATGGACGCTGGAAGAGGGCGATTTCAGAATCAGCGCCGGCAACCAGGCCATTACGATTCATTGCAACAAAACCAAAATCTGGGAAGGGCCTAACAGGCAATAATATACTTCGATTATGGAAAGCACCGGTAAACCAATAGTATTGTTATGCAACTGCAATCCTGCCGACAGCAGTCCGCAGCAGGAGTGTGAGTATGCTGCGGCCGGAATTGCCGGGTTGGATGTACCAACTCATTTGGTTATTTGGATGGAAAAATAACTGGCGTCAGCCGCGGGTGTCATCTGTGGATGAGCCGGACAGGGCAGGAACCTTCCTCTTTACTATCCTGAAACCTATGGCGGCTACGAGGATTGACATCAGCGGGGAGATTATGTTGAAGAAGCAGTATGGAAGATAGGTGAGGGTAGGGACGTGGAGTACTGTGGACTGAGTCATACCGCAGGAATTCCACGGAATCAGTACGGAAGTCACAGTTGCCGAGTCCTCGGAAGAACGGCTCAGAAGCCGTCTTTCATATCCCAGATCATCGTACAGCTTCTTGTACAGGCTGCAAGTGAGTATGATGGAGAGGTATTGGTCTCCCATTGCCATATTTGAGAATATACCTGTACCGACGGAAGCCGTGACAAGCCCCGTGCGTGAGGAGACCCTTTTTGTGAGAGAGTCGGTCAGGCTCTTTATCATTCCGCTTCCTGCGAGAGTCCCTCCGAATGTCGCTGCACAAATAATCAGGAAGATGGTCTGCAGCATCCCGTTCATTCCCCTTGTCGCGATAAGCTCGTTCATGGCCTGGTTGCCGCATTCTACGGCAGTGTCTCCGAAATAAGTTATGAAGATTCCCTTGAATCCGGAGGAGAAGGTCAGACCGGAGCCTGAGGCTCCAGAAATGGACGATACTATGTCCGGCTGCAGGACAATTGCCGAAACGCCCGCCATAAGTGCTGCGAGAAGCAGTGTGAGCAGTGCCGGTATTCTCTTGACAATCAATATGACAGTAATGACAGGGACTATCAGTGTGAGAGGTGTTATGTTGAAAGAGCTTTCCAGAGCTTCCACCACGCTTTCAGTATGAGCCGCTTCTGGAGCGGTGTGCAGCAGGCTTACGACAAGGAATACGACCAGGGCAATCGTGAATGACGGAACGGTCGTTATCATCATATATCTGATGTGTGTGAAGAGCGGAGTCCCGGCGCAGGAGGAGGCGAGCACCGTAGTGTCGGAAAGAGGGGATATCTTGTCTCCGAAATATGCCCCGGAGATGATTGCGCCGGCAGTCCAGGCGGGTGAATAGCCGAGAGCGGAGCCTATTGCAATCATTGCGACGCCTATTGTGGCGATCGTTGTCCACGAACTGCCTGTTACGAGTGATACGAGTGCGCAGATTATGCAGACGGCCAGAAGGAAAATCTTCGGGGAGATGCACTTGAGCCCGTAGCAGATGAAAGTAGGTACGATTCCGCTTATCATCCAGCTTCCGCTTATCGCTCCGATGAGCAACAGTATCAGAATTGCCTGTCCGATGCTCTTGATGTTGCCTGTGATGGCATCACTCAACCTTTCCCAGGGACATCCGTAAACAAACATCGACACCGCTATCGTGTACCCTGATGCAATGAGCAGAGCCACCTGGCTCCCTCCGGAGAGGGCATCCGCCCCAAAGGAGCGTATGACCATGAACATCAGGGCAACAAGCAGGATGACCGGTGTCAGTGACATTACCCAGGAAGGGGATTCTCTTTTGGAAAGCGGACGCATCTGGAAACAGGTTTTGAATGGTTATTGCTTCTTTTGTATGAGTTCGCGTCCGGTATGCCTTGAGTTGTATGAGAACATCTCGAACATCACCAGCGGCATTACGAAGAACAACACCGCAAGATATGGCGTGATGACATCCGGAAGGTTGAATCCGGTCTTGTCAACGAATATGTAGGTTATCGTCACCGAGGTCATGAAAGCGGCAGGAATTGCGGCAAGCAGGAAATGCATCTTCGGACGGTTGCGGTTCAGATATATGGCAACGGTCCACAATGTGAAGCATCCGATGCTCTGGTTCGCCCAGCCGAAATACCTCCAGATAATGTTGAATCCGTCTTCGTTCGCCATATTGAACCAGAGCAGCAGGGAGGCGGCCAGGAAAAGTGGAATGCCGATGACCATTCTGTTGCGTACCGGCTTCTGGCTGATGTGCAGCATTTCCGAAAGGATGAGCCTTGAACTTCTGAACACTGTGTCGCCGCTTGTGATAGGTGCGGCCACAACACCGAGAATTGCGAGGATGCCTCCTATGATGCCTAACCAGGACTTGGACACTGTAATGACGACTTCCGGAGCCTGACCGCTTGTTGCGCCGACCTCAGCCATACCACCGTCAAAGAAGAAATACGAACTGACAGCCGCCCAGATAAGCGCCACGATGCCTTCGCAAATCATTGAACCGAAGAATATTGCCCTGCCGTGCCTTTCGTTCTTGATGCATCTTGCCATAATCGGGCTCTGGGTTCCGTGGAAGCCGCTGATAGCACCGCAGGCAACAGTTATGAAGAGGCAAGGGAAGATGCTCTGACCTTTGATCCCGACCTCCGGCCCCTTGTTGCCGAGACCATCCCAGAACTCAGGAATCGAAGGCCATTTGACGATAAGGCAGACCAGAAGAGAGAATGCCATGAAGAGCAGTGCAAATGCGAACAGAGGGTAAATCTTTCCGATCAGTTTGTCGATTGGCAGTACGGTCGCTACTATGTAGTATATGAAAACAACTGCCACCCAGAACATTGCTGAGGTTGTGCCGTTGCTCGACACAGCTGCGATGTCGCCAAGGATGAGAGCCGGGCTGTAAACGAACACGGTACCTACAAGCATCATCATTAGAAGAAGCAGAACAGTGACGATTCTCTTGATGGTCGGGCCTTGGTAGTGACCTATGATTTCAGGAAGAGAAGCTCCGCCGTGACGGACTGAGAGCATACCCGTCATATAGTCGTGTACGGCTCCCGCAAATATGCATCCGAATACTATCCAGAGGTAGCAGGAAGGTCCGAACTTGGCTCCCATTATGGCTCCGAAGATAGGCCCCGTTCCAGCTATGTTCAGGAACTGTATCATAAATACTTTCCAGGTAGGCAGCGGAACATAGTCCACACCGTCTGCCATTGATGTCGAAGGAGTCGGCCTTGAAGGGTCCGGCTGAAAGATTCTGTCGATTATCCTGCCGTAGATGAAGTATCCGAGAACAAGAATGCAGATGCAAATCAGAAATGAATACATAACATAATAGGTTAGCGCTGCAAAAGTAAGAAAAAAGAGGCATCATTGGTTCCGATTGCTTGACCGATTGCTTATTTTTGAGTAAATTCACGATTCCAAAACAGTATTTTCATACAGGTTCAGGTTATGACAAAGCAGCAGATTCAACAGATGAAAGATCTCGGCATCAGTGCCGAAACTCTGAAAAAGCAGATTGACAGTTTCAGAAAGGGATTCCCGTGGTTGGAGATAGTTGCCCCGGCAACCCCTCAAAGAGGTATCCGTGTCCCTTCCTCTGAGGAGATTGAGGAAGATTTGAAATATTGCGATGATGCGGAAATATCCGGCAAATGCAAGTTCGTTCCGGCGTCGGGTGCTGCTTCCAGGATGTTCAAGGACCTTTTCTCTGGGCTTGACAAAGCAAAGTCGGGAGAAGATATCTCCGGGACTCCCGCAGGGCGTTTCGTGGAGAATATCAGCAGTTTCGCTTTCTACGACAAGGCACTTTTCGATGGAAAGGATTCCGTGGACACGCTTTCAAGGACTCTTTCTGACGAAGGTCTGTCCTACGGGTCCAAGCCGAAAGGCGTACTGAAGTTCCACAAATATCCTGACGGGGAGGTCCGTACCGCGATTGCCGAACATCTTGTGGAGGCTCAGGAATATATGCGGAACCCGGACGGTACTGCGAATCTTGTCGTCACCATCTCGCCTGAACATCGTGAGCTCTTCGAAAAGGCTTTGGCTGAAGTACAGCCTGAATATGAAAGGCGTTACGGTGTGAAATACAATGTGACTTTCACCTACCAGGACAAGGCTACCGATACTGTTGCCGTGGATATGGAGAACCAGCCATTCCTCAATGCAGACGGTTCGCTTCTCTTCAGGCCTGCGGGACACGGAGCTCTGATTCACAACCTGAACAATCTTGAAGAGGAACTCGTCAGCATAAAGAACATCGACAACGTAGCCTGTGAAAGAATGCTTCCGGTAACAGCCCGTTACAAGAAAGTGCTGATGGGTGAAGCGCTCCGTCTGAGGGACCGGATCTTCGGCTACATCTATGCCCTTGACCAGATTGCCTCTTCACAGATAGTCAATCCTTATCCTTCGTTTCTTCAAGCTTATGAAGCAGTTCAGGAAGATGTGTATGCTTCCGATGAGGTACAGCAGCTGTGCAATGAGATTGAGACATTCCTGTATGAAGAACTCTGTATTGAGATGCCTCTTTCGAAAGACTGCAAGGAGCGTGCAATCTCACTCCGCGAAAAGCTGGACCGCCCGATCCGTGTGTGCGGTATGGTTCGCAATGAGGGAGAGCCGGGAGGCGGTCCGTTCATAATACGGGAAAAGGACGGCAGCACTTCGCTGCAGATTCTTGAAGGAGCCCAGATAGACAAGGACAACCCTCATTCGGCCCGGGCCCTCGCTTCCGCAACACATTTCAACCCTGTGGACTTGGTCTGCTGCCTGAGGAACTCCCGTGGGGAGAAATTCAATCTTCTTGATTTCGTGGATTCCGAGACAGGCTTCATTTCCCGGAAGAGCAGCCAGGGCAAGGAACTCAAGGCACTTGAACTGCCAGGCCTCTGGAACGGAGCGATGAGCCGCTGGAACACCATCTTCGTGGAAGTACCTCTGGAAACCTTCAACCCGGTCAAGACTGTCCTCGACCTCCTTCGCCCGGCACACCAGGCGTAGACTCGCTCAGGAAAGGCTGTTGGACAGAATCAAGGACCTGCTCGTTGCACTCAAAGCAAAACCGGTCCGATTATTCTGGTGAGCTGTTCGTTCTCCAGCAGGAATCCGTCGTGACCGAATTTGGAATCAATCGTGTGGAATTCTGCTCCTGGAATCAGGCTTGCCATCTTTCTCATATCCTTTGAAGGAAACATACAATCGCTGGTGATGGCGATTACGGTGACAGATGCCTTGATGCTTGAAAGAGCTTTCCTTTCGCCGCCTCTGCCTCTGCCGATATTGTGGCTGTCAAACATCTGTGTCAGATACCAGTAGCTGTATGCGTCGAATCTTTCTGACAATTTTCTTCCCTGATGGCGCTGGTATGAAGCTGCCTTGTGGGCGAACATCGTTTCGTCTTCATTCTCCGCCTGTGTGGAATTGTATCCGTCAAATGACCTGTAAGAGATGAGCGCTATGGAGCGGGCGCATCTGAGACCAGCTTCTCCTCCTTTGAGGCTTTGTGCTTTACGGAAGGTCTGGTCCGCTTCAAGAGCCATACGCTGGCTTTCGTTGAAGGCGGTGAGGTATGGAGAAACCCTTGACGATGTGGCGAGGAACACTGCACGGACAATTGTATCCGGTTCGATTACAGCCCATTCCATAGCATAGAATCCCCCAACTGACGAGCCGACCAGAACATCGATTTTCTCTATACCTATGTGCCTGCGAAGGATGGCGCACATCCTGGCGTTGTCGCGGGCTGTGACCTTTGGGAAATCGAAAAGATATGGTTTTCCTGTCTCTGGGCTGATGGCTGCTGGACCGCTTGTGCCGTATGGCGACCCAAGCATATTGGCGCAGATTACAAAATATCTGTCGGTATCTATGAGAAGCCCCGGACCCACCATTCCGGGCCACCATTCTTCAGGGTTCGAGTTTGCCGTCAGGGCATGGCATATCCAAACTACTTTGTCTCCTTTTCGATATTCCTGCGCCGAAGAATGGTATGTTATATCCAACGATGGAATGTGGCCTCCGCCTTCAAAATCGAAAGGTTCATCTATTGTTACGTGGTGGACAGTCATCATCTTCTGGCAGCAGCAATTGCATTTGTAATATCATCAATGATATCTTCGGGGTCTTCCAGGCCAATGCTCAGGCGCATCAGGTCCGGATCGACACCAGCTTCGCGCAGTTGTGAGTCGGACATCTGGCGGTGAGTGTGAGAGGCAGGATGGAGTATGCACGAATGACTGTCTGCCACGTGTGTTTCTATGGTTACCAGACGCAGGCTGTCCATGAAACGGTTGGCAAAAGCTCTGTCCCCATTGAGAGCGAACGACATAACTCCGCAGGATCCATCCGGAAGGTATTTGAGCTGGCGCTCGTGTTCCGGATCGTTTTCAAGTTCAGGAAAACGCACCCACTTGATATCTGCGTTGCCATTGAGGAATTCAGCAATCCTACGGGCGCTTTCATTATGCCTGCGTACCCTTATTTGAAGCGTTTCCAATCCGAGATTCAGATAGAATGCGTTCTGAGGGCTCTGGGCCGAGCCCAAATCTCTCATCAACTGGCTCGTAACCTTCGTAATATATGCCTTCTTGCCGAATCTCTTTGTGTATGTGAGACCGTGATATGATTCGTCAGGAGTGCACAGACCTGGAAATTTTCCTGCGTTTGCCTCCCAGTCGAAATTTCCGCTGTCTACTATGGCTCCTCCAATATGGACTCCGTGGCCATCCATATACTTGGTGGTGGAGTGTGTCACTATGTCGGCTCCCCACTCGAAAGGACGACAATTCACCGGAGTGGGGAATGTGTTGTCCACTATCAGAGGAACTCTATGGGAATGAGCGATTTTTGCGAATCTTTCAATATCGAGGACTCTGACTCCCGGATTTGACAGTACTTCACCGAACACTAGTTTGGTATTCGGGCGGAAAGCTGCTTCAATTTCCTGGTCGGAGGCTTCCTGATCTATGAAGGTGACGTCAATGCCCATCTTCCTGAATGTGGTGCCGAAAAGATTGAAAGTTCCTCCGTATATGCTTGCGGTACTTATCAGATGGTCTCCTGCTTCACATATATTGAAACAGGCAAAGAAATTTGCAGCCTGCCCGGAAGAAGTGAGTATCGCTGCCTCTCCACCTTCAAGCGCTGCAATTTTTGCTGCCACACAGTCATTTGTAGGGTTTTGAAGCCTTGTATAGAAATAACCGTCCTCTTCCAAATCGAAAAGCCGGCCCATCTGGTCGCTTGTATCATATTTGAAAGTCGTACTCTGAATGATAGGCAACTGCCTTGGCTCACCTTTCTTTGGCTTGTAGCCGGCCTGTATGCAAAGTGTTCCTATTTTTACTTTTCCCATATTGTTTATAATATACCCCGATAACCAGTTTTGAAAGAATGTTTTCAGAACCGTTACAAACTGTCAATCGATTGTCGTATTCCACTACAAAATTGGAAAATGTAGAAAAATTATACAATAGATTTTGAAATTATGGAAAACTGTACTAAATTTACTAATAAATATAGAAAACAACACCAAATATAATACGTTAAAATACCTTTTACAGAATAATATTCCCCGATATGGCTTCTACTCTTGATGAAGTTGATTTGAAAATACTCCGCCTTTTGCAGGAGGATGCCAAACTCACAACGAAACAGCTGGCCGACAAGGTCAATCTTTCTACAACTCCTGTCTTTGAACGACTCAAACGGCTGGAAAGGGAAGGGTTCATAAAAAAATACATAGCCGTGCTGGATGCTGATAAACTTGGCTATGGATTTCAGGTTTTCTGCAGTGTCAAACTGAAACAGATGAGCCGCGAAGTGGCAAAGGCTTTCGTATCAGTAGTCAAGGATATACCGCAGGTCACTGCCTGCTACAATGTATCAGGCGAGTTTGATTACCTGCTGTCGATCAATGCACCGGATATGCACTATTACAATGATTTTATAATAAATGTATTGGGAACGGTGGAGTCCATAGGCTCAATCCACTCGACCTTTGTAATGAAGGAAATCAAGCAGACACACAGCCTATATATCTAAGAACCATTTCAAAA
>JAGHVK010000103.1 GCA_018064345.1 Candidatus Cacconaster merdequi
TCATCGGTCATAGGGCTCAAAGGCGGCGGCTGTATGCCGCCACTTTTGTGCAGCGCTCCGCGCGCATTACGCGCTCACGCGCGGGAATGTCCTTTGTCTGAATCCAAGGTGGCTTTCAAGGTGGCGTTGCCACTTTGGTGCAAGCGGCTCCGCCGCGCATTGCGTGCTTCGCATGGGCATCTTCGATGCCTGTCCTCTTTCTCGTGTCATAGGGCTCAAAGGCGGCGGCTGTATGCCGCCACTTTTGTGCAGCGCTCCGCGCGCGTTACGCGCTCACGCGCGGGAATGTCCTTTGTCTGAACCCAAGGTGGCTTTCAAGGTGGATGAGAAGTATTCGAATTGAAGTTAATCATTTCCAAACAGGTTCTTAATGGTTTTCTCACGATAGTTGATTAACTTTGTAAAGAGTGGCTTCAATACCAGAGTTCAGCCATTCCGTATGTATTGCCTGTGATTCCAATATTTTTTTATTCGATATGAAACGTTTTATTCTAGTTATTTCTTTCCTGGCTCTGACCTTCACTATGGGCGCACAGCAAGCCAGGCAGTATGTCACTCCTTATGCCGAGCCTGACCATCAGGATTGGGTTTACAAGTGCGGAGAAACTGCACAAGTCAAGATTTACGCTATATGCGAAAATCGTATGATGCCGAATGTAGAGATTAAGTATTCGTACGGTCCTGAAAAGCTCAAGGCAAACTTCGAAGGCTCCGTGATTACGGGAAAGGACGGCTATGCAACAATCAAGGTCCCTGGACGTCGTGAGCCGGGATTCACTACAATCCGCACTTCGATAGACGTGAACGGAAAGAATTATACAGGTATGACCAATCTTGGTTACGAGCCTTACAACATCAAGCCGACGACATCTCTTCCTGATGATTTCACGGAATTCTGGGAAGGTGCCAAGGCAAAGGCTGCTGAAGTTCCTATGGTGACCAAAATCCGTAGGGATGACAATCAGAGCACTCCTACGGTAGATGTGTACTATGTGAAGATTCAGTCATACAGGCGGGGTAATTACGTGTATGGAGTCCTGTCTGTCCCTACCGAGGCAAAATACCGCAACGCTGACGGCAAGATGCCTGCTGTTCTGCGTCTTCCAGGGGCGACTGTCAGAGCTTTCAACGGACCTAACGATTTGGCTTCAAGAGGATTCATCGTTCTCGAAATAGGCGTGCACGGGATTCCTGTGGACCAGGATCCGGAAATCTACGGCGCTCTCGTCGGGGGCTCTCTTTCCGGATATGCAACTATGGGCCTCGACAGCCGCGACACATTCTATTACAAGAGGGTGTATATGGGCTGCATCAGGGCGATAGATTATCTTTGCAGTCGCGAAGATGTGGATACTGACCGCATTGCAGTGTATGGCGGCAGCCAGGGTGGTATGCTTTCGATAGTGACTGCTTCCCTTGACAAGAGAGTGAAAGCTATGGTATGCCAGTTCCCTGCGTTCTGCGACGTGACAGGATATTACTACGGACGAAGCGGCGGATGGCCTCATCTTTTCATCGACAAGAAAGAGCCGAACATCGAAGCACGCATCAATACTTCAAAGTACTATGACGTAGTGAATTTTGCTCGTTTCCTTACGATTCCGGGCTACTATGCGTGGGGCTTCAATGATATCGTATGCTGCCCTTCTTCGACATTCTCCGCATACAATGTCATCACTTCTCCAAAGAGGCTGGAAATATCAAGGGATTCAGGCCATTGGCTCTATCCTTGGTTTGTAGAGGAAGGCATCAAGTGGCTGAAGAATGAGTTCAAGATGGAGGAATAGCGTATGAAAGCAAGACTCTCAAGCCTCACACTCTGTCTGCTTCTGTTATGCTCCGTAAGCAGTTACGCGTGGGAGCGTGAAAGCATTTGGCCGAAAGGGAAGATGCCTGACTCGCAGCCGCATCAGATTGCGGCGATGACTGATGAGTCGCGTGTTGAAGGCTTCAAGGCCGACAAGCACAGGACTCCGTATCTGGAATGGTTCGATGCTCCTGCTCCGGAAGTCAGGAACGGAGGGTGTATGATTCTCATCTCCGGGGGTGGCTATTACTCTTGCTGCGACGTCGCTCACATCAAGACATGGCGTGAGAGATTCACGGCTCTCGGTTTCCAGTGCGTGAATTTCGTGTATCGTACTCCACGTCCTGAAGGACTTCCGATATATGCGACTGCGTGGGAAGACGGGCAGCGTGCAGTGAGGATGGTCAGGAAAGAGGCTGCCAGGCGTGGCTTCGATCCTGAGAAGATAGGCATCATTGCGATGTCCGCCGGCTCACATCTCGGACTGCTGCTGGCAACAAGTTCGCAGACTCCTGCCTATCAGAGGATAGATGCTACTGACGATATTCCTTGCCATATCAACTGGGCGATTCTCAATGCCCCTGCCTACGTTACCAATGACGGAGAGACAGGAACACCATCTACACGACAGGGTTATGGAGCTGACGTCAAACTTTCCGACATCTTCAAGTTCGACTCGAAGACTTGCCCGATAAGCCTGCACCATGGAGGAGAAGATATCTATTCGCCTAATGCTTCGACATTGATATACCGGCGTCTTCGTGAAATGAAAGTACCGGCGGAACTCCATCTTTATCCGAACTTCGGCCACGCTCCTCTGGGACTTGAAAGAGGAGTGGAATTCATGAGACAGATGGGCTTCGTGGGACCTCTTGAGCCTGAGGTGGATCTAATGTCCCGTTTCGACTCGGTTTCGGCACGAGTAGGAATGATGCGGGAAGCGGTATGGCCTGATGGAAAGATGCCGAGCAGGCAGGAAAACCAGTGCGAGCCCTATCTTGAATGGCATTACCCTAAAGTTCTGAAAACGACTGCTATCCAGATCATATACTCTGGAGGAGCATACGAGGGCAACAGCCCTGACGGGTTTGAGGTTGCTCCGGCAAGAAGATATCTCAATGACTTGGGAATAACTGTCGTGACACTCAAGTACCGCACTCCGCGGCCTAAGGCGGAAAGCGGTCTTGCCAAGCATACCACAGCCTGGCAGGATTTGCAGCGTGCCATACGCATCGTGCGTAATTCTGCCGCCGGACGGGGACTTGACCCGAACCGCATAGGCATAATGGGTAGTTCGGCAGGTGGCCATCTCACCCTTATGGGAGTCACCTCGTCGATGCATCAGTCATATCTTCCTATAGACGAGCTTGATACAATCCCTTGCAACGTCCAGTGGGGAATAGGGATTTATCCTGCATATGCTCTGACAGACGGGCTTGATTGGAACAACACTACCGGAGGAAATGCCGACAGCGCTTTTCTTGCACCGGAATTCAGTTTCGACCTCAAGACAGCACCGATGCTCTTCATCCACGGAGATGCTGACGGGTGGGCTTCCATGAATTCAGTAAAGACTTGGGAGAAGATGCGCAGTATGGGTATCCAGAGCGAACTTCATACTCTCGCTACGCGCAACCACTGTTTCCAGATGAAGGCTTCGCCAGGTACGGGAAGCTATACTTGGCTCGACCGTATCGGAGACTTCCTTAAAGAGAGAGTGTTCTGATATTATACTGCCTCTTGTAACCTGTTTTGAAATGGCTCCAAGCCATCCGTGAAAGGGTCTTCCAAGCGGAAATGCGTTTGAGGGGCTTCTGCGTGGCTTGAGTTTGGAAGGTCTCCTTCTGCACGAAGGAGGCCTTCCAAACTTATCTTCGCTGCAGGCGCTTCCAGCGGACCTTGCCTTGGAAGCCTCTTTTCACAACTCACCCCGGTTTTTGTGCATCGGTCTGGCATAAGTGGAAGCCAAAGCGAACAAAGAAAAGATTAAGCATCGTTAAATTGCAATTTATGGACTGGACAGGAATCATACTTGGTGCATCTGCATTTTTGATAATAGGATTATTCCATCCTATCGTAATCAAAGCAGAATATTATTGGGGTAAGGGATGCTGGTGGCTGTTCGCAGTTGTCGGACTGGGTTTCTGCATTGCATCACTTCTGTCCAATGGAGTTCTTTCGGCATTTGGCCATTATCAATAAGAGGTTACAAAATGTAACCAATTGAAACAAAAAAGCCGAAGCATTGCGCTT
>JAGHVK010000091.1 GCA_018064345.1 Candidatus Cacconaster merdequi
TTCTTGATAACCTCCCATTCCCCTATTCCTTCCTCCCAAAGCCATTCGTGCGCTAAGGAATCGTCGTGACAGGAAGGCCAGATGAATGCACATACGTGACAATCGAAATTATTGCCTTCATTGGTTTCAGGGCTGCCGCAAGATATAAGGGAAGACAGCACGGCTGCTAAAATTACAATTTTTCTCATACTTGGATATTTTGAAAGCGAGGTCAGTAGTGTCTTGCCTATCATATTTCGTGTTGATTTTCAATTCAGAACACAAAAATAGTCCTTTCCGATGAGTTCTCAAAGGAAAAGGTTCGGAAAGACCCGAAGGCACTTCAGTAGGCGGATGCCGACCTTACCCACTCGCCACATTCGAAAAGTGGGGCGTCAAAGGAGAAGCATCCATCGATATAAGGCCTGTATGTCAATATGTTGTCCCGGCCTTGATTTCTTAATTACAGTTGGTGACGCGTCAGGCTCAATGGTGCGGATGGACGTGCGGATGTTGTAAATTCTCAGAACTTTTCATAAATTTGAAGATACATTGTTTATAGGAATGAATCGGACTATTATCTTTTTGATGTGTTCGGCTGTCTCTGTATCCTGCTCTATAACGCCGGTGACAGAAGCCGGCAGGACCGCATCCTGGGGCGACCAGGGCAACGGTACCTACATCAACCCTATCCTCGCCGCAGACTATTCGGATCCGGATGTGATACGCGTGAATGACACCTATTATATGGTGGCATCAGATTTCCATTTTATGGGTATGCAGGTACTCAAATCCAAGGATATGGTCAACTGGGAATACATTGCTCAGATTTATGACAGGTTGGACGCCCGCCGCTACAACGAGTTTGAAGGATACGGCAACGGATCCTGGGCTCCCACGATAAGATACCACAACGGGAAGTTCTTTATGTTCGTCTGCAGTCCTACCGAAGGTCTGTGGATGAGCTGCGCCGACAAGGCTGAAGGTCCTTGGAGCAAGCCTCTTCTTGTACACGAGGGTACCGGGCCAGGCTGGGAGGACCCGTGTCCGTTCTGGGACGAAGACGGACAGGCATACCTCGGTCACAGCCTCGTAGGTGCAGGCCCTATTATCCTTCACAAGATGAGTCCTGACGGGACCCGTCTTTTGGACGAAGGTGTGGAAATTTATCGCGGCCCCGTAGCAGAGGGAACCAAGATACACAAGATAGACGGAACATACTATTTCAGTATACCGGAAGGAGGTGTCACCGAAGGCAATCAGGTGGTTCTCCGTTCGAAGAGCCTCTACGGCCCCTTCGAGAAGAAAATAGTTCAGGAGAAAGGCTCCACAAACATCAACGGCCCTCATCAGGGAGCCCTTGTGGATACTCCGGAAGGGGAATGGTGGTTCTACCATTTCCAGGATATGGGAGCGCTTGGCCGCGTCGTGCACCTGCAGCCGGTCCGCTGGAGCGAAGGATGGCCGGTAGTAGGCATAGACATCGACCGTAACGGCATAGGGGAACCTGTCTACTGCTGGAAGATGCCTGTGGAGGGTAGTACGGTTTCCAAGCCGGCCACCTCCGACAGCTTCGATTCCTCGGAACTCTCGCTGCAGTGGCAGTTCAACCACAATCCGGTCGATGGCGGATGGTCGTTGAGTGAGAAGCCGGGAATGCTCACTATTCACGCACTCAAGGCCGATAATTTCAGGTCAGCGCGCAACTCCATCACTCAGAAACTGATGGGTTATGTCGGAACCGTGACAGTCCGTCTGGAATTGCAGGACATTGCCGACGGTCAATACTGCGGCCTTGCAGTAATGGGCGACGTTGACCAGCTGATAGGCATACGCCGGACCGGAAATGCGCTGGAACTGCTGCGCACCTCCTGCGGCGGTGAAGACACTCCTTCAGATATTTGCGAGCCGTTCAAAGGCAAGTCCGTATGGCTGCGCTTCAGTTATGACATTCACAATGAATCTTTCGCTCTCGAACACTCCGCCGACGGCAAGGAATTCAAGGCAATCGGAGGCCTGTTCAGCATAAGCAACGGATACTGGAAAGGCATACGCCCCGCACTATTCTGCTACAACGTGCTGAAGGACGAAGGCGCCGCCAGCTTCGACGACTTCACGATGGAGTTCAACTGATTTCCTAAGGAAGACTCGGGCACAAGAGCGGCAATTACTTTATACATTTTTATGAAAAGAAGATATCTGTTAATACCTTTCCTGCTTCTGTCCGATGCAGTAGGCTGTCCAAACCCTTCACGGTGCCCGTATTTCTTGGGTGTCGCAAATTTTGCGACTACCAACTCTCCGGCGAGTTCTTCCTTAAGTGCATTGTTGATATGCTTGCCTATCGTTTTCACATCC
>JAGHVK010000031.1 GCA_018064345.1 Candidatus Cacconaster merdequi
ACAGTCTTCTGCTGGATAACGGCTGCTTTGAGACGGTTACGTTCCTCATTATGCTTGAGGAGATCCAAACCGTGACGAATCGTGCTGATTTGTGAATCGGACTTGCTGATGCGATAATCAATGTTACGTGTCAATTCCTTGAAAAGCTCCTCAAGGTGCTGAAAGTATTCATTGATATATGTGTAGGTTTTGTTCTCGTCTTCTATTTCAAGATGAGCCTTGCATAGGAAACAGTTTCGCTCGAAAGGTGTTGCCGTCCGTCCCAACATAGAGTTAAGGTAAGCATAGAGTTTTGATACTTTTTTTGTATCAATGATAGAACGAATCTGACTCAGTATCTCGTCTTTGAAATGCCCTTTGTCCTTGGTGAGGATACCCTTTACATTCTCCATCACAAAGTATTTCGGACGAATCAGTTCAATAACTTTCAAGTAATGCTCAAATAGGTTGTCGCGCTTGTCGTATTTGCGACGTCGGCCAGAAAGGCTGAATGACTGGCAGCTTGGACCACCGGTGACAACATCAATCTGGGTCTTGCCGATTTTCTTCTTGAGGTCTTTTATGAACGAATCGGACATGATATCCTCTGTCAAAAAAGCTGTGTTGAGGCCTAGCTGTTCGTTATATCTTACACGATGTGTGAGTTCGCAGTTTGAATTTATATCGCTTGCCAGAATGAAGTCAAAGTACTTATCATCAGTGTAAGCCTGTAGGAAACCTTCACTGATGCCGCCAGCACCTGCAAACAAATCTAAGAAATTAACTGCTTTCCTTCCTTTGAGGAATTCTTTCTTTTGAGCCATTATATTACAAATAGGGACTAATATGCCCTATACTAGAAGCAAATTTAAGAAATATATGCCGACTATTCTATAGTCCGGGTAAAAATTTATTTAAAATAGCCCCTGTATGCTATTGTGCCGCATATTTGTGCCCTTAAATTTCTGTTGATATCTAGACTCTCCTGCGAATGCTGAAATAGCCCCAAATTGTATGATAAAAACGAACCTCCAGAGGAATTGTTAATTGGGGCTTCCGTTGGTAGTGCGTGAGCAACCGCGCTGGAAACTATGAACATCAGGGTCAAGAGTTTCGATAAGGCAAAGCATCTGTTCGAAAAATTTCGGTCCGTACACTTCGGCCCGAAATTTGGAAATATACGATTCGGCTATTTCGAAACATTCATTTTCAATTCCAGATACCATTATTCCGACAATAGAGCCTTCGGATTGAACAAGTTTCAGAGAATAACTTTTTCTTATTCAAACCTTATCATATCGGCCAGCTGGAGGAAGTAATCGTTGGACCAGATGTCGAGTTCGCGCTTGTCAATGATGAACGGTTCCACATCCTGTTTGACCATATCGATGTCGGCTGTTGCAAGTCGTTCACGCAACTTCTCAAAGAAAAGCTCTTTGGTCAGTTCCAGCCCGCTGAACTCGCTGGTGCGAAGTTGCAGGTGATTGAAGTCAAGCGGAATATTGTTGCGGATATACCACTCAAAGTCGTACCAGTCACGTCCCTTGATGCGCTTCTTCCAGGCTCGGAATATCAGGGCGTGCATCTTGCCCGCATACAGACAAGGAAGAGTGAGGCATCGTGTCTGGAATGAGAAGGGCAACATCAGCAGCCTCTGCTCAGTATTGAAACCCAGTGGGGGATTGGTGTCAACCTCAATCTTGATTTTCAAGGTCTTCTCAGTCTGAAAGGATAGGTTATAGACATCGGTATTGTCTTTCAGAAAAGCCGATTCGACTTTTCCGAAGGTGCGCTTGTCCTTCTTGGTGATGGTGACATCGCGCCCAAGCAGCTTCGCTTCCTCGATGATGGCGGGGAAATAGTCCTCGAAGTGAAAATCCGGATTCTTCTCCAACAGGGAGAAGTCCATGTCCTCGGAGTACCGCCCCAGATTGTGGAATATTCGGAGGCAGGTGCCGCCATAGAAGGCGGCTTCCTTGAAGAATCCGCTGCGGTACAGGCCGCTCAGGACTACCTGCTGCATTACTTCGTAGGTGGCATTCCGCTGTCCGTCAACGGTGGACAAATCGTGCTCTCGGAGCATCTGGCCGAATATGTCGTTCATAATGAATGCTTGATGTATTTGACAAGTGTATTGATACTTTGTGGCTTGCGGCTGTGGGCAGCACATGATTCGAGTATGGAGATGTCAAATGACGACAATGCCTCCATATCAAAGCGGATGTCTTCTTCCAGATACAGGGCGGCATCTTTCATGAAACGCAGTTCAAGGCCCTTGGTGCAATTTATCAGATCACACAAAGCCTTCTCTGGAGTTGCAATCAAGTAGTTGACTCCGTCTTCTGTTTCAACTCTGACCCCGATAGGGAAGTATTCCTTGCTGCAGTTCCTGAAATAGAAGCTGCCAACCGGTGTATCAAAGCTCCGATTGTGCTTCGTTGTCATGGAAAGTGTCAGATAAACCTTTTCGGGAATCAGTCCGTAATATCGCAATGCAGTCTGAAGGCTTACGTATGAGGGCCCGTATAGGTGGTTGGCAATAAGATTCGTGTTCAGGGCCTTGCCTGTCTCATCCGGACTGGCTACATACAATCCTTGTTTCAGCCTGATAATGGTGCCTGCGGCCTCAAGTCTTCTTGCTTTTTCGCTTATGAACTTTGTCTCGGGAAACAGTGAGGCCAAGATATTGAGGTCGAACGGTACGTTGCCTGTGTTCGTGAAAGGTGACATATCTGCTCGGGTTAAATCATATGCAAAAATAGCGGTATTTTGTACAGCAAACAAATAATTTCTTCTTTTTCTGTACGGGACACTACTATTTTCTCCCTATGAGGGCAAAAGAAATAAGTTGGAAAGGTCATAAAGATTGACTAAATTTGGAAAACAAAACTTCTTCCAACTATGAAAACCAATCAGGATTATAAAAATGAGGCTCTGGCTGCCTTGAAGGGCAACTGGACTCCCGCTGTTGTCGCTACGTTTGTCTATGTTCTTGTCGCTCTGTTCTGTACCGGAAGCGGAGGACTTGACAGTGTCTTCCACTTTTCACCGGGTACAATCGTTTCGGTGGCAGGTGCCAGTGTGCTTCTGGCGTTTTTTATCATCGGCCCCGTGGAGATAGGGTATGTGAATTCGATGAGAAGACTGTATGAAGAGGGGAACAGTGATCTGACATCGGGCATGTTCGAAATTGCCTTCAGGAATTATCTTCACGTCGTATGGACCTATTTTGTAATGGCCGTAAAGATTCTGCTGTGGGCTCTGCTCCTGATTGTCCCCGGAATCATAAAGTCATTCTCCTACGCGATGACCCCGTACATAATGGTGGAACATCCCGAATATTCGGCAAGTGAGGCCATAAATGCCAGTTGCGAACTGATGCGCGGGCATAAATGGGAACTTTTCTGTCTCTACCTCAGTTTCATCGGATGGGCCTTCCTGTCAGTCATCACCTGCTGCATCGGCTTCTTCTGGCTTGAGCCTTATATTTCAGTATCACAGGCTGCATTCTACAAGGAGCTGAAGGCCTGCAAGGCTGCGGAGTAAGGTGCCGACGATATGAAAATGACAAGAATATTGGCTGTGCTGTGCCTTCTGGCGGGGACTGTGTCTTACGCGGAACCCCGCGTCAAGGTGGCCTGCATAGGTGACAGCGTGACCTACGGTTATGGTCTGGAGAATCGCGACAACGATTCATATCCCGCACAGCTCCAGAAGCTTCTGGGAAACGGCTACGATGTCCGTAATTTCGGGCACAACGGAGCGAC
>JAGHVK010000083.1 GCA_018064345.1 Candidatus Cacconaster merdequi
AAGATGACAGAACTAGAAGAGAAGAAGATAGCGGAACAGCAGTATTCCGCTTCCAGTATTCAAGTGTTGGAAGGACTTGAGGCAGTGCGCAAGCGTCCTTCGATGTATATCGGAGACATTTCCGAGAGGGGTTTGCACCACCTTGTATATGAGGTCGTGGACAATTGTATCGACGAGGCTATGGCCGGGTTCTGCGACTCCGTTGAGGTTAGCATCCTGAAGGGCAATTTCATTAAAGTCACGGACAATGGACGAGGTATTCCGACCGGAATGCACGAGAAGGAACATCGGTCTGCATTGGAGGTCGTTCTTACAGTGCTGCATGCCGGCGGAAAGTTCAACAAGAACAGTTACAAGGTTTCCGGCGGTCTTCACGGTGTAGGCGTGAGTTGTGTGAATGCGCTTTCGGATTCCCTCACGGCAGAGGTGCATCGCGAAGGCAAGATATTTGTCCAGCACTACTCGAAGGGGAAGCCTATGGATGAAGTTACCGTCACGGGCACGAGCCGGGATACGGGTACCACTATCATCTTCCATCCAGATCCGGAAATTTTTGTTCAGACTACTGAATACAAATACGATACTCTTGCGGCGCGTCTGCGTGAACTTTCTTTCCTGAACAGTGGTATCAGGATCACTCTTACCGATGAGAGAACTCTTGTTGATGAGTTCGTCAAGGATCCCGAATCAGGAGAAAGCAAAGCTACCGGAAAGCAGATTTTCCGTCAGGACGTATTCTACTCCCGGAAAGGCCTTCAGGAATTCATCGAATACCTGGACGCAGGTGCCCAGCATCTGATTCCCGAGCCCGTGTGTGTGAATTCCGACAAGATTATACCTATCGATATAGCTATGCAGTACAATAACGGGTATTCCGAAAAGATATACTCGTATGTGAACAATATCAATACAATCGAAGGAGGAACTCACCTTCAGGGCTTCAAGATGGGTTTGTCCCGTTCGCTTAAGAATTATGCCGACAAGAATAACCTTCTGGCAAAGCTCAAGGACCCCCTTGCTCCCGAAGATTTCCGCGAAGGTCTTACGGCGGTTGTTTCCGTGAAGGTCGCTGAACCCCAGTTCGAAGGACAGACCAAGACTAAACTGGGCAATACCGAAGTGACTTCGGCTGTTTCTCAGGCTACAGCGGCCGCGGTAGATATGTACCTTGAAGAGCATCCGAAAGAGGCCAAGCAGATTATCGAAAAGATAGTTCTTGCCGCTACAGCCCGTAATGCGGCCCGCAAAGCCCGGGAAATGGTGCAGCGCAAGTCACCTCTCGGAGGCGTTGGTATGCCCGGGAAACTTGCCGACTGCTCTGAGAAGGATCCCGAAAGATGCGAACTTTTCCTCGTCGAGGGAGATTCCGCCGGTGGTACTGCAAAGCAGGGACGCGATCGCCGCACTCAGGCTATACTTCCGTTGAGAGGTAAAATTCTTAACGTGGAAAAGGCAGCCGACGGCTGCGCATTCGACAGCCAGGAAATACAGAACATATACACGGCCCTCGGAGTCAGAGTTGCCGAAGAAGACGAGACAGGCGAAAAGCATATGGATTTGAGCAAACTTCGCTATCATAAGGTTATTATTATGACCGATGCCGATGTGGACGGTTCTCATATTGCCTGTCTTATCCTTACTTTCTTCTTCCGGTATATGTTCGATCTTATCAAGAACGGCTACGTATATCTTGCTACGCCCCCGCTTTACAAGGTGTCCAAGGGCAAGGAAGAAGTTTATTGCTGGACCGAAGATCAGAGGGAAGAGGCCGCATTGCGTTTTGGCAAAGGTTCCGATAAAGGATATACCATCCAGCGGTACAAAGGTCTGGGTGAAATGAGCGACGAACAGCTCTGGGCTACTACCCTCGACCCTGAACGCAGACGTTTGCGTAAGATTACAATAGAGAATGCCGTTCAGGCTGAACGAACCTTCTCTATGCTGATGGGGGAGGATGTTCCGCCCCGCCGTCAGTTCATCGAAGAAAATGCCCATTACGCAAATATCGACGCATAAAACCTATTCGTTATGAACAAAGTGTCCGAGTATCTCAGGATTGGTATTCCGTTTTTGCTGTCGGGTCTGATTATTTTGCTTGCGTTCCCTCGTACTGCAAACTTCCCCTACAGTTATAAAAAGGGAAACACGGGGAGGTATGAGAATCTTGTTTCCCAGTTTGATTTCCCTATCCTGAAAACCCAGGAGCAGATTCAAAGGGAAAAGTCGGAATTGTCCGGTCAGGTTATCCCTTATTACAAATACAATGATGAGATTGTAAAATCGGCCATCTCAAAGGTTCAGGCGATGGATCTTCAAGAGTTGGAACCGTACACTGCCGTGATTGTATCGTCTTTCAGAAACATTTACAGAAAGGGTGTGCGGATAGACGCCGAACAGAATTCCAATCTTGTTTACATACAGAAGGACAAGCGGGCCACGAAATATCCTTCCAGCGAAATACTGCAGATAACACAGGCCCGACGTCTTCTGGTGTCGAATCTGGAATCGGTTTACCGTTCTTCAAACGTGGATTCTCTGCTCCGTATTTACGGTGTGTCCGACCTGATTGTCGCAAACCTTATTTACGACGAACAGGCTACCGTTCAGCTTGCAGGAGAGAATCCCAATGATGTTTCCCCGACATCGGGATTCATTGCATCGGGGCAACTTATCGTATCCAAAGACGAGATAGTTACTGCCGAAGTGGAACAGATTCTGGATTCCTATAAGGTTGAATTCAACAAGAACGTGGGATACAGTCGCAGCCGGGTATTCCTGTGGCTTTCGGAAATTGTAATCATTCTCATTTTCCTTGCGCTTCTGGTGCTTGCACTGCTTTTCGAGGATGCCGCCCTTTTGAATGACAAACGCTCGCTGCTGTTCATTCTGATGATTTTTACCATCACCTCGGTAGTGGCCTTGCTTCTGGTTCGACTGAAGATAGCGCAGTTCCTTTTCATCGTTCCTTTTACTTTGTTTGCCCTGTGGCTGAAAGCTTTTTTCAAGAGTTCGGTCAGCTTTGCCATTTATTCCATATCACTTTTACCGCTTTTGGTATTTGCGCATTCCGGAATTTCGCTTTTCCTTATTTTCCTTGTGGGCGGAGGAATCGCAATCATTTATTACGACCGGATGAACCGGGGATGGAAGCAGTTCCTGATGTCATTGATAATCTTTGCCGGGATGCTGCTTACTTACGGGGCATTGAGGCTGCTCGACATTGCTACCGGCAGTTCGATTCAGTCGGTGCTGTTCCTTTTGGTCTCGGCATTTTCGGCTGTAGCCCTTTATCCTTTGATATACATCTTCGAACGGCTTTTCGGGCTAATTTCCAATTCCCGTCTCATCGAACTTGCCGATACTTCCGGAAGTCTTTTGCGCGAACTTGAAAAGAAAGCTCCGGGAACGTTCCAGCACTCTCTCCAGGTTGCCAATATGGCCGATGCAGCGGCCCGCGCCATTGGTGCGAATTATCTTCTCCTTAGAGCTGGCGCGCTTTATCACGACTTGGGCAAGATGAACAATCCGCAGTGCTTTGTGGAGAATGAGACTCTTGTCGCAGAGAATACATCGGCCAGATATCATCAGGATTTGAGTCCGGTTCAGAGTGCCAGGGATATTGTACGTCACGTTATTGACGGGCTTGACATTGCAGAAAGGAACCATATTCCTTCGGTCATAAGCGATTTTATTGTCACTCACCACGGCAAATCCTGCGTTTCCTATTTCTATAACAAATACCTGGAGCAGGGGGGAAGCCGGGATAATATCCGTCTGTTTATGTATGACGGAAGAAAGCCTGTAACTAAGGAGCAGGTTATACTTATGATATGCGACTCGGTTGAAGCCGCCTCCAGAACTCTCAAGGACCACTCAACTGAAGCGTATTCCGCTTTTGTTGACAAAATAACCCAATCAAAGATGGATCAGATCGATGGGTCAGAACTTACACTCAACGAACTCAATACTGTGAAGAACGTACTGAAATCTTTTCTTGCACAGATTTATCACGAAAGAATAGTTTATCCTAAGAACAAAATCAAATAACTTATAAAATGAACGTTAGAAAAAAACAGATCGATGAGCTGAATCTCCAGCTTACAGTAAAGGTTGCGGCAGACGATTATGCCGCTGCTTCAAAGAAAAAGACAGCAGAACTACGTAGAAATGCAGAATTCAAGGGATTCCGTAAAGGAATGGTGCCCGCCTCTCTGATACAGCGCGTGTATGGAGAAAGAATTCTTGTAGAATCTGTAAATGAGATTGTTGGAACGTCACTCGATGAGTACATCAAGAAAAACAAACTCAATATTCTAGGAGAACCTCTTGCTTCTGAGAAGCAGAAAGAGCAGGAATGGAAGGACGGAAACGATTTCGAATTCCTCTTTGACGTTGCCCTGCGCCCGGAACTGAATTTCGAGGTTGAGAAGACCGACGAGGTGCCTCAGTATTCCGTAACTGTTGCCGCTGAAGATAAGAAGAAAATGACGGAAACTCTCAAGAAGATTGAAAGTGAGAAAAAGGACAACAAGGAACCCAAAACCGACGAGGAACTTGAGAAAGAAGCGTCCAAGCGTCTTTCCGAACAGTACAAGCAGGAAGCGGAGTGGCGTGTGAGCAAGGATATACGCAATTATTTCATTGAGAAGTCTGCAATCAAACTTCCCGAAGATTTCCTCAAGCGCTGGCTTCTTGCAGCCAATAGCGGAAAGGTGACAAAGGAGCAGGTCGATCAGGAGTTCCCGGCTTTCGTCGAAGATTTCAAGTGGCAGATGGTTCGCGGCTATCTTATGAAGAAATTCGATTTCAAAGTGGAGAAAAAGGATCTTGAAGAAGCCGGTCGCGCGTTCGTTACGTATCAGTACGCAATGTATGGAATCGGTAATGTTCCCGAGGATATCATCAATG
>JAGHVK010000104.1 GCA_018064345.1 Candidatus Cacconaster merdequi
GAAAGTATGCGTCCGGAATATATGAACTCCGTCCAGCTGTCGTTCCTGAGCGACAGGAAACTGCTCAAGAATATGTTCGCTGAAGCCAACCTCTTCTACAACAAGGCAACCAACTTCATCGTCGCCAGCGAACTCGGCAACGCCAATGCCGGTATGGTAGAGAGTGCGGGCATGGAAATTGTTGTAAGATATGATTGGAAAAAGTTCAGGATTGAAGGAAATCTGACCACCCAGAATGTGATAGACGCCGACCAATATGACGTATATATGGATGCAAGAAGATTTTACAACATACCGGGCATTCAGGCCAACGCCATAGCCACCTTCACTCCGAACGAGCATTTCAGGGCACACGTCAACGCACGGTATACCAGCAGGCAGAACAGCGTTTATGCTGCACCGGGGTTCGACCCTGTGATGATTGACATACCTCAGCACTGTCTGGTGAACCTCGGAATGGGATACAACTGGAAAAAAATCGGTTTGGAATTCAACATTTACAATCTGCTCAACACTCACTACCTGCAGGGAGGGTCAAGCGTCGCACCTCTTCAGCAACCGGGACTTTGGCTTACTGGAGGTCTTTCTTTCAGGATATGACAAGTTACGAAGAAATACTATCTGGCAAAATATGCAGCAACATTACTGCATATCAGAACAATACAGCATATATAATCAAGCAGTCGCACATCTCCTACGGCCAGATGGGAAGTATGGCGCGGAGCATCGCGTCCGCTCTGGCAGCACAGATCGGAGCATCTTCCCCGCATCCGGAGCGTCCTGTCAGAATAGGCATCAACCTGCCACGCGATTCACATTACATACCTTGCATTGTGGCAAGTGTGATGTTGCACTGCTCATACGTCCCGATTGACGTATCTCTGCCTCAGGACCGTAAAGACTTCATAATCAAGGATTCAAATCTTGATTTCATTATTACGTCCGACAACCTGTCCTCTTTGATTGAGACCGAGCCGGTGGAATCCCTGCCGGATTACAGATGCAGTTTCTCCGAAGTGTATATGCTGTTCACATCCGGGACGACCGGTGTTCCGAAGGGAGTGTCGATTCCATATTCAGCCTTGTGCAGCTATATGGAAACCCTCACCTCGGATGATTTCAACTTCAACCCCGGTTCGATTGTACTTCAGTTCGCCAGCATCAACTTCGACATATCGGTTCACGAAATATTCGGCCCCCTCTACTACGGCTCAACAATCGTGGTTGCCCAGGACGAGGAAAAGCACGACACAGTACCTCTTCACGACCTGATAATCAGGGAGCATATAACACACGCACTGCTGCCACCTTCTCTGCTTGCCATCTTCACTGATTTCAGCTTCCCGGACATGATATCACTTTCATCCGGCGGAGAAGCCATACCTCAAGGGGTGACAAAGCGTCTGGCCGGTCAGTATCATTTCCGGTTCGTAAACATATATGGTCCGACTGAAAGCACTGTGATGGTGACAACGTTCCACTTCAAGGACGACAAGCGGTGGCAGTGCATCGGAAAGCCTCTTCCAGGAGTTGTGTGCTACGTTGTCGATGAGAACGGAAACAGGGTGAAACCCGGGGAGACAGGTGAGCTCCTGATAGGTGGAAGACAGCTGGCCAACTGCTATTGGAACCGCCCGGAGCTGAATGAGAAAGCCTTCATCAAGAATCCTTTCGAAGACCCCGAAGGCATCGCCCCACGCCTTTACCACAGCGGTGACCTTGTAGTTCTCAACGAGGACGGCAGCTTCGACTACATCGGCAGGATGGACTCACAGGTCAAGCTGCACAGTTTCCGCATCGAACTCGGAGAGATTTGTTCCCGCATCGAGAGTCACCCGAGAATAAGAAGGGCTCTCGTACGGTTGGAAGACTTCGGGAACGACAAGCACATAGTAGCTTACGCCAGCACCTCCGACGGCGTTGAAGATTTGTCCGATGTAAAGGAATACCTGCGGTCGTATCTTCCCGACTATATGGTCCCGACATACTGGAACCACGTCACGGAGTTCAAACTGAACGTAAACGGAAAGATTGACAAGTCACAGCTCATCAACACAGCCTGGCAGAGATATACAGCTCCGAACGCCGGGGAGCTTAAGAAGGATGAGCAGCTTATGGTTTCAACCATTGCCAATGTCATCGGCTCCGAAAGCGTGAACATCGACACAGACCTCGTCTCCGAACTCGGTCTCTCATCCCTGCAGATAATGCAGACCATCGCCGACTTGAACCCGATAGGAATGCACCTCAGGCCGGAGGATATCTACACCTACCGTACCATACGGAGCATCGTCAAGAACCATATCTACAGGGTATGCTTCTGGTTCAACGACCCTGAAGAGCATCCTGAAAAGCCAGTGCTGGTGATAATCAGCGGATATACCAGTTTTGCATTCCTGTACTCGACGATGGCTACGCAGCTTGCGGACCGTTTCAACATATTCGTAATCGAGAGCTACCATACTCTGCTCTATTTTGACCCGACACCGAACCCAATCATTATCGAATTATACAAGAATATGGTACGCAATGTGATGAAAAATTACCGCATTGCGGCAATCACCGGCTTCTGCTTCGGAGGGGAGCAGGCGCTCCGCGTAGCGTATGACCTGTGGAATGGCCCGGAAGTACCGTATGAAGAGAAGCCTCGCGTCATCGTCCTCGACGGGGAATTGAGAAGGGACAAGGACAGAGACCACTATATATCGCTGAACTGGCCGTCGCTGACAGACGAGCAGAATGCGCAGCGCAGGCTGGTTGACGTTACTCTGCTTGAAACAATCGATGATGATTTCCATTACGACGGACCGGTGGCCACCATCATCAGCGACACTTTCGCCCAGCAGCAGACCATCACCCCGGAAGAGCAGCTGACAATCAGCGAAGAAAGGATGGACTTTTATCGGGACTATTTCGAGCGCACCCCTCGTTACTGGAAAGAGGAGTACCCGGACTGTGACCTGCTGTTTATGCCGGGAGACCATTTCCAGGCCTTGAGGACTCCGGAATCCAACAACACGATAGTCAATTACATTCTGACCCACTGCCTGGATAACCCGGATAACAAAGAGACTGCATAATCCCTCGGGAAAGCTGCGGAACAGCAGAGATAACGCGGGTACAAAAAGAAGACCGGTCACATCAGAATGACCGGTCTTCTTTGTACCCCCGGGCAGAATCGAACTGCCATCTAAAGTTTAGGAAACTTCCGTTCTATCCGTTGAACTACAGGGGCATTCGGCCGGACATCATCCGGCATCGACATTCAAGAAAGATGCCGGGGAAGTCTTCCGAATCCCGGCACCATTCCTTTCTTTCACTCCTTAAGCAACAGTCTTGTTGAGAATCTGCCTTCCGCGATAGAAACCGCATTCAGGGCAAACGTGGTGATACATTACAGTTGCACCACAGTTAGGACAAGTTGCAAGTTGTGGAACGACAGCTTTGTCGTGAGTTCTTCTTTTATCTCTGCGCTGCTTCGAGATCTTGTGTTTCGGATGTGCCATTTCTAAATATTTTAATTGTTTTACTTTTTTCCTTACTTTTCGGGAATCACTTCCCGGCCAACATATCTTTCAAGCCTTTGAAAGGAGATACCGTATCCTCCACCTCAATCCGATTTCCTGAAAGATACTTGAGCATCTCAGGGTTACACTTGCCCTCCGGGTGGACTTTCACGATCGGAAGGCTGAGACATACGTAATCATATACGAACTGGTCAAGGCTCAGCTGTGTCTCGGATGAATCCACCACAATGACATCTTCATCCTCACTGCCATTTTCGTCTTCATCCACATCAACACTCCCGAAACCGACAGTAAGACTACGCTGGACATCTACCTTCAGAGTCAGATCCTCAAGGCATCTGTCGCATTCAGTGATTACGAATCCTCCTACGAGGCACTCTACTGAAAGCAACGTCTGGCGGCGTATCACCGAAACCCGTACGGTGCAGTCCGCTTCCTTGATCTGACTGTTGTCAAACTCCTGAAAGAACTTGCCATCTATCGCGAACGTGAACGTATGCTCTCCAGCAGGAAGCCCCTTTATGGGAATCACTATGTTGTTCATTTCGTCCATACCGCGCAAAATGGGGCTGCAAATATACATTATTTTTGTATATTTTTCTACTAATCGTCCAATTTTATTTCAAAACAAAGTCCAATCACCTTTCAGCACGCTTGCGCATCGTTTCGTCAAGGATTATTTTCCTCATACGCATCGACTTTGGCGTAACCTCCACAAGCTCATCTTCCTGAATGTACTCAAGCGCTTCCTCAAGAGAGAAGCGCACTGGAGGAGGAAGCATAACCTTCTCATCTGTTCCCGCTGCACGTACGTTTGTAAGCTTCTTTGTCTTGCAGACATTTATATTGAGGTCGAAGTCACGGATGTGCTCACCTACCACCTGCCCGGCGTAGACCTCTTCACCCGGGTCGATGAAATACCGTCCACGGTCCTGCAGCTTGTCCATCGCGTACGCGACTGCAAGCCCGGTCTCATTCGCAACGAGCGAGCCGTTGGTTCTCTTCTCTATATCGCCCTTGTAAGGCTCATACCCCTTGAAGCGGTGGGCAACGATGGCTTCACCCTGTGTGGCTGTAAGAAGGTTGCTCCTGAGTCCCATCAGACCTCGGGCAGGAATCTCGAAATCAAGATGGGTGCGGTCACCACGGTTCTCCATATGTATCAGGGCGGCCTTACGCCTTGTAGAGAACTCTATTGCGCGGCCCACGAACTCCTCCGGCACATCGATGGTCAGGTACTCGATAGGTTCGCAACGCTGTCCGTTGATTGTCTTGTCAAGCACACGCGGCTGTCCTACCTGAAGTTCGAAGCCCTCACGGCGCATAGTCTCAATGAGTATGGAAAGATGGAGCACGCCGCGTCCATAAACCACGAAAGAATCAGCGTTCATACCCGGCTTCACGCGCAGGGCAAGATTCTTTTCAAGTTCCTTTTCAAGACGGTCCTTTATATGGCGGGAAGTAACGAATTTGCCTTCACGTCCGAAAAACGGAGAGTCGTTGATTGTGAAGGTCATACTCATCGTAGGTTCGTCAACGGCTATAGGAGGCAGAGCCTCAGGGTTTTCGATATCTGCAATCGTGTCACCTATCTCAAAGCCGTCAATGCCGACAACAGCACAGATATCGCCACACTCAACCTCTTCCGCCTTGGCTTTTTCCAGACCTTCAAATACCATAAGGTCCTTTATCTTCTGCTTTTCGACTATATCGTATCTCTTGCATAGAGAGACCGGCATTCCGGCCTTCAGTTTGCCTCTTGTGATGCGGCCTACGGCGATTCTTCCTACGTAAGGAGAGTATTCAAGAGATGAAATAAGCATCTGCGGAGTGCCTTCTCTCTTTTCCGGAGCAGGAATCTGTTCAAGTATGACATCCAGCAGAGGTGTGATGTCAGTCCCCGGCTTTCTCCAGTCGAGGGACATCCAGCCTTGCTTTGCCGAACCGTAAACCGTCTTGAAATCGAGCTGGTCCTCAGTGGCGTTGAGGGAGAACATAAGGTCGAAAACCTGCTCGTTCACCTCATCAGGGCGGCAGTTGGGCTTGTCAACCTTGTTTATCACGACGATAGGCTTCTTACCCATCTCTATGGCCTTCTGCAGCACGAACCTTGTCTGCGGCATTGTTCCCTCGAAGGCATCGACCAGAAGAAGCACACCGTCAGCCATATTGAGGACACGTTCCACCTCACCGCCGAAATCGGCGTGACCCGGAGTATCGATAATATTGATCTTCACTCCCTTATAAGGGACAGAAACATTCTTGGAAAGGATTGTGATACCTCTTTCCCTTTCAAGGTCATTGTTGTCCAGAATCAGTTCTGAAAGATTTTCGGCTCTTCTGGTAAGCTGAGCCTGATATATCATCCGGTCCACGAGAGTGGTCTTTCCGTGATCGACGTGTGCGATTATCGCGACATTTCTAATATCCTGCATATATGCTGTAACTCCTTTTTAGAAACGGCAAAAGTAGAAATAATTATCATATATATGGTAAAATATATCCACTTTTTTGCTACCTTCGCACCATCAAAAAACAAACTGGAGATATGTATAATAACGAAAAACTCAATCCGAAACAGTTCGTCGAAGACGCTGTCAGGGAAATCAAGGAACAAGTCGGGAATGACACTGTCGTACTGGGCCTCTCCGGCGGTGTGGACTCTACAGTCACCGCACTTCTCATAGACAAGGCCATCGGCCACAACCTTGTATGCATTTTCGTCGACCACGGTCTGCTTCGCAAGAATGAGTTTGAAGATGTCCTCAACCATTATGAGGGAATGGGCCTCAATGTAGTCGGAGTCCGTGCAGCTGACCGTTTCTTCGCCGCCTGCAAAGGTATCGTGGATCCGGAGCTCAAACGCAAGGCCATAGGCAAGACATTCATAGACGTGTTCGCCGACGAAGCCCGCAAGGTAAAGGATGCAAAATGGCTCGCTCAGGGCACCATCTGGCCTGATATAGCCGAATCAAAATCCGACAAGGGTACAATCAAGAGCCACCACAATGTCGGCGGTCTTCCTGAAGACCTCCACTTCGGTCTGGTTGAGCCGCTGAAATATCTATACAAGTTCGAAGTCCGCCAGGTGGGTGAAGAGCTCGGCCTCGACAAGCACTTCCTCGGCCGTCATCCGTTCCCTGGTCCCGGCCTCGGAGTTCGCTGCCTTGAAGAGCTGACCCCTGAACGTATTCATATCCTTCAGGAAGCCGATGCAGTATTCATCGACGCACTCCGCCGAGAAGGCCTCTACGACCAGATCTGGCAGGCAGCAGTCGTTCTCCTTCCTGTACGCAGCACAGGTATCAAGGACGGTCGCCGCACATACGACAACGTCGTTGCACTGCGCGCGGTCAATTCAGTCGATGCCGTGACAGCAGAAGTGGTGAAGCTTCCTATGGACTTCCTCATCCAGGTAGCAGAGGAGATAATCGCGAAGGTTGAAGGTGTCAACCGCGTAGTCTACGACTGCTCACCTAAGCCACCGGCGACAATCGAGTGGGAATAGAAAACTGATTCGAATCATTAATCCAAAACAATAGAATATTATGCTAAAAGGTCATCCCAAAGGTTTGCTTGCAGCAGCCTTGAGCAATATGGGCGAACGTTTCGGCTACTACATCATGAACGCCGTCCTCGTACTGTTCCTCTGCTCCAAGTTCGGAATCTCCGACAGCACCAGTGCCCTGATCTACTCTGTCTTTTATTGTGGCATCTACGTACTGGCACTCGTAGGAGGCATCATTGCAGACAGAACCCGTAATTACAAAGGTACTATCCAGGCAGGTCTCATAGTAATGGCCCTCGGATACGCCGCACTCGCAATCCCTATCACATCAACTGTCACCAACGCTTCGTGGCTCCTTCCATTCACCTGCGTAGCACTCTTCTTCATCGCCTTCGGAAACGGACTCTTCAAGGGCAATCTCCAGGCGATGGTCGGCCAGCTGTACGACAATTTCGAGGCTGAAGAGGCGAAGAAAGGTCCGGAAGCCCTCAAGATAGCAAAGGACAAACGTGACTCCGGATTCCAGATATTCTACGTCTTCATCAATATCGGCGGTCTCGTGGCTCCTTTCGTAGCGCCACTGCTCCGCGGCTGGTGGCTCAAGGCCAACGGTTTCATATACAACGCCGGACTGCCTGCTCTCTGCCATCAGTTCATCGACAACGGTGGCAACCTTGCAGCCGACCAGATGCAGAATTTGACCGAACTGGCAAACCAGGCTACACTCAACGGCAGCGCAGTAGTCGATATGGCTTTCTGCCAGAACTACCTTGAAGTGTTCAACGCTGGTGTGCACTACTCATTCATAGCATCCGTGGCAGCGATGATTCTTTCGCTCGTCATATTCCTCTGCACCAAGAAGGGCCTTCCTGAGCCTGCAAAGAAAGTTGCGAAAGAGGTCGAAGGATACACCCAGGAAGAGAAGCTGGCTATGGCGAAAGAAATCAAGCAGCGTATGGCAGCCCTCTTCGCAGTACTCGGCATCTGCATTTTCTTCTGGCTCTCATTCCACCAGAACGGACAGTCGCTTTCACTCTTCGCCCGTGACTTCGTGAAGACCGATGCTATCGCGCCGGAAATCTGGCAGGCTGTCAATCCGTTCTTCGTGATTGTACTCACTCCGGTGATAATGTGGCTCTTCGGCCGGCTGAGCAAGAAAGGCAAACCGGTATCCACCCCTCGCAAGATTGCCATCGGTATGGGAATAACCGGCGTTGCCTACCTTTTCCTGATGATTTTCTCAATCTCTTCAGGTTATCCGTCAGGCACCGACTTCCGCGCACTTCCTGTAGCAGAAGCTTCCGGAATGAAGATTGGATGGTGGGTACTCATCCTCACCTATTTCTTCCTCACAGTAGCGGAACTCTTCATCTCCCCTCTCGGTCTCTCTTTCGTATCGAAGGTTGCCCCGAAACATATGCAGGGCCTCTGCCAGGGCCTCTGGCTCGGAGCCACCGCAGTCGGAAACCTCTTCATTTTCGTAGGCCCTCTGATGTACAACGCATGGCCAATCTGGAAATGCTGGATGGTATTCCTGATTGTCTGCATCGTTGCAATGAGCGTGATGCTCGGTATGGTCAAGTGGCTTGAGAAGGTAACAAAAGCATAACCAAGGATTTTTTCATCATTCATAATGAACAGAATCAAGATTGTATTTCTTGATGCACAGACTCTGGGGGAAGACGTTTCCCTGGAGTCTGTTGTTTCATTGGGGGATTATATTTCCTATCCTTCAACCTCCCCCGACAAGACAATCGAGCGCATCAACGGCGCCGATGTCGTAATCACGAACAAAGTATATATGGGCCGGGAGCAGATTGACGCCTGCCCTACCCTCAAACTCATCTGTGTGGCAGCAACCGGGACCAACAATGTGGATACGGAATATGCTGCGTCAAAGGGAATCCCTGTACGCAATGCTGTGGACTATTCCACCGAAAGCGTAGCACAGGTGACATTCATGCACATTCTCAACCTTGTGGGAAAAGGATTCTTTTTCGACAACTACATAAAGAACGGCTCCTACAGTGCAAGCGGCTGCTTCACCAATGCCGTGAATCCATTCTTCGAACTGAAAGGCAAGACAGTCGGTATCGTCGGACTAGGAAACATAGGAAGCCGGGTAGCTTCAATTGCGTCAGCCTTCGGAATGGATGTCATCTATTACCCCACAGGCGGAAAGGCGCACTCCGACACTTGGAAGGCAGAGACCGACATTGACAGATTCCTGGCACAGAGCGATATAGTTTCCATACACTGTCCTCTCAACGCCCGTACGAACGGCCTTATCGGATACTCCCGGCTCAAGAAGATGAAATCGGGGGCATACATCGTGAATATGGGACGTGGTGGGATAGTCGTAGAGGAAGACCTTGTGAAAGCCCTGAATGAAGGAATCATCGCAGGAGCTGCTGCTGACGTGTTCACGAAAGAGCCTTTCCCGACCGACCACCCTTATATGAAAGTGAGCGGGAAGAGTCCGCTCATTCTCACTCCGCATATAGGATGGGCTTCAAAGGAGGCACGCGAATGCCTGATTCGCAAAATTGCAGAAAACATCCGCAAAGGTTTCTGATACCACATAAAAGCGGCCGCCATTTACCTTTCATAGGCATAATGACGGCCGCTCAGTAATTCAAGTTGAATCATTCCAGATAACGCGACCTGAGACGGTTCATTTCGAGATCCGTCATACAGAGAGGACCTTTAAGGTAGCTCTCCATCGAGCCGAACTTCTTGTCGATAAGGTCAAGCGAAGCCTCAAAATACTCTTCATTAGCACCGATGAAAGTCAGAATTGCCTTCTCAGCTTCGGCATCAGGGCCCTTCTTTGCTCTCAGCATGGCAGTCACGGCAGCAATTTCCTTCCGGTAGAAGTCGTTTGAAATGGCGTAATCCGCCATTATGAGGTCACGGTCGGCGCCGAGGGCGGCAAGGAGGAAAGCTGCACCGAGCCCGGTGCGGTCCTTACCCTGTGAACAATGCCAGTACACCGCACCCGTAGGAGTTGCAGAAATCATCTGAAGAAATGCAGCATACTGGAGCTGGGTATATTCATTCAGCACCATCTCGCTGTAGATGTGTCTTGCTATTTCCTGAACGGTCGGATTGAACGCGTTTTCCTTCTCTACAAGGTAGTTTACCAGATCACGGTATGCCTCTTCAGGAAGCGAAGCTGCTCCAAGTTTCTCAGACTCAGGGTCTATCGCCGGAAGCCATATATTACCCACCCCGGGCAGTTGGGCGTCCGGAGAGTGTCTGACCTCCATATCTGTCCTGAAGTCAAAGATACGGGCGAGACGATACCTTTCAGAAAGAGCCTTTGCATCTTCCGCAGAGACAGCCGCGAGGCTGCCACCACGAAGAAGAAGGCCTTTCTTTATCTTCTTGCCGTTCGGGAGGACATACCCTCCGAGTTCTCTGGCATTCGCAACAGATACGAGACCGAGAGACTGCGAGTTGAAATCGTAAGTCATTGCAGGATCCCGCACCTAAGAAGATTAGATAATCTTGATGATATTCGAGAATCCGGTGATATCAAACACTTCTTTCACCTGTGGCTTCATATTCACCATAACCATTGAACCTCCTTTTGAAGATACGCTCTTCTGGAGCATAAGGAAGAGACGAAGACCCTGGCTTGAAGTGTAATCCATATTTGTGCAGTCAATCTCGATATCCGGTTTTGCAAGTTCCATAAGAGGAGTGATATCCTTCTGGAACTGGTCAGCATTTGTGGTGTCAAGGCGGCCATTCAGTGTAGCAATAGTCTTTTCGCCTGAAGTTGTGATAGTTACGTCCATATTCTATAGTATTTTGATTTGTTTCTTTTTAGCCTCGTAAAGTTACATTATTTTTTGAAAACATACAGGGTTCATAGAGTCCCATCTATGATTTGTTTATAAACAGTATGTCATCGTCCATCAGAACGGTGTTCCCGTTCGGAATCACATATTCGTCACCTCTCTGGATGAACAGCAGCTGGCTATTCTTGCTTTCAGGATGCTCCTGTACCATTCTTCCAATCCAACTGCTGCCCTTGCTGACTCTATGCTGCTGAAGCTGTATCTGGTTGGTAAATTTCGCTCCGTGGGAACATATCACTATGGTATCTCCTTCCTGCAGGATGGTATAGCCGTTAGGGACAATCTTCGTTCCATCTTTCCTTATCAAAAGGCAGAAGAGCATCTCCCTCGGAAGACCGAGCTCCTTGACAGACTTTGATTTCCAAGTACTGCCGGAAGTTATCTTGAACTCCGAGAACTGGATATCCACGTCATCGGCGAAATCGTTGAAGGTCTTCATCACATCCTCATCCTTGTCCAGCATATCCAGTTTCTTTGCAGCCCAGGGAATCAGAGACCCTTGCAGCGCTATGGAAAGCAAGACTATGCAGAATACAATATTGAAGATATCGTGTTCCAGGGTCCAAGGTCCTACCGTGGCAAGAATCGCGAACACGATGGATGCCGCGCCTCTTAGTCCGCAAACCGACAGGAGGGCCTGCTGCCTGAAAGAGTATTTGCGGCCTTTCTTGAACGGCAGCAGCAACAAGGCAAGTGTGAGAGGCCTTGCCACAAAAAGCAGTACGAGGAATATTGAGAAAGCCGGAAGTAGGCTCTGTCCCAAACGGGCAGGATGGGCCAGCATACCCAGCATAAAGAAAATGAGCACCTGCATAAGCCCGGTGAATCCGTCAAAGAAATGGACCATCTCCTTCTTTCCCTTGAACTGATGATTGCCGAGGACTATACCTACGATGTACGCACTCAGATAACCGTTTCCTCCAATGGCTGCAGGGATAGCGTATGAAAAGAGCGCAACTGCAATCATGAAGAGTGAGTCAAAGCCAGAAGTAGCAAACTTGATACGGTCAAGCATCCACGAAGCCCCCTTCGATATGAGCCATCCGCACAACACTCCAAGTCCAAGCTGACAGACAAGCGTCCATACCACATTGCCGGCGGTGACATCTCCCTTGAGGAAGGAAAGCATCACTATCGTCATCATATACGAGCAAGGGTCATTGGAACCGCTCTCTATCTCAAGCAAAGGAGCAGAGCCGTTCTTAAGACCCAGTTTCCTCGACCTCAGGATTGAGAACACCGAGGCGGCATCCGTTGAAGATATTACGGAACCCATCAGCATAGCCTCGATCCAGCCCCATCGGAGTATGAAATGACAGAAAATACCTGTCAGGGCGGCAGTCATTATCACACCGAGAGTGGCCAGCAGTCCGGCTTCCACGGCCACACCTTTCGACGTTGCCCAATTGGTGCCGAAACCGCCATAGAACATTATGAAGACCAGTGCAGCCGAAGCGATGTCACTCGCCAGCTGCATATTGTCGAAACCAATCTTCATCACGTCGTTTCCGACAAACATACCCAGCAGTATGAATGCCAGCAGCACCGGTACTCCTACCTTGAACGATGCATTGTTCAGCAGGACGCAGGTGAAAATGATGACGGCCGTGAATATGAGGAACTGAGTCATTTCCGCAGGTTGAGTTTCTAAAGGTTCTTGATCATCCTCAAGATGTTGCATCCGTCAGTGTAAGCATACTCGAGTCCATCCATCATCTGCTTGCACAGGAAGATGCCCAGTCCGCCTATCTGCCTTTCCTCAAGAGGTGCATCTATGTCAGGGTCATCCTTGGCGAGCGGATTGAATTTCACTCCACCGTCACTGAACTGTATCAACAATTTCGAGCCGTCATTTTCAACAAGAAGTTCGACCCATTTCGAACCGGAGTAACCAAGAATGTTCTCTTCGACTTCCTCGGTACACAGACGGACCTTGAACTGGAGGTCATCGGGAAGCGACAAGACTTCAGGGCAATTCATTACACACTCTATGATTTCAGCATTACGGCCTTCAATCGGTTCAAATCTTTGTTTCATATCGTAATGGTATTTAGGAGATATTCATCAACGTACTCACGCATACCCGGATAGACTGTATGCCTGTTCATGAAGAAAACCGCATACAAAGCCGCAATCTTCATCACCATTCCGGCCTTGGCCTCTTTGTCAGGGTCATCCTTGAAGTACTCGTTCAAGAAGATATTCCAAACCTGGTCCATCTGAGCCATAGAGATATGGAACAGTTTGTCCATCAGTTCCTCCCCACCGAAGCCACGCGAAACGAAGCAGAACATTCCCAAATCGAAAAGAGGGTTTCCGTATCCGAAATCGGAAAGGTCTATCCAGTACTTGCCGGACGGAGCCATTATCGCATTCCCTATATGCATATCACCGTGAAGGCAAGTGGTGGTATCCGGAATGGAAGATATGAATGAAGTTATCCTTGCCTTCTGATCGATATCAAAATCCTCCGAGACAGCAACAGCCTTCAGGAAACGTTCCTTGGCAGGAGCAAAGACTGTCGTGTCGCACTCAGTCTTGTGAAGGTCAAGACACATGTGAGCGAAATCGACTACATATTGCTCCATTTTTTCAGGAGCCTGTGAAATGGCTCTCGCAAAGGATTTCTTCTCTTTGATCCGCTCGAATTCCAGACCGATTCTCTTCCCATCGGTAACCATCCGGTATGCTTTGGGAATATTGATTCCCATTCTGGTAAGAACTTGTGACACGTGCAGTTCCCTCTTTGGTTCAGTGCTCGGGATGAAAGGCTCATAGAGCTTTATCATCCTTTCTCCGTCCTTATGGCTGTAGCTGGTTGCTGTAAAGCCGTCTCCGCTCTCTTTGTAATCCGCCATATCTATCAGTTCAGGCCGCGGCCCACCGAAGACCTTGTCGAGAAGGCTGGTAAACTCTGAGAAGGCAGCAGTACCGCGAAGGTCGCTCAAAGATGAGGCAAGCCCACGGTAATGCCATTCGTGGTCATCCCGTCCTCCCGGAGCATGGAACCTGTCCCAAAGTTTGTCTCCAATGACGATATAGTCGTTATAGATAGCCCTCAGATTAGAAAGCTTGTCTCCCATCGCCACTATCTTCGCCTCGTATGAAGACGCTGCAATCCTGTCTATTGCAGCTTGTTTGCGTTGCCTCCAACTTGCGCTTTCATCAAGTCCCTCAAAAACGGAATCGCTCTCCGAAGCTACCAGCGAAGCAATCTTTTCGCCGAATTCCTCCTTGATCTGCCCGATTGTGACATCCGTATCCTCCACAGTGTCGTGCAGGGCGGCGGCAGCAAGAAGTTCCTGATCGGATGTAAGTGTGGATACAATGGCAACCGCCTCCATCGGATGGATTATATACGGGAAGCCCTTGCCCCTGCGTTCAGTATTGTGATGCGCAGCTATAGCGAAGGCCATCGCTTTGTCAAACAGGTCGGTATTCAGAAATTTATTACCCATTGTGTATCTGTTGTTTGTTTTTACACATAAATGAGAGCGATTTTGCCGTTTCGTAAACGCGCAGAGCCCTCGCTGCGTTGGACTCGGACTTTCCGTTGATGCAATCGAACATTTCAGTAAGTCCCTTGATTCCGCCGCCGTTCTTCAGGATGAACACTTCGCACAAATCCTGTACCGAAACCACAGAAGAGAGAATGTCAATGTCAGTGGCCGCCAGTTGATATGTGGCAAGATTGTACGCATCATCGCTGTTTTCCTTGATGAACCTGTCGAGGTCTCCGAGAGTCGAGAATCCAAATCTTGAAAGAACATTGAAATAAGGAATTGCCGACGACTCGTGTATTTCAGCCTGGTTTATGGCAGCGATTTTCTTAGTGAGCTTGTCGAATGGCCGCAGATTGAGATAGCTTTTGAATGTATCTCCGTTCAAAGGTACTTCATCGAGATTTCCGCTTTCGACAAGTTCCTGTACCTTGCGTCGGTAATCAGAAATTTCCGTACGTATGACACTGAACTGCTCGTCGGCAAGTTCAAGCATACCGGCCAGGCGGTTGATGTTGCGAAGGTACTCGGCAGGAATCTCGACACCGCTCTTGTAACCGATATCGTGGTTGATGGTTGCCCACACGTGCTGCAGGGCGGTACGCATCTGAACCTCGAAGCGTATTTCATTGATCTCTGGGAATTCAGGGTCGCTGTACATTTCCTTCGGGATGCGGCAGATGTAATGAAGGGAGTTGTAGCCGAAGCTGTCCAACTGATGGTTCTTGCGTTTGTCTATGCTGTTCTGCCAGTCCACATCGAAAATACGGTCTACCATAGCGGCTATCTTGTCAACTTCGTCAGTATAGAAAGTGATAATTCTTGCCCCTACCAGGTCAGTAAGATCGAATATTGTGTCATATTTGTACCCTTTGGAAGCAAGTTTGCCGGCAAGACTGTTCTCTGCCTTGATTCTCGTCTCGATTGCGGTCACATATATGCCGTTGCCCCGTATGTTCTCATCTATGGACTTCGATATGAAGGAATCCATCTTCTTCAGAACGGGAAGAAGATTCCTGTATTGTTCCATCAATCCGGAACAATGTCGGTCAAGATTTTTCTCGTTTTCGAGTGTACTCATCGCGTAAATTCAGCAATTATCGAGGACGGATGGCCACCTCATCGATTACATTTCCGCTGCGGTCCAGAAGCACCAGCTTCATCCTCCTCGGAGTTACGTCCATATACATCGCACCAACGGTGTGAGGTCCTTCATTCCAACGGAAATCTATCTTGTCCTCATTGGCCTCAAGCTGTCTGATGAGATCCTGGCCCCGCTCATTGTCGCTAGACGGGGTCTGTATGTAGTTCACTCCATTCGAATGTGCTCTCACATAGATATGGTTGTTCCCGGCCAAGGCAAGCGTAACCCCGTATTTCTCAAAGAGTTCGTGCCAGCGTGAATATTGCGAGGTCTTTCCTTCAGTGCCGAAGAACCATTGGTAATGCTCACATACCACCTTATAACGTGCATCGCTGTTGTCGGACAGGACTTTCTCCACCCAGGCACAAGCCTTGCCGAAACCGGTTGAATCCCTCATATTCTCATTGTTGAGCATAATGAAGAGCGCATCACCGTACTTGAACCAGTAGCAGACTCCCTCTTCCCCTTCGTAGCCGTTAAGAGGATTTGCGGTCGCGTTGCGGAAGAACTCGTTGGTCAGGACGTAATTGCGGGTCATATTGTCGTGATTGCCGTTCACGCCTCCCCACATATAATCGCGGAACTCCTGTTCACCGTAAAGATACTTCCAGAAAGAATAGCTTCCACCCCAGGCACACACATCACCGAGGCTGATCACCCAGTCGAAGCCTCCGGATGTTGCCTTAACGGCATCCATCATAGCTGTAGCGGCCTCAAGCCTCTTCGGTAGTGGCGGATAGCAGTGAAAATCGGATATTATGCAGGCTTTCCACCTTCTCGACCCGCTTGTCGTGAAACGGCATACTTCACTTACAGTGGTGTCCCCATCCGATGATACAGCATAGATTCTGTACTTGTATCTTGTCTTAGGGGAAAGATCATCAAGGTTGAGGTCATACTTCAGGAAGCGGGCATCTTCGTAGAAATTCTCTCCATCCGCGTTCTTGGAATAGACACTGTCGTACACAGCGCAGAAACGTCCGTTCGCGTCAGCTCTCAAGGCCTTTTTCCAGTCGGACCTTTCAGGTGCATAGAGCACGAAGCTGCTTATGGCGGCAGTGTCGGTACCCCAACTTATGTTCATCTGCGTCCGGGTGTCTTCCCCGGGGTTGGTCGTGATGCTGAAAATGGCAGCAAGTAAAAAAGTCAGAATGCTCATATCCTTTGCTATTATTTTACAATTCAACGTTCATATACAATCTTTCCGTCGCATATCACAGTATCGACGACTGTGGAGTCAGCTGCATATATCCAATTGGAAACCAGATTATAGCAAGGCATCATCCTTACGTTTTCAAGGTCAAGGAGAAGACAGTCTGCAAGACGTCCGTCCTCAATCTTACCCGCATCTATTCCGAAAGCCTCCGCTCCGGCAGAAGTGGCCCAACGGAGCGCCTCTTCAGCAGGAAGAGCCTCCGGGTCACCGCTGCTGACCTTCGCCAGAAGAGCAGCAATCTTGGCGGTCTCTCTCATATCCTGGTTGTTGTTGGAAGAGTCACCGTCTGTTCCGAGCGTTATCTTGCAGCCGTGCTGAATCAGTTGCTTGGCCTTGAAGATGCCTGATGCAAGCTTCATATTAGAGCAAGGGCAGTGGGAGATGACCACACCGCGGCTGGCAAGAATATCCATTTCATCTTCATCCACATACACTACGTGTGCAGCAATTACGTCAGAGCCGAGGAAACCGATGGAATCGAGATACCGGACGGGCGTTGTACCGTGCTCACGTACGCAGTCCTCGACCTCCTTTTCGGTCTCGCTCAGATGGATATGCAGTTTCAATCCCGACATTCTCGCAGTCTCCGCACATTTTATAAGTAGATCAGTTCCCACTGTGTATATCGCGTGAGGTGCGACGGTAAGCTGAATCCTGCCACCTGTCGGATCGCTCCAGTGGCGGAGCATATCAAGCTTTTCATTCTGCTGGCTCTTGCTGTGGGATTCAAGGAACGTAACACCAAGAGCGGCTCTGATTCCCGCATCGTCCACGGCACGCACTGTCTCTTCAAGTTCAAAGTACATATCATTGAAGAAGACACTTCCACTCTGCACCATCTCCTTGACGGCCATCACAGAGCCGTCGTATATGTCCTTTGCCGTCATCTTGTCCTCAAACGGCCAGATGTATTCACTGAGCCATTTATGGAGAGGCATATCGTCAGCATATCCGCGCAGAAGCGCCATGGCGGCGTGAGTGTGCGTATTGTAGAATGGCGGAAGAACTGCTTTTCCTGTAGCGTCGATTACGGTTTCCGCCTGCGAATCAGAAGGCGCGGCCACATTCTTGAACCGGTTGCCTTCAATCAGAATGTTCGTCTTGCTCCCATTGTGCAAAACATTTTTAATGAGAAGCGTATTCATCTTGTTAAAAATACTTAATTTCTTTCTCTTCGAGTGCGCTGAGAAGGTTGTTGGCCATACGGCTCGCCCCGAAACGCAGGAGCGACTTTTCGAGCCACTGCTCTCCAAGAATATCCTTTACTATTCCATAATACAGCAGAGCGTCTTCAGGTGTTGAAATGCCACCGGCAGGCTTGAAGCCCACCATACGTCCCGACTTTTCATAATATTCGCGGATGCATCCACACATTATCCGAGCAGCCTCGGGTGTCGCGGCAGGTTGCATCTTTCCGGTGGAAGTCTTTATGAAATCGGCTCCCGCTTCCATTGCAAGAAAAGAAGCTCTGCGTATCAGCTCCTCGCTTCCGAGCGCACCTGTTTCAAGAATCACCTTGAGGACGGCTTTCGGATTCACAGCCTTCACGGCACTGCCGATCACTTTTATCTCTGCTGCGGCTATTTCATCTTTTCCATCAAGGAATGCATTGAGAGCCAATACAATATCCACTTCATCCGCCCCATCTGCCACAGCCGATTCACATTCCAGGACTTTCACTTTCAAAGGACTCTGCGATGCCGGGAAGCATCCGCCCACTACAGTGACGTGTACATCAGCTGAGGTCCGTGTCTGAGCAACGGTCGCGGCAAAATTCGGGTAAACGCATATTGAAGCCGGCAAAGGATATTGAGGAAAAACATCGTGAAAACCATTCACCTTTTCCACCATTCCCTTTATCTTCGAATAAGTGTCCGTCGGGTTGAGAGATGTCAAATCTATCATTCCCAGCACTCTTGCGTATATCTCTTTGTTATCCATAATCAACCTTTTATCTGAACAGTAATCCCGGCAGCGACCAGCGGAGCGGCTATCGCTTCCATCTCCCCGACCGTGACCTTCCCGAGTGTTTTGAGAGGAGGGACTCTGTCAAGCGTGTACATCATAACCTCCCGCGGACGTAGTCTCAACACCAGTTCCGTCCATTCCCTGACAAGGGCAGGTTCCGTGGAATCTATCTCCTGCAGCCCGTCTTTCCCTCTCAGAAACATAGTCTGCAATATGAAATCACCCTGGAACCATTCCAGTTCTTTCTCTACTGAAGAGACACTGTAGTGTCCCGACACAGGTCTGTCAACAAGTCTTGCAAAATCTTCCGAAGCCGAATCAATCTTCAAGATAGGATTGTCCACCTTGGACAAGGCCTCTTTGATTCCCTCACGGCCAAGCTGTGTAGCATTGGAGAGCACTGAGACTTTCGCCTGAGGATAATATCTGTCACGCAATTCCAAAGTACGGTCGATAATTGCGGGAAAATCCGGGTGCAGGGTCGGCTCTCCGTTGCCTGAGAAAGTGATGGTATCAATGCTTACACCTTCCTTGCTGCAACGTGCAATACCTTCTTCCAATGAAGCACAAACCTCATTGAAGCCAGGAAGTGAAGTATCTTCCCTCCCATCGGCATTCCAACCGCACTCGCAATAGATGCAATCAAAGGTGCAGACCTTGCCATTCCGAGGTAAAAGATTTATACCCAACGAATTACCAAGCCTGCGGCTTTTTATCGGTCCAAAAACTATATGGTCAAACCTCAATGCCATCACCAAGTCTCCTCCACTACTGAATGTTCCCTCTTCACAGTATCAACAGCAGCGACGGCACCTGCATCAGGCATCTGAAGAACAGAGTCAAGCTCGTGCATTCTCTTCTCCAACCTGGACCTGACATCTTTCACGACACGACCGAGAACATCAGGATTGTGCAGATAGTAGTGCAATGCTGTCTCGAAGTCATCCCTGCTTAAGCCATATTCCTGAAGAACCGGCAGATACACGTTCAAGGAATCCGAAGCCGCCTTGATGTCCGGATTGTCCTCCACGTACTGGTCCGTCAGAAACATTTCGTAGAGAATCGCAGACATAGTCTCCTCCGGAACGACCGGCCTGTCGTGTCCGCAACCAGACATCATCGCTGTCAAGAGCAGAAAAACAATAATTTTCTTCACTTTGACTTCTATTTGTTATTCCAACAAAGTTAGTAAAATATTACCTTTGTACAAAATGAGTGCAGCAACTACAAAACAGTGGAATCCGGTTCCAATCGCCGCGTTCGTCGTGGTGATGTTCATCAGCGGTTTCTTTATGACACCTCCTGATGCCACCTTCAGCACGCCGTTCTTCTTCAACGACATTGTGGATTTCTCCGGGTTGTACGACATATCATCAGCTGCGTCATATATTCTCGGAACGTTTTTCACGCTCCTCACTGCGGCCATATTCATTCCCATAGTAAAATCCGCGGGTTCCGGAAACATCTACTTCCCATCCTTGATCTTTCTGTCAATCGTCGTATCCAATCCGCTGTCCATTCACTTCAGTCCCTATCACGTGGAGGCCCTGTGCCTTGCGGCTGCCATTTCACAGTATGCAGCCATAACTGGATGGAAGGATTCTGCAGAGCACTATCTGTACGCCGGAATATTCCTTTCTGTAGGGGTATGCTTCAATCCTCACTTCTTCTGGGCAGCCCTGCTTATTCTGGCTATTTCCCTTCTGGCTCGGACAGAAGATTTTTCAAGGACACTTGTAGCCTCCATTCTGTCATTCATATTCCCTTTCGCAGTCGTCTTCGCACTGAAATACATTTCAGGAGGTTTTCATTCCACTTTGGAAGATTTCCGGACATTCTTATCCCAATTCATTGAAAAATCCCCAGAGACAAACTTTCATTTTTCAGTAGCCACGCTGGCCAGAATTTCAGCCTGGAGCATTCTGACATTCATTTGTGCAATAACGAGAATCAAGTTCATCCAAAGATACAACACAGCCAGACGTTTGCTTTTATTCAAAATAATGGGACTGCTGCCGGTGATTCTGGCCGTCACGTTGATTTTTGCATCAGATTCATCCTATCCGTACATACTGCCGGTTGCCGTGCCGGTCACGTTGATACTCAATGATTCAGCATCATCAGAAAAGCCCGACAGGCGCATAATCACGACTTGGTCCATAGTTATTGCAATCTCACTGTTCGAACGAATATCATATCTATTATAACATGAAAAAATTCTTTAGAATAACCACAGCCATCCTTATCCTGGCATTGGCAGCATTCATCTACTTCCGTTTCTATTTTGTATTCGGAGAGGGAGTGAAGAGCGGCTCACTCAATTACGTCGTCTATAAAGGAGTTATATTCAAGACCTACGAAGGGAAACTCATCCAGACAGGAATACGTTCAAAATCAGCCGGAAGCATCTCCTCATACGAGTTCGAATTCTCGGTAAAAGACGAGAATCTCGCAAAGAAGCTTATGATGGAGAGCGGTAAGAATATGGAACTCCACTACAAGGAGTATTTCGGTGCACTTCCTTGGAGAGGCTACACAAAATTCATTGTGGACGACATCGTATCCATCAGCGACGTATCAGACATCAACGGAGAAGTCGAGGCTGCACTCGGTGCAATCACAAAGGAATAGTGCTTCAGTAAAATTCAGGGGGCTGGCATCACCCAAGTGATACCAGCCCCCTGACAATCTTTCCAGCTTAACGCAGCACGGCGCCGAACTTTTTCTCGAATGCCTTGAGCAGCCTGCCTACCGCCTGCTCCACAGCATTGTCAGTAAGAGTCTTCTCAAGATCCTGAAGAACAAAGCTTATGGCGTACTGCTTCTTACCTGAGGCAATCTTGTCACCACGATAGACATCGAACAGGGAAACCTGCTTGAGCAAGCCCTTTTCTGCCTGGAAGGCAGCCTTCCTGATATCAGCGAACGACACCTCCTCATCAAGCAGTATGGCAAGGTCACGCTTGACCTCAGGATATTTCGGGAGTTCGCTGTACTTGACCTTGTCACGTTTCACAAGTTCGAAGAACACAGGCCAGTTGATTTCTGCCACATAGACACTCTGTTTTATGTCGAAAGACTTGAGCAGCCCTTTCGCCACAGTTCCGGCCATAGCGAGACGCTTGCCCTGCAGTTTGTACTCCATACCCTCGGCAAAGATATCCTGAGGAGCGGGAACCGCCTCAAGGTCGTACAGATTGGCACCGAAACGATGCAGAAGGAGTTCAAGATAGCCCTTCAATGCGAAATAATGGCCAGAGCCAAGTTCGTTGCGCCAAGCCTTCCCGCCCTGGCCGGTGATTGTAAGGCACAGTCTCATCTCCTCTTTGTAGCTTTTGAGTTCAGCCTTCGGGTTTTCCGAGTTCTCTTTCGGAACAAAGCTGTAACAATTACCCACCTCAAAGAGTTTCAAGTCAGGATTCTGATGGTTGATATTCCTCGATACGACTTCCAAAGCATTGAGAATCAAAGTCTGGCGCATACAATTCAAATCAGAGCTGAGAGGATTGACAACGTTCACGCAGTTATCAACCGGGAAAGTCTTGAGTCGTGAATAGTAATCGCTCTTCGTAAGTGAGTTGTTCATAATCTCAACGAATCCTCTGCCTGCAAAGAAATCGGATACTGTCTTGCGGACGTTCTCCGGGTCCGGATGAAGTGACGGATTTACGGAAACCTTCATATTCGCAGGCAGTTCGATGTTGTTGTACCCATAAATTCTGAGCACCTCCTCCACTACGTCACACTCACGAAGCACATCGACCCTGTAAGAAGGTACGGCAACTTTACAGCCGGATTCACTTTCCTCAAGTATTTCAAATTCAAGATTCTTGAGTATGGACTTGATTGTGTCGGCGCCAAGGCTCTTTCCAATCAACGACTCCATACGGGCATAGTTCAGTTCCACCTGAGCTTTCTCGAAAGGAGCCTCGCAGCACTCCTGAATCTTACCGGTGATACGACCGCCGGCAATCTGCTCCACCAGACGTGCAGCCCTCGCAGCAGCATCCATCGTTGCAAGAGGGTCGATGCCTCTTTCATAGCGGAAAGATGCATCAGTCTTGATTCCGTGACGCTTTGAAGTCTTGCGGACAGTCACAGGATTGAAATATGCCGCCTCAAGAAAGATCTCGGTCGTACTCTCGGTAACACCGCTGTCCTGCCCGCCGAACACACCGGCGATGCACATAGGTTCATCGATATTGCAGATTACAAGGTCGTTTCCACTCAAAGTACGTTCTATTCCGTCAAGTGTCGTGAACTTGCGTCCCTCTTCACTGCGACGGACGACCACCTTGCGGCCCTTGATCTTCGCTGCGTCAAATGCGTGAAGCGGATGACCCGTCTCGTTCAGGACGAAATTGGTGATATCCACAATGTTGTTTATCGGACGCTGCCCTATCGACTGCAGACGTTCCTTGAGCCATTCCGGTGACGGGCCTACCTTGACATCGCTGATTGTCACTCCAATGTAACGCGGAGCAAGGTCCGGATCTTTCACCTTGACAGGAATGGAAGCACCGGGAGCATCCTGGAGAGGCTCAACCTGCGGCAAAGTCCATTCGCAGGCAATTCCGTTGGTCCTGCAATATGCGAACAAATCCCTCGCCACTCCGATATGGCTTGCGCCATCCACGCGGTTCGGTGTAAGCCCGATCTCGAAAACAGTGTCAGTCTTCAGTTTCAGATAATCCTTTGCCGGTGTTCCCGGAGCGGCTGACGGTTCCAGGACCATAATTCCGGAGTGGTCATTGCCTATTCCAAGTTCATCCTCGGCGCAAATCATACCGAGACTCTCCACTCCGCGGATCTTCGATCTCTTTATCTTGAACTTGCCGCCATCTTCCGTTGGCAGTTCGGTACCCACGGTAGCAAGCAGAACTTTCTGCCCTGCAGCCACGTTAGGAGCGCCACAGACAACCTGAAGCAACTCTTCCGCCCCAGTGTTCAATTTCGTGATATGAAGATGGTCGGAATCAGGGTGCTCGACACATTCCACCACTTCAGCCACAATGACTCCTGCCAGACCTCCGGGAATCTGTTCCGTGGTCTCAACATGTTCCACTTCCAAACCGGTGGAAGTCAGAATCTTCTCAACCTCGGCAGGCGTGAGGTCAAACTTCAGATAATCCTTTAACCAATTGAATGATACTACCATGGTATGCTATTTAAATAATGATTCAACAAATTCGTGACGGTCGAACACTTTGAGGTCCTCTGTCTTCTCACCCACTCCGATGAATTTGATCGGAATCTTGAACTGGTCGCTGATACCGATGACAACCCCACCTTTTGCCGAACCGTCAAGTTTGGTAACGGCAAGAGCAGACACATTTGTCGCACGGGTAAATTCCCGTGCCTGAATGAAGCCGTTCTGCCCTGTAGACCCGTCAATCACCAGAAGGACCTCGTGAGGAGCATCAGGCACGACCTTGGCCATCACGTTCTTGATCTTCGTAAGTTCGTTCATCAGATTGATCTTGTTGTGGAGCCTTCCAGCCGTATCTATTATAACAACGTCAGCCTCTTTGGCGACTGCACTCTTAACAGTATCGTATGCCACGGAGGCCGGGTCGCTGCCCATCTCCTGCTTCACTATATCGGCTCCGGCCCTCCCGGCCCAGACAACAAGCTGATCGACTGCCGCAGCACGGAAAGTATCGGCCGCCCCAAGCACCACCTTCTTGCCCCGGGCACTGAGCTGAGCTGCAATCTTACCTATGGTAGTGGTTTTTCCCACTCCGTTCACACCCACGACCATCATTACATAAGGCTTCTTCGTAAAGTCGAACGGAGCTGTGCTCTTTCCGTCAGCAGCCTTTTCAAGAAGTTTCTCAACCTCTTCACAAAGATAAGTATTGACCTCATCGGAATTGAGATACTTGTCCTTTGCAACGCGTTCCTCCAAACGTTCGATGATGTTCTGAGTAGTCTCTATCCCCACATCGGACGTTATCAGCGCCTCCTCAATCGAATCAAGGACCTCATCATCCACAACGCTCTTTCCCGCCACCGCGTACGAAAGTTTCTCGAAGAGAGAGCGTTTGGTCTTCTGCAAACCCGCTTCAAGCCCTTCCTGAGGAGCTTCAGACGCGCCATCCTGCGCACCATTCTTCTTCAACCAGTTAAAAATACCCATATCACAATGGTTTATACAATTCTCTTATGCATCCGTCCGCAAGTGCCTCAAGGGAGGATATACCCATTTCTTCCGGAAGGCCGGTATTGTTGTATGCTACCGGAAGTTCGGTACACGCACCTACCACAGGAAGCTTTTCAATCTGCCACAATCTTTCTATCACATCTCTGTAGCGGACACCCGCCTCTTCATTCTTTCCAGCCTTGACCATATCGGTGATGGCGTGGATTTCGGCCTGCATTTCCTTGTCAGGGATGCGGAACCCATAACCGCTGGCAGCGGCGTGCCTCTGGTAAATACCTGTGTTCATCGTACCGAGAGTCGCAGTGAGCCAGGCTCCGCGCGGACTTCGGTTGCGGCACTCCCGTATGGTTTCGTCAATGATATGGACTATCGGGGCAGGAAGAGTTCCCGCATCAATGAACTTGTCGATGAAATGGTGGGCGGTGTTGCAGGTAACAGCCAGGATGTCAGCCCCCCAGACCTTCAGAGTACGGAGACCGTCAAGCAGATACGGCTCAGGGTCAGGCCCTTTGCCGAGGAGGAACGTTGTCCTGTCCGGAGTAATGGTATGTGAATAGACTATCACCCGAGGATGTTCCTGATCGCATCCGGCAGGTGCCTTCTGTGCCAGCAGCCGCAGAAATTCCGCGGTCGCCGCCGGTCCCATCCCGCCAAGCACACCCAATGTCTGTCCGTTACTTTGCATATACTCTACAACCAACTTGCAAAGTTACAAAAATAATCCATATTCTTGACCACCCAGTCAGAGCTTGCCGAGGCAAAAAAGAAGGTGGGGAGGTGAACGCTTACGCTGTGCCGTGCTGAACCGACGTGCTTCTACCAGCTCATTATTTGTGAATCGAGCCAGTTCAGCTTTTGAAGATATGCAGATTTCAGTCTCTCGACAGCATCTTCATAAGACATAGTCTCGTCGCCATTCGGCATCTGTCCGCTGATAGGCCACATTGGAGCATTGAGTTCATCCGATGCTTTCAACCGAGGTTCAAGATCATCGATGAACGCGGGAATATTTGTTTCAAACTTCGGTTTCAACAGAATCCAACGGGTCTTGACCAATGCGACAAATGATGGGTCTTCAAACAATTGTGGATAATACAGAGCACTCTTTATGCGAAAAACTGATGTAGCTTCAGGTCTGAAAGTGCCATAATCATAATCCCAAACAGGTCCGGCAATCATCTTTCCACCCACATCCTTATGCATATAGCTACTTTTTGGATGGTTTAGCTCATTATTCATCGCCAATTCATTCACAAGCCAATAATCCACAAAAGATTCAAGGTCCAAATAATCTTCAAATTCACGGTTTGAGAACTTTGTCTCATCATACAGTGACTCCTCCATTCTCTCGACATAATTCACCGTCCAGTTGAACTGCGACTCATTCACTTCATCCGGGTCTTTGAACATCCAAGGAAAATTGCTTCTCGTCGGCCTGAACTTGTACAACTCATCGTAGTTTGTATCCAGTTCAAATATGTAGCCTCCGGTTATGCCTTCCCCTGACGTAGCAGAAGGGTCCAACTCTTCAATGTCCACACGATTTTCGTCAACCTTTATCTGCTCACACAGGTAATAGTTCCCGATATGACGGCCATTCAGGACCACTTCGACAAACTTACCGCTCGGTGTCCACGCCAAGCCGGTATTCCGGGATATCTCAAATGCAACGGCATTGCGCATCATCGTTCTGTCCATCCAATTAGCAAGCAGGCACCAGCGTTTGTGTTTCTTCATTCCAAGGATCTTCTCTTTCTTGTTGAGCTTCAATGCAAACGGCTTCTTCGGTGAAAGATTCCAAGTCGAATTGCCGCGACCCTTTATACTCAACGTACCCTGGTAATCAACGGACATATCCGGGTTCACTATTGTCATCGAAGCGTCTTCCACCCAAGTTTCCTTACTGGTAATCGGCACATTGTCAGGAGTATCAATAATAACTACCGGCAAGCCCGTATTCAAAATGCTTTCATAATACTTTCCTGTCACCTCAAAAGCACTTGACGAAATCTGCACGTCGTTTCCTCTCGCATCCTTGACATTCAGCACCAATGCCGCCATCTCGTCATACAGTGCAGATTGCCCGGCATCCTCAATGATGGCAATGTACTGGCCGACCTTTATTTCCTTTGTCTTTTCATCATATACCTGCTTCACTTCGACCAGTCTGTAGTTTGAAGGAGCCGTCACGTAAGACGAACGGGTAATAACTTCTCCGACCTTGTCCAGTTCCAACTGGCAGTCTTTTCCATTCAGTTTGAAGAGAGCATTAGACGGATTCACCCGGAATTCCATAGTGTCTCTCGAGCCATAGGACAATCTCAATGGATTAACATCAAGCAAGACAATCCCGGTAGGAGAGATATAGCTCATATCGAATGTAAAACTGGTGCCATCGGCAAGAGTTATCGAAATCACATTCCTTTCATCATTCTGGCTTATGGAAGTGATTACCCTGCCTGCATCAGACATTGAAGAAGTTGCTATTTCATCTATTACAATTGATGGATCGGATTCACGGTATGACTGTATCACATAATTTCCGTCACTGCCGACCGCAACTCTCACACTCAAACCTTCTGAGTCATCCGGGCCATACACACAAATGGGATTCCCCTCTTCATTTTCCAAAAGGACAAAAGTAGATCCATTGTCATACGAAATTGTCCAATTGCCATTCTGGTCAACTTTAAGGAACAAAGTGCCATCAGTGCCATCCTCACCGTTCCGGAGCCGTATCTCTGTGTTGTCGGAAAACGCCACAATCCAGCCTCCCTCAGAATCAGCAATCGGCGACACCGACTTGATGACTTTTCCTTGGCTGTAGGCATCCTGCAAAGCCGAAACGGTCATTTTCAGACCGTATACCTCAGATTCAATTTTATCCATGCGGCTGCTTAGGTCATCCAGCCTCTGGCAAGAAGTCAGATTCGATATCACGCCTGCAACAGACAGTATGCAAATAACAATTATTACGGGAAAATCCCTAAGACATTTCATAACTTTTTGATTTAAGAGCCATATATGTAACCACTTATAATTCATATTTTTGACCACCCAGTCAGAACTTGCTAAGGCAGTCCCTTGACAGCATTAAGCTGGTAGCGTATACTATTTTGAATAAATGAACCGGGAGATACAGTTAGCAACTCTCTTTGTTGCATATGCCGGCATGAAGACAAAACAAAGATACAGATATGACTTGGCCTTTGAGTAGCCGAACACATCCTGATACACCTTCGCATTGTATTTGACAAGACCGAATTTATTATGGCTGATTCCGCTTCTCGTCTTGCGATAGGAAGCAAGAGGTTCATCAATTCCATACGCCTTTCCGCACTTCTTGAGGATTGTAAGGAATAATGCCCAATCCTGTCGTTTTTTCAATTCAGGCATATAGAATTTACCATACATAGACGAATCATACACAGCAGTAAGGCAACCGATTTTGTTATCATGTTTCAATCCTCTGAGGGAAATCACCGGCGGTGCGACCACTATTCCCTTCTGCCTGTTGATTTCATCACAGACAAAATAACTGCCATAACTCAAACAGCAGGACCGACTTTTCATAAAAGCAATCTGTTTCTGCAATTTGTCCGGGGACCAGATGTCATCGCTGTCACAAAATGCAATATATCGACCTCTCGCCTCCTTGATGCAATTGTTTCTGGCGAAACCGGGGCCTTTGTTCTCAGCCAGAAAGAAAACGCGTACCCTGTCATCTTCCTTTGAGTACTCTTCCAGCAATGAAACGACTTCCTGATCCGAAGAGTGATCATCAGTAATCAGCAGTTCAAGATTGGAATATGTCTGTTTCAGAACACTATCAATACTTTCAGCGATGAACCGGCTGTTATAGCACGGCATTATCACTGACACCAGATCGTCATTTATATTGCAGTTGTCTTTGCTCATATCAGGGCACATATCAGGAGAAACCGATTGTGGGAAACGGAACGGCCGCTTAGCCCACAATTCTGTTATAGCTTACAAAATTACCGTTTTTTCACCTATTCCCCAAAATTTCCTTTTTCAAACAAATCCACATTGTTATCAACATTCAAATGGACAACCGATTAGGGAGTGGTCCAAAGAAACGGATTTTTTAATAACTTTGCCGGATATTAGATTGATATGTCAGAGATAAAGATTTCCGTAATCATTCCTTCATTCAAGCCGCAATCATATCTGTTTGCTTGCCTGGATTCAATATGCAAGCAGACATTCCCGCTTGAGAATTTTGAGGTAATCATTGTTCTGAACGGATGCTGCGAGCCATATGATTCAAACATAAAGAAATACCTCCTCCAGCACCCTTATGTTCAATGGCGTTATTTGCAAACAGACACAGCAGGTGTCAGCAATGCACGCAATATCGCACTGGATGCAGCAATAGGTAAGTCTGTGGCATTCATAGACGACGATGATTATGTAAGCCCTGCTTATCTTGAGGAGTTGTTCAAAGCCTCAAACGATGGTGAGTCCGTCTCTCTCAGTTATCCATACGCATTTGTCGATGGAACAGATATCCAACAAGCGTATATTCTGACAAAGTCTTTTGACAAATACCACCATACCGATGGAATAAGACCTTTGAAAGTCCGCCAATTCTTCAACGGACCGTGTATGAAACTTATTCCGATGAAATTCATTCGGGAAAGGAGATTTGATATCAGATTCACCAAAGGGGAGGATTCTTTGTTCATGTTTCTCATTTCCGACCGTATCAAGCAATGCCGTTTCACATCAAAGAATGCCATATACTACAGACGCCGGCGTGATGGAAGCGCTTATTTTTCCAGAAGGAAATTTCACGGTGCTGCAATGGACGCCGCAAGACGGATCTACACTTACTGCAGGTACTATTTTCACAATCCTTCCGGTTACGATTTCCTTTTTTTCATTTCAAGGATTATAGGAACCATCAAAGGTACTTTCACCAAGTAATTTTTCCTTATATGCATATTCGAACAAATCCCGTCCTGCGGATTATACTGAAGCCGCTCGTCATTCTTTGCGAATGGCTGGGTGCAAACCACCCTGTATTCTTGGCCAGAATCAGATATTTTGTACGTTTCAGACGACTTCTGAACCTGAAGAAGCCTGAAAACCTGAATGAGAAGATGCTGTTCCTGTCGTTGAAGACAGACACCACGGAATGGACAATGCTGGCCGACAAGTATGCAGTAAGAGATTATGTCTGGAGCCTCGGATTGGAAGACATACTCGTCCAGTTATATGGAGCATGGGACAAGGCCGAAGATTGTGATTTTGACAGGCTTCCGGACAGGTTTGTCCTGAAGTGCAACCACGGTTCGGGTGACATACTTATCGTCAAGGATAAATCACAGATCAACAGACAAGAAGTGATCAAAACGTTCAAAAAACACTTGGCAACACCGTATGGAGCCGTTGAAAGCGGGAAGCACTACCTTCGGATAAAGCCAAAGCTGATTGCTGAAGGACTGCTGGAGAACGACCCGGTATCTGCTCAATTCTCATCTTCTCTGATTGACTATAAGATTTGGTGTTTCAATGGAAAGCCGGCTTACACGTGGGTCTGCTGCAACAGAGACAAGCACGGCTGCGATGTGATGACATACGATCTAGATTGGATAGCGCACCCTGAATATTCAATCTGGACACAAAATTACAGACGGGGTGAATTGATCCCAAAACCGGATAATTACGACCTGATGATGTCAATCGCAGAGAAGCTTGCCGGTAGTTTTCCCGTTGTCAGCGTAGATCTTTACAATCTTGGAGGAAAAGTGTACTTCGGAGAAATGACATTCACCAGATTAGGCGCAATGATCAATTTCTATACGCCAGAGTTTCTGAGAATGTGCGGCGAACGAATCAGCATCAAAGAGTTGGAGAAATAAAAATCCAGTCAGGAAATCTCAGAACTTCTTCCCTGAAACAATGCCCCAGAATGTGCGCCACAAGACCTTGCAATCGAATTTGAAACTTCTGTGGCAGACGTAGTAGAGGTCGTAAT
>JAGHVK010000058.1 GCA_018064345.1 Candidatus Cacconaster merdequi
AAACCTTTTATGGTGGGCAACGCCCGCCTCAGCGAACTCAACGGATTTGAGGACACAGTAAAGAACGGTGTACGCGGATGCTTCATCCCTTACGACCAGAATCCAAGCCTGTACATCGGGCAGAACCAGCAGACCGGTGCAGTGACCGTCGATCTGGACATTCTTGTCAGGGAGACTCAGAACAGCAAGAGCGGAAGCTCACATTTCATCAAGCTCAATGTAGGCAAAGCCAACAGGGAGCGCTTCCAGATGAGCAACGAAGCCATCGACTCTCTCAAAATTGTAGGCAACCTCTTCACGAGGATCCCCGGCCAGACGGCACAGGGCCGTCAGCAGCAGGGAGCTCCTGCTCCCCAGGGAGGCTATCAGCAGAGGTCTCAGCAGACGGCACGCACAGGAGGCTACAGACAGAATCCCACTCCTCAGGGAGGATATCAACCCCAGCAGAGATACCCTGGCGATATGCCTGACTTCTCTGCACAAAACCAGCAGGCAGGCTGGTAATGTTTAACCTTCAAGGGCTTCGGAATTGATCCGGAGCCCTTTTAAAACATAAACGAAAATGCTTTACAAATACAATCCAAAAGACGCACAGAAGATGACCATCACTCTTACTGATGGCAGGTCCATTACTGGAGAGTTCTTCGATGGTATGCGAATCAATCTGAACTCCATTCCGAAAGGCAAGATATGGTATCAGACCAGACACAATGATGATTTGGACATGTCAACGCCAGTAACCATAGCAGAAAGGCAGGGTATAGCTGTCAATTTCTGCGGAACGCTTATCAGCGATACTGATTTGAAGCTTGAACAGGAAACTGATATCGAGGATGTCGACTATGAATGATACTCCCATGTGGGCCATTTTCAATAAGGAGGGAAGCCGCCTTTTCCAGTACGGCAGTACTCCATATGAAGACGAGGCCATGCGACTTCTTAAGAAAGCCCAGGAAAAGTCGCCGGAAGCAGGATGCCACCTCAAAAGAATTGATAAACAAGTATCATAAGAACAATCTCAATCAAGACCGCTCGGAGAAATCCGGGCGTTTTTTTGTTTGAGCAACTGGGATAGCTCTCTTAATTTATGAAAGAAAAAAATCCAATAGTATGAATTTATCATATATATTTTGACTTTTTCATAGTTAACAGTATATTTGCGCAATAATTGAGCAATATGAAAAGAAAGATAACAGAGCATCTTCTGAATTGGAAGAGTACGCCTGAGCATAAACCTCTTATTCTTCAGGGAGCAAGACAGGTAGGGAAATCATATATTCTCGAAGAGTTCGGAAGAACTTGTTATAAGAACTATGTGAAAGTCAGCCTTGACCTTGTCCCTGATGTAAGGGATTTCCTTGCAAAGAACATAGACCCTATGGAAATCATCGCGTTTCTTGAGTCCATGTACAATATCAGAATAATACCGGGGGAAACGCTGGTCTTCCTTGACGAGATTCAGGACTGCAAGAGAGCATTGCTCAGCCTCAAGTATTTTCAGGAGCAGCATCCTGAATATGACATTGTCGCTGCAGGAAGCCTTTTGGGAGTTGCAATCAATAATGATGAGTCCGATGACAGCCGTTTCTCATATCCTGTTGGCAAGGTGGATGAACTGACCTTATATCCGATGGATTTCGAGGAATTTCTGTGGGCAATGGACAAGGATATCCTTTCGGAGAATATTCGTGAACATTTTGCAACAAACGAGAAGATGCCTGAATCTTTGCATAATCAGGCATTGGACCTGTACCAGAAATACCTTATTGTCGGAGGAATGCCGGAGAGTGTCCTGAAATATCAGCAGACGCAAAGCTATTTCACCAGCAGGGAAATCCAGCAGTCAATTCTGGCGGGATACGACAAGGATATGACAAAATATTCATCACCAGCGACAGCGGTAAAAATCCGTGCCTGCTTCAATTCTATACCGGCCCAGCTGGCGAAGGAGAACAGGAAGTTCCAATACAAGCTGGCGAAGAAGGGCGGTACAGCCACGATATTCGGGGAGGCCATTCAGTGGCTGATGCAGTCGGGAGTAGCCTCCAAATGCACTCTTGTGTCCCACGGATATCTCCCTCTGTCCGCTCAGGTGGATGACAGTGATTTCAAGATTTACATGTCAGATGTCGGATTGCTAGGAGCAAAAGCCCAGATACCAGCCACGATGCTTCTGGGCTCCATTGATGCCGACAATACTTTTCTCGGCTCAGTTGCTGAGAACTATGTCGCCCAGCAATTGCAGGCATTGAACCATACACTCTTCTATTGGAAGAATGACAACACCGCAGAACTCGAATTTGTGCTCCAAATCGAAGATAACATTATTCCTACAGAGGTAAAGAAAGGCCGCAGAGTGAAAGCGCTAAGCATGACTCAGTTCATGGAAAAGTACAAAGCACCTTTGGCATATAGAATATCCGGAAAGAATTTCGGACTCGCTAACGGAGTGAAGGCAATTCCGTTATATGCTGTGTTCTGCATTTGATATTTTTGCCGGAGAATCGGAGAATATAGAAAAGCAAGAGACCGCTCGGAGAAATCCCGGCGGTCTTTTTTTCTCTGTTCCGCTACGAGGGAAGTCCCTGCGCAAAGTTATCGGCCGTCTTGATACGCCAATGTCGCTATGCTTCTTGGCTTAATCAAGGCCTGGCCAACTTTTATCGCGCAAATCCTTCCCGGATAGCGGAAGGGAAATAGTGTTTTGACAAATGCAAAAACAACAATATGGAACCGTTAATGATAACACCTGAGAGGTTCTCAGAAGCTTTGAAATGGATAAACGGAGTGTCAACAGATATGGCTGATAGAGAAGTCAAGGAATTGATAGACTCGATGGCTGTAGGGTACCGGCGAAGATACAGGGAACTGAACCCATTCGGTGCAACACCGCGACTTCAGACAACGATGACCAATCTCCCTACAATTGAAAATATCTGCGGCCCGGAGGCGGCGGACCTCTTCCGTAAGGTAATGAAGGAGAACCGGGAGAGAGAAGAGAAGAAAGCGGAAGCGGAGCAGGAACCCATCGAATCAAGGCTGGACAGTGTTGACATGATAAACTCGATATCTCATATCGCCCACAGACAAGGGCAGCCGCTTACATCATCCCGGGCACAGCTGATTCTTTACTGTATATACGGCTCCCACCTGGCTCATACAGGAAGCCGTCTTGATATAGAGCATCCTCAGGCGTGGAAATACGGGCCAGTGTTTCCAAGGGCATATAAGAGAGGCTCCATCTGCGATGAAAACATCTGTGCCGAATCGTTCGGAGCTCTTACGGAAGGCTATCCGGACATCGCACATCTGCTGAGCTGGAAAACGGAATCCATGCTCAGTACGCCGATGGTGGACCTCAATGCCTGCCACAAGGGAAAAAGCTCTCCATACGGCAAGACGGTAAGCCGTAATCCAGACCACTGGGGAGTCCAAATTGAGGACTCGCTGATTCAGGACTTCTTCAGAAGAAACTCCTGAATGGTCAAATGAAAATGTAATACAAACTATTAATCTTTTACTAAATATGAAGTATCTTTGCTTATTATTGGCCACTAGCCTGCATAGGTTAACTCCTTTTTGAAAAGGACAGAGCCAAGAGAGGCATCAGATTGAGTTCAGAGAAGAGGTTGGAACAAGAAACGATAAATGAACAAAAAATGAATGCGATGATTAAGGGAACAGGAGCTGCACCAGGTGTGCTCCTTCCAAAACTAATGAAAGCCAGCTGGACTGTTACGAAGGTCACAGCCGCAAGCGTGGCAATTTTTGTCGTGATGATGTTCGCGCTGATACTTAAAGTATCACGTGAGATATTCATCTCTACGTATCCTAGGTAACAACATAAAAGAAACTATCATGAGAAAATTACTATACATAATATTGGCAATTGCATTGTGTGCAGCTTGTCATAAAGAACCAGTTCCCGTCCCCGAAGTAGAGACAGCGGAAGATATCCTTCTTGCAGTGGAACACGAGTATAAGGTCGAAAGCGTAAAGGAAGAGAGGGACCTATATGTGATAACTTTTGATGCTCCGACCCCTGTCAAGGTGAAGAAAGAACATCCCTCCGGCATCGAAAAGGTTGAGTTGAAGAAGTCCGATGTTACTTCATTTGAAGAGAAACCTAAATCTGTTGACATCGTTTTCAAGGATGGTAAGAGCGTCAGCCTCGCATTCTGCGCATGGCTCTCCGCTACCTTCAATACTGATTACATATCGTTTGATGATGGTCAGACATCAGATGGTGTTTTCTTTGAAATAGAAGAAAGCAACCCGGAGTCCTTCACGGTGAACGTGATCGGCTGTGAGGAGTACGCGGATTTCCAGGTAGAGCTCAACAAGAGCGGAAGGGGAGGCTGTATCACCTTCACGCCCAAATCGGCTGGATACTTCACCGTCGAGGCCACTATCGAGGTAAGCAATGGCCGTCGCAGTGTCTATGCAACCGTAAGCCTCATTCGTGAGAACTTCAAGTTCGCGGACGGCACAGTGGAGAAGTCGTTCTCCTTTCTCGAATATGAGAGGTATTTCGAGGTGGGGATGGAGAATGCAGACAAATCTGTTGCAGTCATGGTCCCACCGGAATGTGCTTCATGGCTTCAGGCAACTGTCAGCACTGTAAATCTCAATGGCGAGGACAAGACCACGGTATGTTTTCTCCTCTCGGAGAATCCGGGTAATGAGGCCCGCAGCGCTACGGTGACTGTTTCAAGGGAGGGTGGACATCGTGAACTGCATGTCAATGTCAGTCAGATCGGTGCCCAGATGGAAGGATCGTTCAAGAAGGGGTTGTTGGCATTCTATGAGGCTCTGAACGGTGTTCAGTGGAACTGCAATGGCAACTGGGGAAGCGATGCTCCTCTGTTTGAGTGGTATGGGATAAAGTCGTGCAGCGTATCGACAAAGGCTCTGTTCGGGGATGATGGGTTTGCTTATTTCGGAACGGATGACAGGTGGATTCTGGATTTGTCAGCAAACAACATGAGGGGTACTGTGCCCGAAGAATTCTGGAAGGTGTGCCATTGCTTTTCATCAATCCGAATCAGTGGTGAGTATTTGCCGACATCCACTTTCCCGGATTATGTGTGGAACGAGAATCTTTCCGCGCTGGACCTTTCCATGTCCTTTATGAAGGTTTCTCTTTCTTCGGCCATCGCACGTGCCGTCAATCTTGAGAGCCTGCTGCTCCAGGCCTGCACGATAGAGGGTGGCCTTCCTTCAGAGCTCTCAACTCTCAGCCATCTGCGGGAACTCAACTGTAGGGAGTGCTCTCTTACAGGAGAACTCCCCAAGAATATAGGAAATCTTCAGAGTCTTGAAATCTGTTACTTTGACCATAACATGGATCTTGGCGGAGTCCTCCCTTCGAGCTTCTACAATCTTGCGAATCTCCGCTCCTTCGATATCGGATCTACGCAGATTGGAGGGAAGCTCTCACCGGACATCGCACGTCTTTCCAGGCTTGAGGACTTTAATATATCCGGATGCGAGTTCGAAGGGACCATTCCGGAGGAGTTCGGCCAGTTGGAGAAGATAGTGTCATATGACTTCCAGGGGAACTATTTCACGGCAATCCCACAGTTCGTCCGTTATATCGGTTTCAACTCGAAGGAGTTCAGACAGTGGGTGGGTTCTGCCGGATTCCCGTTAGGTGTCCCGTACTATCAGAGAGACAGGAAGACTGGCAGACCGAAGGATTACATAGTCGTGGTTCCGGATGTATCCCAGTGGCCCGAGATTCTGGTGGATGGACAACCTTTAAAAAGGCCGGGATACTATGTCGATTATGACAAGTGCAACCTCTTTAAGATGCCTATATGGGCGAATATCAAATACGGTATCTCTAATTGGAATACCTACAGGGACGGTGAAGCAAAGTTCCCGGAATATCCCTATGCCGATGACCTACAGTATCCGGCAGATGAGTATTACTATAACGGGAAGGACTGGCGTCATCCCAAGTTAGAACATCCTGCAAGGGAATACTGGTTCAACGGGACAGACTGGGTGCATGATCCATCCTGTCCGTGGGACCGGGAATACATTGATTCCGGAGATTCAGAATAATAGTTTTCGTAGTTAATTGGCCATCCTTCCGGATGGCTTTTTTCTGCAATGATTGCAGAGATTTCACCAACAGAAGTCCATAATCTACCTTTGCAGCGTTGAAAGAAAAATGCTCGCGTCATTCAACGGATAGGATACTGGCCTACGAAGCCTGGTATGGAGGTTCGAATCCTCCCGGGAGCACGAAAATGGAGTTTTGGCAGATGTGGTATATGCGCAGGACTGAAAATCCTGAGAACGTGGTTCAATTCCACGAG
>JAGHVK010000096.1 GCA_018064345.1 Candidatus Cacconaster merdequi
GCCTGTGGATATGCGAAAGCAGTCCCAGGGTCTGCAAGGAATAGTGAATGAGGAGTTCGGCCGCTACCTTACCCAGGACGAGGCCTTCGTCTTCATCGGCAAAACCATGAAGACCGCCAAGATTCTCCACAGGGAAAGTAACGGCCTGACGATGTACGTGCGCCGGTTGTCGGAAAGAACAATTAAACAGCATGGATTCAACCCATAAAAAAACAGAAAAAGGCCTCACGTTGGAAGAGAAATACGTGAACCTGACCGATCAGCTCTCCAGCGTGACGGAGAGGTTGGATCATGCTGAGCATGACCTCGACTTCGAGCGTATATCACGCGAAGACATCATACGGGCAGAAATAGAACGCAGGATGGCAGAGGAACGCAAGAAACTCGAGGAAGAGTATGCCGAGAAGGTACGTCAGGTGGAGCGGGAAAAGAGGAATCATGAGGAAATGCTTCGGAAAAAGATGGAGAGGCATGAGGCAGACCTCAAGGCCTCATACGCAAACATGACTCAGAAGGTCATAGCTGACGCATGTAGGCAAATAGAAGAGGCACGCCAGAAGGCAGAGAGCAACGGCATCGCCAAGATGGCTGCAATGATGGATTCTTTCATCAAGGCATTCATTGAGATGACGGAAGGAAACATCCCGGAAGGCCAGACTCTGCTGAAGCAATACCAGGATGCAGCAAAAGAAGCAGAAGCCAACCTGAAGGAAGAACTGAAGGTAGCCCTGGACAAGGCAGAGAAGAAGGCCGGGAAGAAAAGCCAGCACATTGAATCGCTTGTAAGGATGCTCTTCACACAGAAGAGTGAACGCTTCATCATGAAGGAAGAGGAACGCGAGCCACTGCTTCAGTCTGTCATCGAATCCCTGGAACTGACCGATAAGGAGAAGGAGGATTTCAAAGATTGCAACAAGAGGATACGCGAATACCGCCAGCGCAAGCAGGATGCGAAACTCCTCAGGGGCGAGAAGAAAGGTCATGGACGCAATCCAATACCCGACACCATGCCGGAGCTGCCAGCAATATACGTCTATCCTGAATGCTACTATGGTCATGAGGAAGAATACCGCATCGTCCACACCGATGACGTAAAGGAAGTAATCATGCCGGCTCCTGCCAAGTATTTTATCCAGCAGTACATCTTTCCGTCAATAGTCAGGAAGGATGATCCGTACGACAAGCTCCTCAAGCATCCCCGCTCCCAGGGCGTGACATGGAAGAGCCCTTATTCCGAAGAGCTCCGCTCCCAGATCCTGACGGAAAAGTACGTGTTCCACATACCTGCCAACCGACAGATAAAGCGTTTCAAGATGGACGGCCTGGAGATGGCAGCCAGTACGATGGATGACATCATCGAGGGCACATGCGACATCATCGAGCCACTCTACAGACTGCAGCACCAAAGGGTGATGAAGGCAATGCTGCTTGCTGCAGACGGAAGTCCGATACCCGTGCTGGACAACGAGAAGCACAAGACCGTAAAGCAGTATATGATAGAGTACCGCTCCATAGACACCGGCATACCTGTATTCCTCTCCACACCTCCGATGGAAGGCATAAAGGGCGTAAGCAACGGCAGAGGCAGGAAGATTATCGAAGCCAACCTCTCGGAATGGACCGGCCAGGCTCTGATGTGCGATGCCTACGCGGGATATGACTGGGTCAAGAAGGCCGGCAGGGTGCTGTGCCGATGTGATGCCCATGCCCGAAGGAAATTCGAGAGCGCCCTTAAGGAAAATCCGAAACTTGCGAAGGTAGGAATGATGCTCCATCAGCAGATATATGCCGTGGAAGAGATGATCAAGGCGCATGAAAAGGAAACGGGACAAAAGATGACAGCCGATGAGAAAGTCCAGTTCCGCAATGACAATGCAAGACCACTCTGGGACACCCTCCGTCTATGGTGTGCAAAGGAGATCATCGACCTGACACAGGAAACAAAGATCTACGAAGCAATGAACTACCTCCTGCGCCACTATGACGAACTCACTGCCTATCTTGATATAGCCGACATGCCACTTGACAATACAGAACGTTCAATCCGCGATATGGTGATGGGCAAGAAGGCATACCTCTACTGTCGCAACTACGAGTCTGTGGACAGAGCCTGCATCATGTACTCCCTGTTTGGAGCCTGCAAGGTGCTTGGCAAGAATCCCGAGCGCTGGCTTACATACGTGTTGAAGCATATCGACACGACACCAAAAGAAGATTTACACAAGCTTCTTCCCGAAGAGTGGGAAGAGACATAACCATTAACATCAACTTATAACAACAGGTAATCCCTTGCAATCTGAATCCAGGTCGCAAGGCAACTGTGCATATCAACCCATCTCACAAAACAGAGAGAATACCCCCACAAAGGTACTCATAAAATGTGAGATGGGTAATGTACGGATTACCGAATACTTA
>JAGHVK010000109.1 GCA_018064345.1 Candidatus Cacconaster merdequi
CAGTTCAAAGTCATCCATTCTCCCGGATACATATCACCTTCAATGCCGGGGCGGCCATCCTTGCCGTCAAGATAATGTCCCCAGTCGTAATAAGTAGGGCCCTCGGCATTATACAGATTCTCCCTTGCATACATATCCTCAATCGTGTGGTACATTGGTGTATATGAACCATTGTAAACTGCATACGGCAACGTTTTCTCATAGCCTGATGTACCGAAAGCAAACAAATCCATCCAGCCTTGATAATACTCATTCGGGAATGAACTGCTGTAGACTATCTTTCCTGATGCCTTGATTGCTTCCAATGAATCCTGAGGAACATAGCAGTAAGTCCTATCCGACTGAATCTGGACGTGGGAACTCCATCCACCGTAATAGTCGACTATTTTTGTATTGTCATAACGCGTTCCGTCTTCTTCAAATACATTCCCCTCATACATACCTTGGTTACTGTAGCCACCGATGATATCAAAGGAATTCTGTGCAAAGCGCCACTGATCCTTCCATTCGTCGCCAACCTTGATTTTCCTGTATTGAAGGTTTCCGGGAGCGAACTCGTAATCGTCATAGCCATTCTCCTTCGTCTTCATACCCTTGGCGACATTGTAGAGTTTGTTAGCCTCAACCTTCTTGTCAATTTTCTGAGTGTCACCCTCTCCTGCCTTAGCATAATAGAGTTCCTTCCCGTCCTTGCCTTTTACTACCACAAAGAACTCTGTGATTCCTGTAAAGGGTGCACTGGTTTCTGAAGTCTGTCCGTTATTCCAACCGCGCCAAGCCGGATTCCAGTCATTTGTATTCCATTTGTCAGAAGCCGGGAGCACGAAATATGCACACGGCACTTCCACTTCCTCGTAAGAACCGCCCTCTCCTTTCTCGTAGATTTTGGCAGTCTTGAGAGTCAGGTTAAGCGCAGAAGTATAGCAGGTCTTGTCGAGATAGAACTGGAACTTATTGGGTGTCACATTTGTATTGAACTTGACAGTAGCATGGTCGGTGAAACCTCTTTCTGCTGAAACTGATATGGTTGCGCCGGCAGGGACCGGAGTGTCGTCAGGATACTTCAAACCGTAAACCCTGAAAATAGACATCATATTCTCGAAGTCGAGGTCAAGATACCTCTTGCCGCTTCCTTCATCGGAAGTGACAACTCCATCGGCACACAGTACCGCGTGCTTGAGCGCTGATTCGAGTGTACCGTCAACATCGCTGTAATCCACCTTGAATTCCCCGTTGGTAGGAACTGAACTGAAAGGGAAATAGAGTACATGCACCTTTGTACCTGTATTAAGTTCAGGTACATTTCCTTCTCCCGACCAAGAGAACAACGCTGTGCCATCAACGATACTGTTCACTTTGAAGCGCAGGGTAGTAGAGACTTTTCCATCCACGAATCCGCAGATTTCATCTCCTACCTGCCAAGAAGGGACAAGCTTGACGGATTCTTTCTCACCTTGGACAAGTTCAAGTTCGCCGGTAACTTTGGAAGCCTTGTCACCATCTGTAAGGATACGTCCTTTCACTTCCAACTGTACAGACTCAACACTTCCTTGGTTCTCTTTGTCCTTATCATCACCGGTCAGCTCTTTCTCGCAGGATGCCAGACCAATCAACATACCGAATGTCAAAAAGGCGAATAATATCTTTTTCATGCTTATTTTCTCCTAATTAATAATGATTTACCAATCTTCTTCATCATAAGCATCAAGTTCCGGATTCTTTGAACGGGGACTTGTCTGTAAAAGAGATCTCTCTGAGCGGAAGCCCAGGACATTAGCCACAGGCGTCTCATATTCACGCCGGGAATTGACTTCTACAATTAACTTTTCCATATTCATGCTATGCTATATTGTGTTTTTCACCATTATGTAAAATACATGTTTGAAACCAACTGACTACTGATTGTCATCCAAGGATTGTGGGAATACCGGTCTGGCATTCGCATCCCTCACCAGGCGGACAGCACATCCGCGGACAATACTCCAATTATGAATGCTCATAAGCGCTGCTCCGGTAAAATATGCTGCCTGGCCATGCCTGTTACCTTTGTCATAACCAGTCGATGACCAATAAGCACCTATTAGGTTATGCTGGGTGTCATAATAATTCATAGCGCTCGAGTACTCAGCCCCGGACGCTGCGCCGATACGTTCACCACAGGCAGGAAGGAACACTGCTCCAGCAGCCTCCATCGCAGCCCATCCTTCAAGGTCATAGCAGTTACGGTTGTAATTGTTTGGAACGTCATTCTTCCAGTTGTCCTTGGCGAGGAAACTTCCATCGACGTAGTCACCGTCGTACCTCTGGAAATTGAGTTTAGGATCGATGAAAGCATTCGGGAGAATTACACATCCGACTGCGATAGGGGCAATGTTATTCTTCAAATCAGATTTGTCTGCATAGATTGCAGCAAAACCTTGTTTAGGACTGAAACCCACGACTGCAGCCTCCCTTGACCTGATGTATTCCCACTCTTGTTGTGTAAGAGTGCGCCATTGGCCGTTATAAGGGTCCAATTCCATTTGTTCAGGGTCATGGTTTCTGGCGGTCATGATTGTCTTGATATGCCTGCCCCAATCGTACTCAGTATCCTTTATGTTTGCGGTAGGATAACAGAACTCCCAACTTGTTTTTCCGTCATCAGTTGAAGCGAACTGAATCATATACGGCAATGTCTTTTCATAACCAGTCGCACCATAGCCGAACATATCAATCCAGTCCTGATAGTATGGGCGGTCCAAATACTTAGGATCAGGATCTTCACTGTATGGACGCGGAGTCCCGGAAACGATATGCTTGAAATGGTAGCCACCTTTGATATCCTCTATGTAAATATTACCATCACCGATGATATCGTAAGTATTCGGGGCAAACCGCCACATTTCCTTCCACTCACCGTCTTCTTCATATTTACGGTACTGGAGGTTACCCGGACCGAAGACAACATCCATATCCGGAGTGCCATGACCGTTCCTCTTCAATACTGCACCCTTTGCAAGATTGTAGCACTTGTTTACGGCAATGCTCTTGCTTGCTGTACGGGAATCCTTCCAATAGAAAGATTCATTGTCAATTGAAGTGGCCAGGGTAAACTCTATTATCCCGGTATCTGCAGTTCCGGAGGTCTTCCACTTAGGATGCCAGAAGAAAGAGGTATTCCATTTTTCTGAAGATGGAAGAGCGAAATAAGCGCAGGCAACGCCATCCTCATCCAAAGTCTTCACTTTCACGGATGCAAAGTAATTGGTCTCAATCATTCCGAACTCGAACTTTGCAGGAGCATAATTTCTAACGCGGCTGAGAACATACGCACAATCCGTAAACCCTCTTTCCGATGTGATGTTGATTGTCGTCCCGACAGGAACCAGCTCATTTGTTTCTGTTACTCCATCTTCCTGAAGAACAGGATATTGCAGTCCAGAAATCTTGAATATGGACATCATGTTGTAGAAGCGGAGGTCAAGGATGTTGTGCCCTGCCTGGTCCGGATTTGCCACGACCGTACCCTCGGCAGTCATGCAGGCGTGCTTCAATGCATCGTGGCGGGTTCCGTCCTGGTCACCATACTCAATCCTGATCTGACCATACTCTGAAACTTCGCCCACAACAGGGCCATATACCATATAAACTTTCGTACCCAGTGCGATGTCAGGTTCGCTGCCTTCTCCAGCCCAGAAAAATTTTGCCACACCATCTTCATCGACGGCAACAACCTTGTATTTCAAGGCAGTCACTTTATGAGCACCGTTACTGCCCGTTGTTCCATTGTCGAAATAGCCATAAACTATATCGCCCAACTCCCAATATGGCTGGAGAGCTCTGTCCCCTTCCTCATCAACAGTATATTCAGCATTGACCTTGGAAGTCGTCACGATGGAACCGGACACCTCCAATGATGAAGCTGTTCCTTCCTGATTGCCACCATTGTCGATTCTCTTTAACTCTTCCTGGCAAGAGACTACGCTCAATGCCAAACAGAGAGAGAAGATAGCGATAATAATTTTTTTCATATATAGTTCCTCTTGATTCTGATTCTAATTACCAATCCGCCTCATCATATGAGTCGAGATTCCGATTCTTTGAACGCGGACTTGTCTGCAAAAGAGATCTTTCTGAGCAAAAGCCCAACATCAGTTGTGGGAGATTCATACTTCCCCCCAACACTGATTTGCAAGTTCGTGTTTTCATATTATGTATATTACCGCAATTATACAATTCTAACTGCAAATGTATGTATTTATTTTATCATTCAATCTTTTTTTGTATAATTATTGCCATCATGTTCTGAAAAACACAAAGGAGCGTGGAGACTTTTCGCCTGCACGCTCCCAAAATATAGTACGTCACAGATTACTTGACTTCCTCGTAATCGACGTCCTGTGGGGCGTTGTTGTCATCGGAACCGTTCTGAGGGCCCTGTGCTCCGCCGTTGAAACCGGCACCCGGATTGAATCCTGCGCCTGGGTTTCCCTGCGCTCCGGCAGCCTGGGCTGCCTTAGCCATATCCTCAGATGCGGCATGCCAGGCATTGTTGATGGATTCCATAGCCCTGTCGATGGCAGTCACATCCTGACTCTTGTGAGCTTCCTTCAACTGTCCGAGAGCATTCTCGATAGCGCCTTTCTTGTCAGCAGGAATCTTGTCACCGTAATCCTTGAGGTTCTTCTCTGTCTGGAAGATCATCGCATCAGCGCCGTTAATCTTGTCAATGCGCTCTTTCTCAGCCTTATCGGCAGCCTCATTGGCCTTTGCTTCATCGCGCATACGCTTGATTTCGTCATCACTCAGGCCTGATGAAGCCTCGATGCGTATCTTCTGCTCCTTGCCGGTAGCCTTGTCCTTTGCTGATACATTGAGAATACCGTTTGCATCGATATCGAATGTAACCTCAATCTGAGGGACGCCGCGCGGTGCAGGAGTGATTCCGTCAAGGTGGAAATTACCGATGGTCTTGTTGTCGCGGGCCATCGAGCGTTCGCCCTGAAGTACGTGGATCTCAACTGAAGGCTGGTTGTCAGCAGCTGTACTGAATACCTCGCTCTTGCGGGTAGGGATTGTTGTGTTGGCATCGATGAGCTTGGTCATCACACCGCCGAGAGTCTCGATACCGAGAGAAAGAGGAGTGACATCGAGAAGGAGCACATCCTTCACATCACCTGCGAGGACACCGCCCTGGATTGATGCACCCACTGCAACCACCTCGTCAGGGTTCACACCCTTGTTAGGGGTCTTTCCGAAGAATCTCTCCACGATTGCCTGTACGGCAGGGATACGTGTCGAGCCACCCACGAGCAGGACTTCGTCAATCTCCGATGCCTGAAGGCCGGCATCACTGAGAGCCTTACGGCAAGGTTCGATGGTAGCCTGGATCAGACTGTCGCTGAGGGCCTCGAACTTTGCGCGGCTGAGGCTCTTCACAAGGTGCTTCGGAATACCGTTCACAGGCATGATGCAAGGAAGGTTGATTTCAGTCGAAGTCTGGCTTGAAAGCTCAATCTTCGCCTTCTCAGCAGCCTCTTTCAGGCGCTGGAGGGCCATAGGGTCCTTACGGAGGTCTATGCCGGAGTTCTCTGCAGCAAACTCTTCAGCGAGCCAGTCGATGATGACGTGGTCGAAGTCGTCACCGCCGAGATGAGTGTCACCATTCGTCGATTTCACTTCGAAGACACCGTCGCCGAGTTCAAGGATGGAGATATCGAATGTACCGCCGCCGAGGTCGAACACAGCAACTTTCATATCCTTGTTCTTCTTGTCGAGACCGTATGCCAGAGCTGCGGCAGTAGGCTCGTTGATGATTCTCTTCACCTTGAGGCCTGCGATTTCACCAGCCTCCTTGGTAGCCTGACGCTGGGAGTCGCTGAAGTATGCAGGTACAGTGATGACTGCCTCATCGACTGTAGTCCCAAGATAATCTTCGGCGGTCTTCTTCATTTTCTGAAGAATCATGGCGCTGATTTCCTGAGGTGAATAGAGTTTCCCGTCGATATCGACACGAGGGGTGTTGTTGTCACCGCGGACGACTTTGTATGACACACGCTCTGTCTCCTTTGCGACACGGTCATAAGTTTCGCCCATGAATCTCTTGATAGAGAAGATGGTCTTGAGAGGGTTGGTGATTGCCTGACGCTTTGCAGGATCGCCTATCTTGCGTTCTCCTCCGTCAGCGAAAGCCACAACAGAAGGGGTTGTGCGCTTTCCTTCACTGTTGATGATGACTGCAGGCTCGTTGCCTTCCATCACGGCCACACAAGAGTTGGTGGTACCGAGGTCTATTCCAATGATTTTTCCCATAATTGAATGTTTTATCTTGTTTTTTGTTTTTCGTTTTCCGGCGGTCATTCCCAACCGCGACGCATTTCTTGTTACGAAGATTATGCCACTCGCAGCAATATGACAAATTGTCAGCAGAAAGACAGCGGGCAGGAATCGCAGTTTCTTGCATTTTGAAGAATTATACATATATTTGTAAGATTAATGCAAACATCAAAACGATACCCTATATGAAAAAAACATTCATCCTGGTCCTTATGGCCGTAATGGTTCTTGCAGGCTGCAAGCAGAAAACCGAGGCTCCTGCAGAGCCCGAATTCGTAACTGACGAATATGGCGTGGTAAGATGCGTAAATCCTTCCGAAAAAGCCGTTTATCTCGTGTTTACCGCTCATTACAGCACAAATGATGACGGATATTTCGAGAATTTCGACGGTATTGTACCTGTACTTGACATCCTTAAGGAAAAAGATGTGAAGGGTTCCTTCTTCCCTACCGGAAACTGTTTCAGAGTTGAGAAGTACCAGGAGCCTATCCGCCGTATCATTGACGAGGGGCATTATCTCTCAGCACACTCCAACCATCATCTTCTCCTTTGCACTGAAGATGAGAAGCGCGAAACTCTCGTACCTGCCGACTCCCTTGCAAAGGATATTGCCGGAATGGAAGAGGAGCTTATGAAATTCGGCCTTGAAAAAGAGCAGTTCTGCTGGATGATCCCTCCATACGAATACTACAACCAGGAGACAGCTGACGGTCTCCGCGCACTTGGATACAAGCTTTGCAACCATACAGAAGGCATACATACAAGCAGTGACTGGATGGGCCCGGAGGCATCGAACTATGTCTCAGCCGAAGAGCAGGTACAGAACATCTGGGACTATGAGAAAGCATCTGAAACAGGTCTCAACGGCTGCATCATCCTTGTTCACGCGATGGTTTACCCTGACCGTACAGATGAAGACCGGGTATATTCCCATCTCGGTGAAATCATTGACGGCCTCGCTGAGCGCGGCTATTCATTCAAGACATTCAAGGACCTTCTGTAATGTTCAAGAAAACGTTTCTTTCAGCGATGCTGGCTCTTACCGGCATCGCTTTATACGCTCAGGACATCGACCAGATGATAAGTTCAATGTCCAGAAAGGAGAAGATTGCTCAGATTGTAATAGTGGAGATCGAGTCCGCGGACGACAGTGTGCGCCGTGCCGCCAAAGCCCAGCTCGCCAGACAGGGCCTCGGAGGATTGATAGTGATGGACGACAATCTCACAGCTAACATGCGGCTGATAAATGATCTTCAGAAAGAGGCGAAAATTCCGATGATGGTGACTATCGACGGAGAATGGGGAGCATCGATGAGGTACAGGGAATATGCATATTTCCCAAGAGCAATGCAGCTTGGAGCACTCCGTGATCCTCTGCACATCTACAGAATGGGACGTCTCATAGGTGAAGAACTCTCACAACTGAAGATATTCGTGAATTTCGCACCTGTCGTGGACATCAACAACAACCCCGCGAATCCCGTAATCAACACACGCTCTTTCGGAGAAGACCGTGAGAAAGTGGCCGAATTCGGTTGCGCATATATGAAAGGGATGAAGGATGCCGGTGTTGCCGGCTCTGCCAAGCATTTTCCGGGACACGGAGACACTGACGTTGATTCCCACAAAGGGCTCCCGGTCCTCACTTTCAACAGGTCAAGGCTTGACTCGCTGGAGCTCTATCCTTTCCGCAGAATGATAAGCGAAGGAGTTGATATGATAATGATCGGCCATCTCAGCGTCCCGGCACTCGATCCGACAGGAACCCCAGCATCAATCTCAAGTACCATCGTCACTGACATACTTCGAAAGGAACTGGGATTCAACGGTATCATCATTACCGACGCTCTGCAGATGAAAGGCGTTGCCACCGACTACGCCGATGCCTCTCTTGCCGCTTACAAGGCAGGTGCCGACATCCTTTTGATGCCTCTTGACGCTTCGGCCACAATCAGGGACCTCGATGCCGCATTCGAACGCGGAGAACTGTCAGAAACCGACCTTGACGAGCGTGTACGAAAAATGCTTTCTCTCAAGAAACGCTGTGGTATGCTGGCAAACGGCTATTCGCCTCTGATTGAAATCTCCGAACTCGCCACAATGGCTAAAAGGCCTCTCACCGAAGCCTATATCCAGGAGTTGTCAGACCGTTCCATGACACTCGTCCGCAACAAGTCACGGCTTCCGCTGACCGCAGACGTCAAGACGGCCTACGTTGCCTACAACTCCGTTTCTGATGAGAGCAAGGAGTTCTTCAGGCTGATGACCAACTACTGCGACGCTCAGCGTTTCGACATACCTGCAGGAGCCACTCCCGCTCAGATTGACAGCGTACACAGACTTGTGAAGAAATACAAGAACGTTGTGGTTGCATTCCATTCAGGCGCACCGATGCCGAGTTCAGGAGGGCCGAAGCGCTTTGCGCAAATCGATTCCGCATCATTTGCCAGAATAGCATCCTGGGGAAAGAGACAGAACCTCTTCGGAGTTTACCTTGGCAATCCGTACGATCTCAACCGGATGCCGTCTCACAAGTTGTTCGATACCTTCATAATAGGCTATTCCGACAACAAGTTCAACAACAAGGCCGCCGTTCGCGCATTGTATCTCGGCGGAGCGCAGGGAGTACTTCCTGTAGCTGCCGGAGGATACCCTTGCGGGTTCAAGGCTGACAGAGTGAAGTAACAGCGGCCCAATTCGCTTTCAGATGGACAGAAAAATGCCAACCGTAGCCCTGATTTACGATTTTGACGGGACTCTTTCCCCCGGCAATATGCAGGAGTTCGGCTTCATCCAGGCAATCGGCCAGACTCCGGAAGAATTCTGGACAAAGAGCAATCTGGTTCCCGAAGGTCAGGAGGTGAGCAGCATCCTCTCGTATATGAAACTGATGATAGACGAGGCCCGCAGGAAGGGAATATCCCTGACACGCGAGTCGTTCGTCTCTTTCGGACGGGAGATAAAGCTGTTTGAAGGGGTGAAGGAATGGTTCTCAATTATCAACAGATACGGAGAGCAGCACGGGGTGAAGGTGGAGCACTACATCAACTCTTCAGGACAGACCGAGCTCATCGAAGGCACAGAGATAGCCGGGGAATTCAAGAAGATTTTCGCCTGCTCTTTCTGGTACGATGAAAACGGGGTGGCTGTGTGGCCGGCTGTTGCAGTGGACTACACAGGAAAGACACAGTATCTGTTCAAGATTGCGAAAGGCATCCTGGACATCAGCGACAACACCAAGGTAAACGAAAGTCAGGCTGAGGACGAGAAACCGATTCCTTTCAGCAATATGATTTATCTTGGCGACGGAACGACCGACATTCCTTGTATGAAGATTGTCAAGATGTTCGGAGGAAATTCCATTGCTGTCTACAAAGAAGGGGACAGCCACAAGTTGAATACGGCAAGAAAATTGTTGGAACAGGACCGAGTCAATTTCATCTGCAAGGCGGACTATCGCAAGGGCGGTGAAATATACGACGTGGTAACTGCAATAATCAACAAAATCAAAGCAGAAGATGACTACCGCAATCTTCCCAAGAGTAAGTAAAGAGAGCTTATGAGCATAAAGCCGTCAGAAAGCAAAGTGATATACAGAATCCTTTTCATAGTATATCTGCTGTGCTTAGCATACTTGTGTTTCGGAAACCTGGCTTCAGACGCCAAAAATATTTCCGGATGGCTGCCGGACGCCATTATGGGTATTCCTACCGACAAGTGCATACATTTCTGTATGTTCTTCCCGTTCGTACTGCTGGGTCTTCCTGCCATAAGGAAGGACAATGTATGGAGAGCCCTGGCAACAATCATCATCGCCGCTGTTTCAGCAGCATTCGCCTTTGAATTCCTGCAGGATGTCCTCACCGACTACAGGACGACGGATCCTTGGGATTTCGTCGCGAATATCACGGCCATCACTTTTTCTTCCATATTGATGGCGGTGATTTGTCTTATACGGGAAAGGCGGGTATAGAACCGTCTTCTGAAACCAACCCCGTGATGCAGGAAGGCTGGCTCGAGAATGTTCGAACCAGCCTTCATTATTCTGCAGGCGGAAGTGTCCGCTATTTGCTGAAGAATCTCAATATCTGACGCATCATTTCGTTTCTCTGCAGCGTACCGAGAACCTCGAAAGGAACTCCGAGTGAGACCACCTTGTATGAGCCTTCATACGCCACACCGGCAGAAATGGAGTTGTCATACCTGTAGATTGTATAGGCGTTGTCACCGGCAGGTACTATTCCGTCAGGCGATTCCACGGCATATATGATACCGTTAGGCTTTGTCATCCAAGTGTAACCGTCAAACTGTGAAGAGAATCCGAAAGGATTTGCGGCAACTTTGAACTTGCCTCCAAAACTTGCCTGATTTGTCATCCATTTGTAGTGGAGCACATCCTGAATGAATTTCTTCGTTGCTGCAGTCTGCTCCTTCATCGAATCAGTGATTTCATAATCGAATACAGGCTCCCAGACGTCAGTTGCGATATTTGCTCCTGATATGAAGATATTTCCTCCAACTGAAGCGAATTCTTCGAGCTGCTTCTGCAACTGCGGGGTGAACACCTGATACTTGAGTGCGCAGGAACCCTTCCGTCCCACCTGGGTGGTGAGCTGCTTTCCGCAGATTACGTCCACAAGAGCATAGCGGCGCATTTCAACCTTTCCGGCATTCAAGGCGCAGCGGCTTGCTGAAACAAAACTGTAGCCGTTGTTCATCAAAGCTGTGCCGTGTATGAAAGGATAGTCGAAACTGTTTCCGGCAACGACTTTGTCTTCATAATCAGAGTTTGAAGAGCCGAAGCCTGCGCTGTCGTCATCCATCCAAGGGATATGGCGGCGGAATTCGTACTGCGAGCCGATATAATTGATATCCTGCAGATAAGGAACCCCACTGTCCATCTTGTCGTTGAAACCGGCATATGTTGAATCCGGAGAAGCGAAGCTGACAGGAGCGCTGACGCGGTCGAAATTATTGATTACCAGAGCAACAGGGGCACCTTTGCCTGCTATTCCTGCAGAGAGGATCTCACTTGGGAAACTTTCACCTCCGGCATTCACTGCGGTCACCTTGAAACTGTAGATGTGGCCCGGCTCAAGCGTCTGCCTGAAAGATGTTCCATCAATAGAAACGCCATTGTCGAAGGCACCGTTGTCAATCCTCGTGTAGAGCACATAGCTTGAAGGTACGGCAGTAGCTTCGGCAGGATCTTCGGTAGGAGCCCACGAGAGCTGGATTTCATCACCACGGAGCTTTGTCTCGAATGAATTTACAGGAAGAGGCTGTACGCAGTATTCGAAATCGTTGAGATATGCCAGATATTTCAGCATTCCTTTATATATGGCACGGGACACTGTAAAGCGGAAAGAAGGGTCGAGACCGTATCTCATATCAGCAAGATTCTGGTGTGAAAGCAGTTCCAGCAACATTCCGGGAACCTCAGGGATACGGCTTTCAGCGTATGAACGGTTCCAGAGAAGACGGCGGTTCCAGTTCGGTTCGAAATTGGCGCGTATGTCATTCACTATCTCAGTCTGCACGATATCGGCATATTCACGTCCGTTCAGACGGCTTTCCTTGTTGATGTAGGTATCTTTCCCGTTGGAGTATCTCGTATAAATAGAAAGAGAACCTACGATGCCATCGTCAAGATACGTTCCGGCATCGGTATGGAAAGCGAATGAAAGGTCGAGAGGAATGTTGTATCCCGGCTTCTTAGGATCGACATACGAACCACCGGCGAGAGCGTTCACCCAACGAGGGCGTGACATGTAATCATCGTTGTAGTCATTGACTCCGAGGCTGTATGAATAGATTGTGTCGTTGAAACCGGCCCACTGCAACCAGTACCTTGAACCCTCCGTGAACCTTGGATAGCCGGAAACCTCAGGCTGTGCCTGGAAGTCCACAGGGTTGCCGTCGTCATCCACGTCGGCTGGCTTGCGTGCTATGTTTCCCATTCCGCCACCGAACTTGACGGCATCGGCAGTAACCACACTCTTCGAATCGGATGTCTCATTTGTCAGGAAAACGCCCTGGGAGGCATCTTTCCCGGCATTGAAGAAGAATTTGCCAAGATAGATCCAAGTGCTTCCGCCCATCTTCTGATTGACGCTGAACTCAGTCTCACCGCCATTGTGACGTACAGTGTAGTGTGCAGAAGTCGTGCTGTTGGCAACTGTCTGATATGAAACATACACCGCATACTCCCCTGCCTCGGCAAGTTCAGGGATCCAGCATACACTGCTCTTTGCAACCTTTGAAGAAGCTGCCTGAGACATCCTTGCAGTACCCATCCTGAAAGGATTCTCTCCGTGTACATAGAATGCCTTTGTATCAGCGAAACCTGCTTCAGGAGCATCGGACCAGCTTCCTGTTTCACGATAGGTATTGAAAGGATTGTCATTATCGACAATCTGCTCGTTCGTATTCCAGTCCCTTTCACGCGGAAGCATAACGACAGCACCGGCATTTTCAAGCATCGGCACAAGGAAAGGAAGCACGTAACTCTGGGTATAGAGGTCCTCTACGGTCTGGAGACAGCGTGCACGCTGCCACTCCCACCTCTTCAGCGATGGTTCATAGAATCGTCCGTGGCTCTGCCACAGTGCTATATGCCTCTCCTGCAAGCCTTCTGATATCTGATACGGTTTTGACTCGTTCTTTACCAGAGGCACGAGTCCCTTGCGGAACTTGACAGCATACTTGGCGTGCTCCTTGACAGGAGTCTGAGACCTCTTTGCAGCATAGAAATTGCTTTTCAGGTTCTCCACCGGTTCATTCTCCGAAAACAGTTTCACATTGCCGCGGTATCCGGCATACTGCTCAGGAAGCAATGAATTGGCAATCGAATAGATAGCCTCAAGCTCGGCATCGTGGACAGGATAGTCGGAAATTTCAGGGTTGAGGTCAAGGCGGAGTGTTTTCTTCTCAACCGCAGCCTTTACAACTGCAATGCGCGAACCGCGAACGGTTGTTGCAGTCCTGATATACGAGGTGATTGAATCACCTACAGGCTTGAACTGCTCTTTGACGATGTCCTGCGGGATATCCTGGGCAGGGAGCGCAACGGCCAGTAAAAGTCCGGCCAGTAAAAGGAATTGTCGTTTCATATATTGATAAGCTGTTGGATTATTTCAAAAACAACTTTTAAAGTTAGCAAATTTTGCATAAGTTTGTATGAATCTAAACCATTTATAATACAAAATGAACAAACTCACACTTGCTCTCCTGCCGACAGGCATAAGGAAAATGGAACGCTGGTCCGCAGAAGCGGGAAAGAACATATTCATAAAACGGGATGACCAGACTGGCAGCGAATGGTCCGGAAACAAGATACGAAAGCTTGAGTTCGTAGCCAAAGATGCTCTTGACAAAGGCTGCAACCTGTTGATTACCTGCGGAGGAATACAGTCCAACCACTGCCGTGCGACTGTCGCTGTTGCTACTTATCTCGGAATGAAGTCAGCCGTGTTGCTCAGAATCAGCGAGACCCCTCAGGTAGAAGGAAACTATTTCCTCGACAAGCTGCTCGGCGCAGACGTGCGGTTCTGCAACAGAGAGGAGTACAGCAACCATCGTGCTCAGATAATGCAGGAGATGGCAGACGGATATGCCCGCCAGGGTTACAGGCCGTATATCATTCCTGAAGGAGCCTCTTTCGGAGTCGGCACTCAGGGATATTACTACGCCATGAAGGAGATTGCCGCACAGGAAGAGGAACTGGGAGTCACCTTCGACACAGTGGTGGTTGCGACAGGTTCCGGAGGGACGGCAGCCGGGCTCCAACTCTCCAACATCATAAACGGCTACGGCAAGAATGTATTCGGAGTATGTGTCTGCGATGACGAAGCATATTTCAGAAAGATATGTCTGAAATGTTCGAAGGATTGCCTGCCGTACCTCATCAAGAGCGGAGAGATTTCCCGGGACAAGGCCGAAAAGACTGCCGCAAGCCTCAAGGAAGAGGACTTCTCTTTCATAGAAGGCTATGTAGGAAGAGGCTACGCATTGAGCGCCCCTGAAGAACTCGAGCATATCAAGCGTCTTGCACAGATGGAGGCCACTGTCTTCGACCCTGTCTATACCGGCAAGGCCACTTTCGGTATGGTGAATGAAATGAAACGTGGAGGACGCCTCGAAAGTGCCCGCAATATCCTCTTCATACATACCGGAGGCCTCTACGGGCTCTTCCCTGTATCACGCGAATTTGTATTCTGAGCAATTGGAACCTGATGGAATCTCTTGAAAAAAAAGCAGCCCGCGCGCTGGAGCGCACTACTGACACGCGGGAATTATCCATAGGAAGCGGAGCGGTGGCCGGGGTGGCTTCATTCTTCGGAAAATGCTTCCCTTCCTGCCGGGCCACGGTAGTGGCTGACCTCAACACCTGGAAAGTTGCGGGAAAAGAAGTGGATGAACGTCTCCGCTCCGCCGGGGTTCCCTGCTCGGAGCCATTCATCTTCGAAGATTCTGACCTCTATGCAGAATGGAGGTTCGTGGAAATGCTCAGGGAAGGTCTTTCAAAAGTTGATACCGTTGCTGTGGCAGTCGGTTCAGGCGTAATCAACGACCTTACAAAGTATGTGTCACATCTTCTCGGAAGAAGATATATGTGTGTCGGCACTGCTGCCTCAATGGACGGATTCACATCCTATGGCGCATCCATCACGAAAGACGGTAACAAGCAGACTTTCGACTGTCCCGCTCCTTATGCTTTCCTGATGGACCCCGTGATTGCCGCTAAGGCGCCCGGGGAGATGGCAGCATCGGGATATGCCGACCTTATCGCCAAGATACCTGCCGGAGCGGACTGGATAATTGCCGAAGCTGCCGGAAAAGAGAAGGTGGACCCGTTCTCCTGGTCATTGGTTCAGGATGGACTGAGGGAATCACTCAGCGCACCGGCTGAGGTTGCCGCCGGCAGCGTTGAAAAAACGGAGCTGCTGTGCGGCGGGCTTCTGATGAGCGGTTTTGCGATGCAGGCGCTTCAATCCAGCAGGCCTGCCTCCGGCACTGAACACCAGTTCTCCCACTGCTGGGATATGGAAAACCTCAGCTACCCCGACGGGAGACACGTTTCGCACGGATTCAAGGTGGGAATCGGCACGCTCATATCCACTGCCGCAATAGAATTCCTTCTTGAAAAGGATCTCCGGACAATCGACATAGAAGAATGTGCAGCCGGATGGCCTGAATGGGAAGTACTCGAGAAGGGACTCCGCACACTGTTCAAAGGAAAACCGGGACATCTTGCCAGAGCCCTGAAAGAGACTGCCGGCAAATATGTCACGCGAGAACAGCTGAAAGAGGAACTTGCTCATCTACAACAGATCTGGCCTGAGCTAAGAGATAAAGCCGCATCGCAGATAATGCCATTCGACCAGGTCCGTGAGTCGCTGAAGCTTGTCGGAGCGCCATACGAGCCTGAAATGATATGCGTAAGTCGTGAGCATCTCAGGGAGAGTTTCAACTTCATCCCATATATGCGCAGCAGATATACCGCAATTGACGTAATCCACCGGTTCGGACTGCTGCCGGAACTGGAAGAGAGGCTGTTCGGCAAGGGCGGCAGATGGGAGATAATATAGAACAAGTCAAATGAAGAAACAATTGTCAATACTTGCAGCATTCGTTCTGGCATCACTTTCCCTCTTTGCCCGGGAACGGACAATCCCCGATGCAATACGTGTTGAAGGAGGCTCGATGCACGTTCAGGGCATCGCTTTCGACAGGGATTCCGGATACCTCTACCTCTCTTTCACAAGCGCTTTCTACAAGACTGACCTTGCCGGGAACCTTGTCGGAAGCATAGAGGGACTCAACGGCCATCTCGGAGCCATGACATTCGACTCGGAGAGCCGCAAGGTATATGCCTCCCTGGAACTTAAGGACGACTCAATAGGAAGGAACATATCCGAGAAACTTGGTGAAAAGGCCTGGACTCGGGACCAGAGCGCTTTCTACGTGGCCGAAATAGATGTAGACAAGGTAAAATCCACGGGAATCAGGCAGGAAGATGCCATCACCCTGCACCTGATTCAGGAAGCCGTTGACGACTACAAGGCATCTGTCAGCCTCAATGACACCTTGGCAGACCACAGATTCGCCTGTTCAGGGATAGACGGCGTCACCATTGGCCCGGCTTTCGGATCAAAGTCCTGCAATCCGTCTCGAAAATACCTCTATGTCGCCTATGGCATCTACGGTGATACCCGACGGTCTGACAACGACTACAACATACTGCTCTGCTACCCTATCGACAAGATAGGGAAACTGCACCGCAAATACTTCATCCACACAGGCAACACCACCTGGGGCGTTCAGAACCTTGCGTATGACCCGTACACAGGGAAGATGTTCCTTGCCGTTTACAAAGGACGCAAGAGCGAGTTCCCCAACTACGACCTCTTTGCTCTCGACCTCTCTCAGAAACCTTTCAGGGAGCATCTTGAAGGAGTTCCTTACTTCAAGGATAAGGCAAGGCAACTGCAGGTCAGCGAGGCCTGGCATTTCAAGTGGGGCAGCACAGGTCTGTGTCCTCTCGGCGACGGATATTTCTTCATCAGCGAGAATGGCAGCGAGAACGGCAGCCAGTACTGCAAGGCCACACTGTACCGGTGGACCGGGGATTCCGACAAGCCTTTCACCGTCATTCAGTGACAACGCTCCACCCTGACGGGATTCCGTTAGTGCCCGTTACATTCCAGGTTGCGGAGGCGTTCTTCGTGAAAGTTCCGTTTGAAGCCACGCCTTTGACCCATCCTTTGGTGTATGTGTCCGACGGCGTGGTCGTGAACATAGCCTTTATGCTGCTTAAGGACGGACAGGAATCGAACATAGACTGGTAGCAGGATTTCACAAGCGTCTTTGCCGGCAGTACAGGGGCCGCCTTGAGTTGGCGGCAACCTTTGAACATACTGCTGTAGCAGGAGTTGGCAAGAGTCGTAGCAGGCAGTTCAGGAGCCGAGGCAAGAGAAGAGCATCCATAGAACATATATTGATAGCAACAGCTTCCCAGTTGCGTAGCAGGAAGTTCTGGAGCCTCCCTGAGCGAAGAGCATCCGTAGAACATCTTGTTGTAGCAGTATGAAACAGCCACGGTGGCAGGCAGTTCAGGCGATTTCTCGATTGGCGTGTTGCCGAACATGCATTGATAGCAATACGGTGCAAGTGACGTGGCCGGCAGCTCCGGGGGCAGGACCAGACCACTGCTGTTGAACATATCGGTATAGCAATAGTCCGCCAAAGTCAATGCAGGCAGTTCAGGAGATTCAGTCAAGGATGAACAGCCGAAGAACATTGACATATAACATTCATCAGCCAGGACGGTTGCAGGCAGTTCAGGAGCCTTGACCAGCGACACACAACAATTGAACATATTGCTGTAACAGCCTTCCTCAAGCTCGGTTGCCGGCAACTCCGGGGCCGCAACGATGGCATCGCACTCATAGAAAAGGAAGTAAAAGCAATATGGGCTCAACTTGACATTGATGTCAGACCAATCCAGAAGGCTCATTATGTCACCACCCATTATTATATTTTCCCCGACAATATTGAAAAAGGAATCTTCATCGCAGCCGGAAAGTCTCTCATTCCCCTCACCCCTGAGATATAGAGGAATACCGTTTCCAAACCGGATATAGTCCAAATCCCAGTCTGTCCAAGTCTCCCCATCGTAGGAATATTGAAGGAGTGGCGGTTCTTCAAGATTATTCATAAATGCAATTTCAGCATCTCCTTCGGACATAAGACTGACAGGCTCCGGAATCCTTGTGTAATTGACGGAGAAACGGTTGCTGTCATAGACCGTGAAAGGGATTCCGGAGTGCCGGTACAGATAGCCGAGTTCTGCCGAGGCCGAACCGTCCGATATGTAGAATGTCACCACAACGGCCCCCGATACGGTGTAGTCGTGTGAAGGAGTGACGGTTCCACCGCTTATTTTCTCCATCTTCCCGTCGCCCCAGTCGATGACAAGGTCACATCCGGCAGAAAGAGTGATGGGAGGAAGAGAAACCGTTCCGGAGGCGTTGTCTATTCTCATCGAAGCGGCTTTCCCCGCCATATATTGTGTAAAAGTATCTGTCCATTCATTCACAGCAATGCTCCATACAATTCTGTCGAGACCGTTAGCGGGAAGATTCAGAACTATGCTGTGCCTCACACCTTCGGAGAGTTCCACAACTATCCCGCCTTCATAGCTTCCTACCGTCACTCCATCCTTCAGGCAATTCCAGGATACTGCGACATTGACCATTCCGGGAAGATACGTAGCGGTCTCCCCTGCCGCGGAAGGTGAGTCACTCGGGACAGCCGATGGCTCACAGAGCAGTTCCCTGCCTTTGAGAGTTCCGGCCTCCCATTGTCCTGAAAGGAAACTGTAGTTTCCTGATTCGGGAGACGACACCACGACACTCGTCAATTCATAGTCTACCGTCGGGTCAATGCCTTTGCAAAAGATGCTCATCTGTGAAAGTATATGCTTGAAAGTCAATGCTACAGGGGTATGTTCAGCATCCATCCCATACATTTCTGACGCAATAAGGTCGGTGCTTCCATCCTGAACATATTCTACCACTGCCTGACCACCTGCAAGAGACACGTCAAACGAAGGAGGAGATACGGCAAAGATATCGAGAGTCTGTCCGTATGGGAAATAATGTACGGATTCCGTTTCGTACAAACCTTCTCCGGAATACCTTGCGATGTCGGAGAAAAAGAGCGCTGAAGTGCCGCTGACCATTGCCGCGACATTGAATCCTCCGTTCTCCAATGTAGCGGCATCGCTCTCCACGACTGCCCTCGAAGGGAGAGTTCCTCTGATACCCCTCACACCGAAAGTAATTGGTACACGAGACCTTGTACCCGTCAGTTCCTGTCTGCTGCAGGATGCCGCAAATACCAATAATACCACAGCCAGCGAGACTGCCGGCAAGGCTGTCCCACGCAAAGGCAACTTCCACGAATTCTTTTGTTCTGCCATATCATTTAAGTTTTAGAACCTGTTCTTATTGGCAGCAAAAGTATCGGATCGGTCTCCGGAATACAACAATAATACATAATCGGGGCTTCTACCCTTTTCAGAGTGCATCAGATGCAGTATCAAGGACAGATATATTGAAAAAGCGCATCAATACGCACAAAAGGAGCCCGGTGCAGGGAGAAAATACAAGAAAGATGCAGTTTTCCTGAAAAAGAGCAAATCCTTGCCGCGTGCTGCAGGCAGCAGGTTATACTATGGTTATACCATTTCCACCATTCGGCTGTCAACATACCAGAGGTAGCCGGTGACATCGGAGAATCCCATACGACGGATAAGGTCGCAGTACGACTTTACCTGTCCCCTGTACGACTTTCTCTTCTCCCCGAACTTGTAATCGATGATTACCGCCTTGCCTTTTGAACGATCGAGCAGTACCCTGTCGGGGCGTTGCATGTTCCCGTCAGAATCGACGATGGAATTTTCGTTCAGGGACTCGTATGTACCGTCAAACCACTCCGCAGGAACATCGTTGAATCTTTCCGAAAGATAGGCGAAGGTTTGAGGGTCTGATGCACAAGCGGATTCCAGTTCACTGACACGGTTCACACGTGCCAGGATGTCGTGAAGCTCGATGCCTCTCAGACGGACATCGGTCTTCTGGTCAAAATAGTCGGCTGAACGAAGCGACAGAGCAAGCCTGCCATCAAGCGGTACTGATACGTATCCGCTCATTTTCAAATCGTTCCCATTTTCGGAAACAGTATCGAAAGGCTCGATTACGCCAAATTCCACGCATCCATCCTCGTCAAGGGAGTCGGATAAACGGCTGAAGAGGTAGGCGGCAAATGAATTGATATTGTATTTGTCCTTTGATGCCGGAGCCGGTGAATAGACCACGAGCTGGCTCTTGGCACGAGTCAGGGCGACGTATGCTGTATTTATACAGTCGATATATCCGTAAAGTACCTCCTCTTTGTACTGTGCAGAGAAGATTGTGGATTCAAGTTCCTTGACAGCTTTCAGCGGCACAAGGCCCAGCGGAGCGAAAATCCCTGATGTACTGCACCATATAGTCGGAATCAAAGACCCGCTCTTGACGAATTTCTCTTCCAGGAACGGAACAATCACCACTTCAAGGCTGAGGCCTTTCGATTTGTGGACCGTCATCACCCTGACGGCATCCTGTCCGGATGGGGCACAGATGCTCTTCCGGCAACCTGTCTCGTTCCACCATTTCACGAAACCGCTCAACGATGAGCCGTACTTTTCCTGGTAACTGATGACCGAATCCATAAAGGCCATAACAAAAGGTACTTGATCTTCAGTCACTTCAAAGAAGCCGCCCCGTATTATCTTCTCGCAGGTATCGTAGAGGGAGCCTGTTATCGCAAAACCGTCCAGTGCATCGAGGCAGTCCTCTACAAGCAGCTTGTTCACAGGAACTTGAGGGGATGAAAGGTAATTGAGGACAGCCACCATCTTAGATGTACAGGCAGATGCCCCTATCAACAGAGAATCCTCCGTAACGACTCCTATGCCCTTATCTATCAAGAAGTCAGCAACACGAGCCCCTTCACTGTTCCTGCGGACCAGGACGGTGATTGAACCGTACGGATAACCCTTGGCGTGGAACTCCTGAATATCGGAATACATCCTGCCAAGCGATTCCTCCATCCAGTCATCAGCACTGTCGATGAAACCGACCTTCACCCGTCCTCCGGGACAGCTTTCGTGCTGCTTCGGCAGACTTTGGATGCAGTTGTCATATATTCTGCCGACAGCCCCGCCAATCCCGGCGTTTTCGTTCGAGAGGCTTTTCCCTATGGATGAAAAGATGGAGTTATTGAATTCGACTATATTTGAAAGGCTTCTCCAGTTGTCGTCAAGTGACTCGCTGTCATCTACATACTCTTCTCCAAGGTCTCGCTTTGCATATTCGCTGATCAACCTCCAGTCAGAGCCTCTCCATCTGTAAATGCTCTGTTTTATGTCGCCCACAATCAGATTCCTGAAGCCCTGCGAACGGCTTTCAATGAACAGGGGCTTGAAATTGCGCCATTGGAGAATGGAGGTATCCTGCGACTCGTCAAGAAGCAGATGCTCGTATCTCGCCCCGATTTTCTCATAGACGAACGGTGTATCGTTGCCGTCAATTATCCTGCTGAGAAGGTCGGTAGTCTGCGAGAGCAGCACGGTGTTGTTCTCTGCAAGATATTCGTTGATATTTCTGAAAATGTCCGAATATATTCCAAGAAGATACAGATTGTTGCCGATGACTGAGGCACTGCAGTACCTCTCATACCCTTTCTGAAAGATATCTATTCCGCGGGAGACTGCATCCATCAGGCCGGGAACGCGGTTCGAGGCAAGGCTTTCCTCAAACTTCTCATACGCAGCAGGGGCTTTCATTTCTCCTTTCTCCCATTTTTCAAAGACTGTGAAAGGGCTGCGGCTCTTGCCTTTGAAAGATTTGAAATCAAGTCCCGCTCCTTCACAGGCCTTACGGCACTCTTTCGCAACGTCACGTAATGAAGACTTGAAGCTGCTTGTAATACTCTTCATCTCTGAGGAGAAAACCCGTATCGCCTGCCTGTCATTGACCATAGCCGGATTCTCCTGAATCTTCAACTTGAAATCCTCACGGAAAAAGAGTTTTGACATATCGTACAGCAGGCCGGTGATGTTCCAGCCTTTACCGTTCTCTATCTGATGCAGGCTGAACTCCTTGAGCCATTCAAGAAGGTCATTGTTCTGCGGCTCCTCCAAAGAGTCGAGCATACGGTCCACGGCCTGACTGATGACACTGTCCATATCAAGTTCCACCTTGTAGGAAGCATATTGCCCTATTTCCCGGGCAAATGCACGCATCACTGTCTGGAAGAAACGGTCAATGGTGCTTATGGAAAAACCTGAGTAGTCGTGGAGAATCGCAGTCAGACGACTTTTCGCCTTGTCGTGGCGAGGGTCGCCGTTATCGGACGCAATCTTGTAAAGTTCCTGAAGAACACGCGATTTCATCTCATCCGTAGCTTTGTTGGTGAAGGTTACGGCAAGAATGTGGCGGTAACTGTTTTCATCACCCGAAAGCAGCAGGTCTATGTACTGCTGTGTAAGATAATGAGTTTTCCCCGCTCCGGCAGACGCTCTTATGAGTTTGATGCACTTCTCTTCCATATCTTATCTCATCGTCCGCAAAGTTTCTTGAACTCACAATACTCGCAAACCTTGCCGTTGGTGCTTCTTCCGACGAAAGGCCTGTCCGGGTCGAAGATTTCATCGACAAGTGGGTGAAGTCTTTTCCTGTAAAGGTCAAGTTTCTCTTTTTCAATGGTATGCGATTCCGGAACGCCGTCAAATATGGTCCGCAGAGGATATATGCACTGGTCATATCCGGAAAATCCCGGAAAATCGTTTCCGTCAGTCAGAAGCAAGGCGTAGAAATAAAGCTGGAACGCTACGCCCGGCCTCTTGTCCTGAGGAAGGTCAAAGATATTGTCCACGTTGCAGCAGTCATCCTTTCCCTTGACGCTGCCAGTCTTGTAGTCCACCACTCTGACTACGGTGGAATCTTGCGTGTCAAGCCTGTCAATGAAGCCGAAAAGACGGATGCTTCGCCCGAGCGTTGAAGGGACATATCTTGCGGAAGCAATCTTCTCCGTACCCACAAGCACGAAAGGAGCTGTTGCGGCGTCCGTCTCAAGAGTCCGGTCAATGTATTTCACAATCACGTCACGAAGGATAAGGTTACGCCCGGTAACCTCTTCTATCCCTGCATCTTCCCGGAAGGACTCCGAGACCAGGCGTTCAATCTCACTCTTTCGCTTCCGCAGAAGAATGATTTCATCCTTGCTCACCTGCCTGCCTGTGAAAGGCTCGTAAATCAGATGCATCGCCTTATGGAAGATTGTTCCGAAAAGGCCCGCATCAAGCTCCTCCACGACCTCTTTCTCCTCCTCCAAACCTTTGACGTAGCGATAGTAGAAATGTAGAGGGCAGTCAATGTAAGTATTGAGAGATGAGGCGGAAAGAACGCCTTTCCCATCAACGAACAGATCTGTCAGCTCCTTCATCACGGCAGGGCTCTTCTCAACCATACGCTCAGAAAAGACTACATTTTCGGAAGAGAGGGAGTATGAGACGGACTGCTCGATGAGAGGTACTTCGTAATGGTATTTCAACTGCTTGATGTAGCGGCTCTCCTCTCCGCTCTGCAGCCCTTCGGTGCGGGAATCGTATATCAGAAAGACGTTTTTTGCCCGGCAGATGCTTCTGTAGAAGTAATATGCGGCAAGAGCATCCTGATACTCGTACGTAGGCATTCCGAACCCTATTCTCAAGTTGTATGGGATGAAGGACGCACTCACCGACTTTGACGGAAACACACCTTCCGAAACCGAAAGCATTATCACATTGTCGAAATCGAGGGCTCTTGTTTCAAGAGGGCCCATTATCTGGAGACCACCGAGCGGCTCACCGTTGTACGGAATGGAAATGAGGGCTATGTATTTGCTGAGAAGGCGGAAATAGGTGCGCCTTTCCATCTTCATAAAGTCTATGTCGATTGCAGAGAGAGAAGTGACAGCCTTGCGGAAATTGTAGAGAAACTCGCGGTCCACATCACTCTGGCCCTGCTGGACGATGTCAATCACATCAGTGAGATACTGAGGCATATCCTCGGTCCGTTCAATGCAGCGGAATACAGTCCGATAAAGTTCCGAAACGGACGACAGCACCTCTTCATCCACGAATATACGGTTTGCATCGACTATGGAACGTTTCAATCCATCCCCTTTCCCGTCACCGCAAAGCGGATTGTTGAAATACGGATGTTCCAGAAGCTCAGTCACGTCGCGGTGATAGAAACAGTTCCTGCCCTTCTTCTCCCTGACATTGTTCTGGAGTCTTTCAAGCAAATTGAAGAATCCGGACACATTGCTGGCGGACAGCGAGTAACCCATTGTCACGTTCACCTTCTCCACGCACTTTGGAATGGCATTCAGCATCGGGAAGAGCAGACCTTCGTCAGGAAGCACCACCGCCGTCCCGACAAGGTCACTTTCATCTTCACTTCCTGCCAGGTCTTCTATTATCCTGCCTGCTATCCTCGTCTGGCCGACTGCGGAAGGACAGCTGATTACCTCGAAACGCTGCCGGAAATCATCGGGTACGGGGGAAAGTGCGTGCTTCGAAGGATACTTCCGGATATTCTCCCTTATGAAGAGCCCCGCCTTGTTGTCGGGGTCAGTCACCATCCTTCCTGTGAAATCCCAATAGAAGTCCCCGAATCCCTCCCTGCCGATTGCAGTAAGAAGAGCTTTCTCACATTCGTTCAGCGCATTGAGGCCCACAAAAACAACTTCCTTGTACTTTTGTTTCAGGGCAGAAAGGTTCATGTTCTCGGCCACATCCCTGTATATCATTCCTTCGTAGCCCTCACCACGTTCCCTGAGCCTGAGGCGGAACTCCTCGTAAAGAGGAAGCAGTATGTCCCACGTCTGGGAAAAGAGGCGCTTCTTGTCGTCAGCAGCCATACTGTGCGGTACGTCAGGATTGAAATTGCGGCAGAATTCCGCCACTGCCTCCCTCTGTGTCGGGGAAAGAAAATCGTAACTGACACTCAAATCGCGCAGGTCCTTGACGTTTCTCAGGAGTTTGTCGGCAGGGACCATATACTTGTCGATGTCATCGAAATCCCCGAGAAGGATATCCCCCCAGAAAAGAAAAGAATCAAGACTCTCCGGCTGCTCTCCTTCACGGCGGGGCATCAGTTTCACATATATGTCGTACAGCACGCCGAGTGCGGCAATCTTGTCAATCGGGCGCAGGTCCGGAGATAGTTCCCCGAAAAGTTCGTTGATTGTAAGAAGACGCGGTGAAAAGATGGGACGACCGGCAGAAATGCCGAGATAACGCTGAAAAAAAATCGAAGAGCGCCTGTTGGGGAAGACAAAGCAGAGGTCGGATATGTCATCCCTGAGCGCAAACAGGGAAGCAACCTCTTCAAGGAAACGCATACCCTATTCCATCCTCTTCCTTATCTGTTCTGTTTCCTTTTCGTAACCCGGCTTCCCGAGCAGCGCGAACATATTCTTCTTGTAAGCTTCCACTCCCGGCTGGTCAAACGGATTGATACCCAACATATAGCCGCTGATGCCGCATACCTTCTCGAAGAAATAGAACATATACCCGAGATTGTACTCATCGAGCGACTCCACGGCAATCTCGATATTCGGAACACCACCGTCGATATGGGCAAGACGAGTCCCTGTCTGCGCCATCCTGTTGCAGTGGCCCACGCTCTTTCCTGAAAGATAATTCAGACCGTCCAGATTGTCAGAAGTTTCTTCTATGATAGCATAACGGCGTGTGTTCTTGACAGTTATCATCGTCTCAAAGAGATTGCGTTCACCATCCTGGATGTACTGTCCGATTGAATGGAGGTCGGTCGTGCAGGTGACGTAAGCAGGGAAAAGACCCTTGTGGCCTTTCCCTTCGCTCTCTCCGAAAAGTTGCTTGAGCCATTCGCCGAAATACTGCAGCTTCGGATTGAAACTGCCGAATATCTCTATCTTCTTTCCAGAATCATACAGGGCATTCCTCATTGCAGCGTAACGCACGGCAGGATTGGACACATCATCCCCTGAGAGTGCAGCTTGAGCATCCTTCGCCCCACGCACCATAGCCTCCACATCGAAACCGGAAACGGAAACAGGAAGAAGACCGACAGGAGAGAGGACGGAGTATCTTCCACCGACACTGTCATCAATCACGAAACTCCTGTAGCCTTCACTTTCAGAAAGTATCCTGAGCGCCCCGCGGGACCTGTCAGTCACAGCGACTATCCGGCTTGCAGCCTCCTGCCTGCCGTAGCGCGCCTCAATTGCAGCCTTCACGAAACGGAAGGCAATGGCAGGTTCGGTGGTGGTACCGCTCTTCGATATGACCACACAGGCCACATTCCTGCACGACATGAGGTCCATGAGTTCGGCAAGGTAGTCTTCAGAAAGATTATGCCCCGCAAAAACCACGCGAGGCCCTGAGCAGGTATCCTGAAAGTAATCAGTGAAGGTATGGGAAAGTGCCTCCACAGTTGCCTTGGCACCCAGGTACGAGCCTCCGATACCTATGACAACCACCAGATCCACGGACTTCCCTATCCAATCGTCCACTATTTCGAGATATGCAGAAAGCTGTTCAGAGTCAATGGAGGACGGAAGATTGTTCCAGCCGAGGAACTCACTTCCTGCACCTGTACCGGATTCGAGGATTTTCTTGGCAGCGACAGCTTTCTCTGTAAACTCAGCAAACTTTTCCTTTGTGACAAACTGGCTGCACCCTTCAAGATTGAGTTCAATCATATCAAACTTCTTAAATATTGGTCCCCGAGGTCACTAAACCTCAGGAAACCTGATTCCAATCTTCAAATTTAGAAAAAAAATGGCTAAATAGCAAGAAGATTTCAGGAGGATGATACTGCCGGAGAAAGTTACAGCAGACTGCCGGAATCTGAGGTGCAATACCCGGTATCTTCCTTCAAACCGCTGCCTTGTCCGGCCGCCACCGCCATCCTGTCGCAACGCTCATTTTCAGGGTGACCGTTGTGGCCTCTTATCCACACGAATCTGACGTGATGCTTCCTGTAAACGGCAAGAAACCTGCGCCACAGGTCCTCGTTGGCCTTTTTCTGAAAATCCTTCCTTTCCCAACTGAAGACCCATCCCTTTTCGACGGCATCCACAACGTAGGAAGAATCACTCCATATCGTGACATCGGCCCCCTGCCAGCGTATCGCTTCCAGAGCTGTTATCACGGCAAGCAACTCCATACGGTTGTTTGTGGTGCAGGCGTAACCTTCGGATATGGTTTTCTCAAGGGTTCCACATCTTAGAATGACACCGAAACCGCCCGGTCCGGGATTACCGGAACAGGCTCCGTCGGTATATACAGAGATAGGCGGGCGTTCCACTATTCAGGAAGGATGGTCCGTTCATATTTAGGGCCTTCAAACCTGCGGACCTCCATAGGGTTGGCATTCATCTCCCTGTACCTTGCGCGGTTGTCGCAGAAATCTATCGCACTGAAGATTGCGGAAAGCATCGAACTTGGATTTGCAATCCCCTTGCCTACGATATCATAACCCGTTCCATGGTCCGGAGAGGTACGCACAATCGGAAGACCTGCGGTGAAATTCACACCTGTATTGAATGCCAGAGTCTTGAAAGGAATGAGGCCCTGGTCGTGATACATCGCAAGTACGGCATCGAAGCGGTAGTGCATGCAGGTTCCGAAGAAACCGTCCGGGGAATACGGGCCGAAAGCGGCAATCTTTTCATTGCAGGCAGCTTCGATTGCAGGTATGATGATATCCTGCTCCTCAGTACCCAGAGAGCCGGCATCACCGGCGTGCGGGTTAAGTCCCAGAACCGCTATCTTCGGTTTTACGATACCGAAGTCGCGCTTCAGGGAATCGTTCATAAGCCAGAGCTTGCTCAGTATTCCCTCAACCGTGAGCGCTCCGCTGATCTTTGCTATGGGAAGATGATTGGTTGCGATTCCGATGCGCATATGGTCGGAGCAAAGCAGCATAAGCCCGTCACTCTTGTCGAACTCCTTGACAAGGTATTCCGTATGGCCCGGGAAAGAGAAACCCGATTTCGATACGGTATGCTTGTTGAAAGGAGCTGTGACGATTGCATCGATCAAACCTGCCTTTGCATCCCTGACAGCTGCTTCGAGAGCCATTATCGCTGCCTTCGCACCATCAACCGTAGGCTGACCCGGCTCTATGGCCAGATTGTCCGGTACGACATTGATGATATTGATGCGTTTCGGCCTGGCATCCGAAGCGGAATTGATTACATTGGTGACTATCTGGTCGTTTTCGGCAAACAGCATCTTCTTGTATATTCCGAAGAAGCGGGACGAGCCATAGATGACAGGGATGAACGAGTCCAGAATCCTCACGTCCGACAAAGTCTTGATGATAACTTCATATCCGATACCGTTCGTATCCCCTTGGGTTATCCCCACTATTCTTTTCTTTCCCATATCGAGTTCAAATTTTCCGCAAGATACGAAAAATATAATTAGTTTTGCAGCAATAACTTGTTTTGACCTGTAATGAACGTTCTGGACAGCGACATAAAGTATCTGCAAGGCGTCGGACCCCGGAGAGCTGAACTTCTTGAAAGCGAACTGGGAATACGCACTTTCGGAGATATGCTCCGCCACTTCCCGTTCAGATACGTGGACCGCTCGCGGTTCTACTCAGTCCGCGAGATTGACTCCACCTCCGCATACATCCAGCTCAGGGGACGGATTACGGCCATCTCCAAACCGGGGACAGGCAGGACGCTGAGGCTTGTTGCCAGATTCACCGACGGAACAGGCTGCATTGACCTCGTCTTCTTCAAGGGGTTGAAATGGATTGAGGACAAGTTGAAAGTCGGGCAGGAGTACATAGTTTTCGGAAAGCCGTCGGTATACAACCGGGAATACAATCTGGTTCACCCTGAGATAGAACCCGCCACTGCCGCGAGGATAGACAAGCCGGTTGCCATGACAGGCATCTATTCCAGTACCGAAAAGCTCCACAATGCAGGAATCACCAACAAGACATTCGAAAAGATGATGTCCGACCTTCTGGACAAGTGTTCAGGACATATCGAAGAAACCCTTCCCGCGCACATCATAAGAGAGAAGAACCTGGTTCCTCTTGCCGAAGCGTTCCGTACGGTTCATTTTCCTCTTTCACAACAGGCTCTCAACGCCGCCCAGCGCAGGCTCAAATTCGAAGAACTGTTCTATCTGCAGCTATCACTGCTGAAGCAGAAACACATCCGTATGAGAGCCTCCAGCGCAGTGGTATTCAAGCGTATAGGGGATAATTTCAACAAGACATACGAAAACCTTCCATTCCCTCTTACCGGAGCTCAGAAGAGAGTGCTGAAAGAGATAAGGGCGGATGTTGCAAGCGGCCTGCAGATGAACAGGCTGCTGCAAGGTGACGTGGGAAGCGGCAAGACTCTTGTAGCCATACTTGCAGCAATGATGGCGGTGGACAACGGTTATCAGGCGTGCATTATGGCCCCAACCGAAGTCCTTGCCAACCAGCACTATAACGGCGTGTTCAAATTCATAGGCCATACCGGCGTGAAGGTTGCGCTGCTTACCGGAAGCACAAAGACAAAAGAGAGGGAGGAGATTCACAGGGGTCTTCTTGACGGCTCGATTGACATCATATTCGGAACCCACGCCCTGATAGAGGACAATGTACAGTTCAGGAATCTGGCTCTGGCAGTCATAGACGAACAGCACCGGTTCGGCGTCGAACAGCGTTCAAAACTGTGGTCAAAGGCTTCTCTTGCCCCGCATATCCTTGTAATGACCGCCACCCCTATCCCACGTACTCTTGCGATGACACTCTACGGTGACCTTGACGTATCCGTACTTGACGAACTGCCTCCGGGACGCAAACCGATAGAGACGGTACATTGGACAGAAACACAGCGCGGAATGCTCTACAGTTTCATGAAGAGGCAGATCAAGATGGGACGGCAGGTGTTCATAGTATATCCTCTCATCAAGGAGTCCGAAAAGATGGACTATCAGAACCTTCAGGACGGATATATGGCCATCACGGAAGCCTTCCCGGCACCGGAATACGTGACTGCCGTGGTTCACGGGCAGCAGAAGACCGAAAACAAGGCTTACGATATGGAACTCTTTGCAAGCGGACGGGCGCACATTCTTGTAGCCACATCCGTGATTGAAGTCGGAGTGGACGTTCCGAACGCCTCGGTTATGGTGATTGAAAGCGCGGAACGATTCGGGCTCAGCCAGTTGCACCAACTGCGCGGAAGAGTGGGACGCGGTGCTGAAAAGAGTTACTGCATACTGATGACCGGCTACAGACTCAGCAAGGAGTCAAGACAGAGGATTGACCTGATGTGCTCAACGAACGACGGTTTCGAACTTGCCGAGGCAGACCTCAGGATGCGCGGTCCGGGGGACTTCGAAGGTACGCGTCAGAGCGGCCTCGCTTTCGACCTCCATATCGCAGACCTCGCCAAGGACTCCCCGATTCTTGAAGAAGCAAGGCAGCTCGGTCAGAAAATACTGGCCGACGACCCTGACCTTGTCCTGCCAGGGAATGCCCTGTTGAAACGTACACTGGATTCCCTGAAGTTGGAAGTGACTGATTTCTCGAACATTTCATAAAAGGAAAGATACGACGTATGGTACAGATTCTGTTTTGGACAATCATAGCAATCGTCATCGCGGAGTTCGCACTGAACACCACGCTCACGGTGCTGAACATAAAGTCGTCTAAAGAGCCGGTACCGGAAATACTGGCCGATGTCTACGACAGCAAACAATACGGACGGCAGCAGGCTTATTCGATGCAGCGCCGCAAGTTCTCCCTCATAGCCGGCACTTTCAGTACAGCGGTGACACTTGCCATCTTCGCAAGCGGCCTGTTCGCCACCTTTGACGGCGCCGCCCGCAGCCTCAGCGGCAGCCCGGTTGTCCGGACACTCATATTCTGGGGAATCTTCTACCTGATTTCCTGGCTGATCAACATACCTTTCGACATTTACTCAACGTTTGTCATAGAAGAGAGATTCGGCTTCAACAAGACAACCCGCGTGACATTCATCTCGGACCTCTTCAAGGAACTTGCAATGAACCTGCTGATACTCGGAACGATACTGTCATTGTGCAACTGGATATATACCCTGACGCCGGATTGCTTCTGGATTTTAGCGTGGGCAGCCATATCCCTTTTCTCCCTATTCATCCAGTATTTCTATTCGCAACTCATCGTGCCGCTGTTCAACAGGCAGACACCGCTCCCGGAAGGAGAACTGCGCAGTGCCATAGAGAGTTTTGCCCGGAAGGTTGATTTCAAGGTCAAGGACATCTATGTGATGGACTCCTCGAAGAGAAGCACTCACGCAAACGCATACTTCACGGGCTTCGGGCGCAGAAAGAGAATCGTGCTTTACGACACTCTCATCGAACAACTTGACACTGAAGAGATTGTAAGCGTACTCGCTCACGAGGCAGGTCACTGCAAGTACAAACATAACATCATTTCCACAGCCGCATCTCTCGCCACCACACTCCTGATGCTCTACATCTTCAACCTGGTCATCAGCAGCAATGCGCTCGCAGCGGCAGCTGGAGCGCAGGAGGCATCTTTTCACCTCAACCTTGCCATCTTTTCCCTTCTCTATACTCCCGTGAACATTGTGACAGATGTGATTTCAAACATAATCTCCCGCCGTCACGAACGCCAGGCCGATGAGTTCGCACGCCGCAACGGATTCGGAGAACCTCTGGTGAGAGGCCTCAAGAAACTCTCGGCAAGGAGTCTTGGGAACCTCACACCCCACCCTTTCACGGTATTTGTAGAATATTCGCACCCTACCCTCAAGCAGCGCGTAGAGGCATTATCCGAATAATCAGCACGTTATGGAAAGAATATCGCATAAAAAAGGCCTGAAGGCACTCAGCCCGCTGGTCGTATTCCTGCTCACCTACCTCGTATCATCCATCGTGGCCGGGGATTTCTACAAGGTCCCAGTCGCGTCAGCCTTCCTCGTAGCCTGCATATATGCCGTAATCATTGCGCACGGTACTCTCACCGATAAGATTGAGACCTTCTCTAAAGGTGCCGGCAACAGCAACGTACTGCTTATGGTGTGGATTTTCATACTGGCGGGAGCATTTGCCGGGACAGCAAGGGACATCGGTGCAATAGACGCTACGGTAGCGGCGACCCTCAATGTAATTCCATCCAGGATGCTGTATGCCGGTTTCTTCCTGATTGCCTGCTTCATATCTATGTCAATAGGCACAAGTGTCGGAACCATCGTGGCCCTTGTCCCGATTGCAACCGGCATTGCGCTGCACAGCGGCACGTCCACCGCGATGATGGCCGGAGTCATTGTCGGAGGCTCTTTCTTCGGAGACAACCTCTCATTCATATCGGACACCACCATTGCATCGACCCGTGCCGTGGGCTGCGAAATGCGTGACAAGTTCAAGACAAACATCAAGATAATCCTTCCCGCAGTCATAGCGGTAACGATACTCTACCTCATCAAAGGACAGGGCGTCGGGAGCATCCAGGAACATCTTCCCGTAAACTATGTCAAACTTGTACCTTACCTGATTGTCATTGCGCTGGCTCTTTCCGGGAGAAAAGTCACAGTGGTGCTTACCATCGGCATAGCCGCCAATATGGTCATCGGATTCATTTACGGAGATTTCACCTGGACAGGCTGGCTTGCCTCGGCAGGAAGCGGAATCGCCGGAATGAACGACCTGATTGTGATAACATTGCTGGCCGGCGGTCTGCTTGAGATAATCCGGCAGGAAGGGGGTCTGGACTATATCATCTATCTTCTTACAAGGAGGATTCGCGGCAGGCGGGGTGCCCAGCTGAGCATTGCGGCTCTGGTCTGCCTTGCGAACCTGTGTACGGCCAACAACACAATCGCCATCATAACAACCGGAGGCATTGCCAAAGACATAACCGACAGGTTCCACCTGGACCCTCGCCATACGGCAAGCATTCTCGACACATTCTCCTGCCTCATCCAAGGCATTATCCCATACGGAGCGCAGGTGCTTATGGCAGCCGGCCTTGCCTCAGTATCCCCTACCGAGATACTCCAGTACCTCTACTACCCAATGCTGATGGGCCTGTGCGCCCTGGCGGCAATCATCATCTGCCCGCCGAAGTCCCGCAGGAAAACAGCGTAGGATACCGGCAGGAGGAACGGCGGCAGCCATAATTACAAGAAGATTCCTTCAATCCAGATTTTCAGGCCTATCCCGATGAGAATCAGACCGCCGACCAGTTCGGCGGGAAAATGGAAGCGCTTTCCGGCAAAGACCCCGGCAAGTGTGCCGACAATTGAGAAGAGGAAACTGAATGCTCCGATGACAGACACGGCAAGCCATACAGTCCTGCCCTGACCGATGAAAAGCAGCCCGGTAGCAAGAGCGTCGATACTGGTGGCGACAGACAGTATAAGTATGGTCCTCAGCCTGTAGTCCACCTCTTTCTCACGGACGGCCTCTTCAGGATGACTGCGCTCCGCAAAATGGTCCTTCACCATCTTTCCACCTATGAAGCTCAGGAGAATCAGGGCTATCCACGGCGAAATCCTTCCTATCAAGTCTGTGAAGCGGATTCCTGCGAAATAACTGATCAGCGGCATAGCGGCCTGAAAAATGCCGAACGACAGAGCCATCGCCAATGCACCGGCCTTATGGAACTTTCCGGACGCTATTCCTTTGCTCAGACTCACAGCAAAGCAGTCCATCGCAAGCCCCACTCCCAAAAGAATGATTTCCGTCAATTGCATAACGCCCGCAAATATAGCAAAATCGAAAGATTTTGTGTAAGTTTGCCGAGTCAAATACATATAGAACCTGTTCTATTTTATGAAACTCAAGGACAATTATACAATAAGGGAAATTGCCGGAACGGCTGTGATGATGCCGTCATCAGTGGCCGGAAAGGAAGATGTAAGCACGGCGAGCCTCAATTCTTCCGGACTGTGGCTTCTCCACGCCTTGGAAGGGCGTGAGTTCACCTTCGAAGATGCGGTTGCCCTTATGTGTGAGGAATATGACATTGACAGCGACATGGCTTCGCGGGATGTCAGCAATCTTCTTGGAGCCTTGAAGGAATGTGGATTCATAGATGAATGATCCTTTCAACATAGTTTGTTCTCTTGTCCGCAACAGGCTGTTCGGAACTTATGAAGAGATTCCCGCCGGCGTTGTATGGGAAGAGGTTCTTGAATGTGCCGTGCAGCACGAAGTGAACGCTGTATGCTACGGGGCGGTCAAGTCACTGCCGCACGACAGGCAGCCTTCCTTCGCCCTCATGCTGAAATGGGATGTATCCGCCCAGGCCATAAAAGAGATGTACAACCGGAGGCTCGCTGCGGCCCGCGAAGTCTGTGACCTGCTTGGGAAAGAAGGGGTCAATGTAGTGATGCTCAAGGGATTCTCCCTCGCTTCATACTACCCGGAGCCCTTTGAGAGAGAGTCTGCTGACGTGGATATCCTGACCTTTCACGACAGGGAGAAATCCGACAGCATAATGAAGGGCCATGGCATCAAGGTGGAAGGCAGCGGACATCACACTTCTTTCAAATACAAGGATATACTCTTCGAGAACCACGGGACTGACCACGAATGGGATTTCAACTTCCGCAAGTCGGACCATCGTGTCCTCGATTATCTGGACAAGTGTGCACATCGGACACAACGTACTTCGGACGGATTACTTGTATTCGAACCGGACGTGACAGCCGTTTTCCTGGTGAAGCATCTCAGACAGCATCTTCGCTGGAACTGCAGCCTGAACATCAAGCAGTTCGCAGACCTTGCCCTGCTGCTGTCAGCCAATCCGGGAATGACGGACAAACTGCTTCAGCAACTCAGGACCGTCGGACTCAGGCATTTCGGAATCAAGATGATTTACATTTCTGAGAAGCTGACCGGAATCAATCTTCAAGTGAAGGCCGGGCTTCTCTCAAGAGCCGCAGCATCCTTCCTCCTGCGGTTCGTAATCCCTGGAGGCCACAGGTCTCTCATACTCAACGGTGTTGTTGCAAGAGACATAGTTGTGGACAGGGTGCACAAGTGGAAAGAAAGACGCAACAGGAAACACTGAAAACTTGTTTTGAAATGATAGAAGAAAGGATGCTGGCACTGCGTGACGAATCCCAGGTCGCAAACCTGAGCAGATTCTTCAAGACAGGCGTAGGAGAGTACGGGGAGGGAGACAAGTTCCTCGGAATAAAGGTGCCTGTCACCCGTTCTGTGGTTAAGGATATCTGGAAAGATTGCACCTTGGATGAGGTGGCCGCTGCAATGGCAAGCCCCTGGCACGAGGTAAGGTTGTGTTCGCTGCTTGTGCTTGTGCAGATCTTCAAGCACGCCCGAAAAGACAAATCCCTGCAACAGAGATGCATAGATCTTTATCTCTCCAACACCCGCCATATCAATAACTGGGACCTTGTGGACCTCAGCTGTTATGAGATTCTCGGAAGCTGGCTTCTGGACAAGGACCGGAGTGTGCTGTATGATTTTGCCCGCAGCGGCAATTCAATCTGGGAGCAGAGGATAGCCATCGTTTCCTGCATGCAGTTCCTCCGCCACGGGGAAACCGGAGATGCCGTTGCCATTGCCGACATTCTCCTCCATCATCCTCACGACCTGATACACAAGGCAGTAGGCTGGCTTCTGCGGGAAGTCGGCAAACGGGACGGGCAGCTTCTCAAAGATTATCTTTCCACTCCGGCCCCCGGTGAAGCGGAGCCACGTTGCCGGATGATGCCGCGCACAGCCCTGAGATATGCGGTAGAAAAATTCTCCGAAGAGGAAAGGGCTCTGTATATGAAACGTCAGAACTGATTTGAAAACCTTGAAATAACATTCAATATGGCACTTGAAACACAGATTCAGAAGGACATAATGGAGGCGATGAAAGCCAAGGATGCAGTGCGTCTGGCAGCGGTCCGCTCCATAAAGTCAGCAATCCTCCTTGCCAAGACTGCGGAAGGTGGAAAGAAAGAACTCGAAGACTCCGACATCATCAAACTCATTCAGAAGCTCTCCAAACAGCGCAAGGAATCCGCGGAGCAGTACACAGCTGCAGGACGGCAGGATCTTGCTGACAATGAACTTGCAGAAGCTGAGGTACTTGACAAGTATCTCCCGAAGATGCTCTCCGAGGAGGAGGTTGAGGCCCGCCTTAAAGAAATCATTGCTCAGGTGGGCGCTTCAGCTCCTTCCGACATGGGCAAGGTGATGGGTGTCGCCACCAAAGCTCTCGCAGGCATCGCAGAAGGCCGCACCATATCTTCAATCGTGAAGAGACTTCTCGCGTAATCCCATATTAACCAGATAATTATGAATAATATATCTAAGCGGGTAATCGTGATTTTCACGATTGCAGCCATCTTCATATTCGCCATATCAGCAGCAACGCAGCCGTGGTGGAAGGCGCGTCGTCTCGACAAGGAACTCTCTTCCGTGTTCAATGAATACCGCTGTACGGGACTGAGCGTTGTTGCCGTGAATGACGGAAAGATTGTCTATCAGAAAGATTTCGGAGTAAAGGATGTTGCTGCCGGCACTCCGGTTGATGGAGCCACGATGTACCGCATCGCATCCATATCAAAGTCCATCACGGCCACTGCCGTGATGCAGCTCGTGGATTCCGGCCTCATCAGCCTGGACACAGATGCTAGTGACATCGCCGGATTTCCGATCAGGAACCCTCACTGGCCGGATAATCCTATAACCATTGAAATGCTCCTCAGCCATACCTCAAGCATCTCCGACGAGGTTGGCTATAATTCAATCGACTTTATCAATCCTGCAGCCTGTCCGGACTTCGCTTCGAGTTTTACAGAATATCAGCCGGGGACGAACTTCAATTACTGCGACCTGAATTTCAACATACTTGCGACTTTCGTGGAAAAGTTGTCCGGCGAACGCTTCGACGAGTATGTCCGCTGGCATATCCTTGAGCCTATGGGTATTACCGGCAGCTTCTGCGTGGACTCACTTGACCGTGGCAATCTTGCAAAGATATACAGGTACGAAGAGGGAGTCCCTGTCGAGCAGCCGGAGGCATACGCTTCGCGTAAAGATGCTCTTGACAATTATCAGTTCGGTCACGATGCTCCTGTATTCTCAGGCTCTGCCGGAATGAAGATTACGGCTGCCGACCTTGCGGTATATATGATGATGCTTATGAAATATGGCTGGTCCGACGTTGCCGGGGCACGCATTCTTTCTGCGGAAAGTGCTGAAGCAATACAGGCATCCCATACGGGAGAAGAGGGGTACGGACTCGGATTCGGGCGCACAGAACCTTTCCTTTCCGACCATCCGACATTCGGACATACCGGGGGTGCATACGGACTCCGTTCGGCGATGTGCTTCGACGAGTCCCGTAAGTTGGGCGTGGTAATCCTCTGCAGCGGCTCAGATACTCCCGAAGGCAAGCCATATATCCTTCAGGCAACCGTCCCGCCGGTTTTCCACTATCTGGGATTGTAAGCTTTTCAGCGACAATGATGTCCACATCTTCCTGCCCGCTGCAGGTAATCCGCCGTGAAGTAGCACCTCCTTTGGCTGACACCTAACGAATGTGTGTCATCATCAGTATCTTTCCAGATGTCAGCCGTGAACGTGATGTCGTATTTTAAGTGGTGCTGTCATACCTTTCTCAGTCTGCTTGATATCCTTGTCATCTTTGTTCCGTCAGCCTTGATGGCGTACGGAGAGTCAGGAAGACTCGGGACAAGAGTCCCAACTCCCTCCAACTGCGTCATGGAACGCAGAAGCTTTATAAGAATCGACATGCTGATGTCCTGCGGGGCCTGCCCCTCTATCCTCTTGATCGTGGCTATCGACACGCCGGAGCGCAGCGAGAGCTCTTGCTGTGAGAGACAACAACTCCTGCGCATCCGCGCAAGCCTCCTGCGTATCTCACCAAGAATCTGCTCATCGGTAGATTCATATATCATCAATGCATTAAGGTTGTCCATAGTATCAACTTTGATACGCAAATATTATAGATTATTTTTACTTAACATTTTTTAGTATCAATTCTGATACACTAAGTCTTCGCCGCAGATGCCGCAGGTGTTCCTGGGAACATAGTATTTCATCAGGTGTATTTCGTGGCAGAAAAATTCCTGGTTCATCCGTCCATACGTATGAATCCGTGAAAGGGCCTTCCAAGCGGAAGTGCGTTTGAAGGGCTTCTGTGTGGGGTGAGTTTGGAAGGTCTCCTTCTGCAACCGGAGACATTCCAAACTTATCTTCGCTACAGGTGCTTCCGGAGGGCCTTGCCTTGGAAGCTCATTTCACAACTTAACGTGAAAGAAATTCAGTCATCCCGTTGCATTCCGCTGAGTTTTCAAGAATTAACATTTTGCGCAGAGTCGGTATTTACTGTATCTGAATTTTGCGCAACGTTTA
>JAGHVK010000101.1 GCA_018064345.1 Candidatus Cacconaster merdequi
GAGGACAAGAAAGGTCAGCTCATTCTCTCTCACAAGCGCGCACGCGCTCTCAAGTCTTGGGACAGAGTCAACGAGGCTTGCGAAAAGGACGAAATAGTAAAGGGTTACATCAAGTGCCGTACAAAGGGTGGTATGATTGTCGACGTTTTCGGTATCGAGGCCTTCCTTCCCGGCAGCCAGATTGATGTCAAACCTATCAGGGATTACGATGTATTCGTAAATAAGACAATGGAATTCAAGATTGTCAAGATCAATCAGGAATTCCACAACGTAGTTGTATCACACAAGGCTCTCATCGAGGCTGAAATCGAAGCACAGAAGGCTGACATCATCAGCAAGCTTGAGAAAGGCCAGATTCTTGAAGGTACCGTCAAGAACATCACTTCTTACGGTGTATTCGTGGACCTCGGCGGTGTTGACGGTCTTATCCACATCACCGACCTGAGCTGGGGCCGCATCAACCATCCTGAGGAGATCATCTCTCTTGACCAGAAGATCAACGTCGTCATTCTTGACTTCGATGACACCAAGAAGCGTATCGCCCTTGGTCTCAAACAGCTCAGTCCTCATCCCTGGGATGCTCTCAATCCTGATCTGAAGGTTGGTGACAAGGTTACCGGAAAGGTTGTCGTCATCGCTGATTACGGTGCATTCATTGAGGTTCAGCCCGGTGTCGAAGGTCTGATTCACGTATCAGAAATGAGCTGGAGCCTGCATCTGCGCAGTGCGCAGGACTTCCTCAAGGTTGGTCAGGAAGTTGAAGCCGTCATCCTCACCCTCGACCGCGAGGACCGCAAGATGAGCCTCGGTATCAAGCAGCTCAAACCCGATCCATGGGCTACTATCACCGAGAAATATCCCATCAACAGCAAACATACGGCAACTGTACGCAACTTCACCAATTTCGGTGTATTCGTAGAACTTGAGGAAGGTGTTGACGGTCTCGTACATATCAGCGACCTGAGCTGGACAAAGAAAATCAAACATCCTTCAGAGTTCACTTCAATCGGTGAGCCTCTTGAGGTTGTAGTTCTTGAGGTCGATCAGGAAAACCGTCGTCTCAGCCTCGGCCACAAGCAGCTTGAGGACAATCCTTGGGACGGATACGAAAACATTTACACTGTAGGTTCAGTTCACGAAGGAGTCGTTGCTGCGATAGGTGAGAAAGGTGCAACCGTTACTCTTCAGGAGGGTCTTGAGGGCTTCTGCTCAAACAAGAACCTTGTAAAGGAAGACGGAACGACTGCAAAGGAAGGAGAGACACTTGAATTCAAGATCGTCGAGTTCAACAAGTCAAGCAAGAAAGTGGTTCTTTCGCATACACGCCTGTTCGAGGAAGCTCGCAAGGAAGAGGCTGCGAAGATAGCCAAGGAGAAGGATGCTGAGGCAAATTCAACTCACAAGGCTGTCAAGAAACTTAAGGACAACCTTGAGAAGACAACCCTCGGTGACATCTCAGAACTTGCAGACCTGAAGAGCAAGCTTGACGCTGAAGCAAAAGCTGCGGAATAGTGAATTTTTCAATAACAACACTCGGTACGGCATCTGCCAAACCGATTGTAGGTCAACATCAGAGCGCCCATGTAGTGAATATGCACGGGCGTCTCTTTTTAATTGACTGCGGTGAAGGGGTTCAGTTTCAACTGTCGAAATATGGTATATCCAAGGCGAGGATAGACAATATCCTGATTTCCCATCTTCACGGAGACCATCTTTTCGGCATATTCGGTCTTCTGTCCACAATGGCGATGGAGGGGCGGGTGTCTCCGATTTATATATATGCCCCGAGGGATTTCAGTTCGCTGCTGAAATTCTTCCTTGCACATTTCGGGGAGGGCGTTAAATTTGAAATCAACCATATTCCGTTGAAGGCCAAAGGTCCGGAACAGATACTGGAGCTTCATAACTGTCACGTATGGGCATTCCCCCTGAATCATCAGATTGATTGTTACGGCTTCAAGATAATATATCATAAAATGCCGCGTCACGAGGGGCAACCCGAAGTCTTCAAGTCCATAGCCTATTGTTCCGATACGGCTCCTTTTGAGAGTGAGGCGGAATGGGTCAGCGGTGTGGACCTGTTATATCACGATTCCACATATGCGGATGACAACGAGGCTCTTGCAGAAAAGGTTTATCACTCCACCGCAAGGCAGGCCGCGCAGGTCGCATCTGCGGCCGGAGTCGGAAAGCTTATTCTGGGACATTTTTCTTCCAGATACAAGGATTTTGGTGTGCTTCTTGCTCAAGCGAGGGAGGTCTTTCCGGAATCATACCTTGCACAGGAAGGAAAGACATTTGAGGTAATATGAAATCATTGAGGATAATTCTGGCCGCCGTAGCTGTTCTTGGCGGCAGTTGGTTCGCTTCTGCTCAAGAAAATGACGCTTTGGGCAACGTGGAACGTTTCGGACGTGTTATGATCTATCTCCATAACAATTACATTGATACCGTAAATTTCGGGGATATAACAGACCATGCCATACGGGATGTTATGGAGAGACTTGACCCTCACTCCGTATTCATTCCCAAAGAGGAGGTGGAGTCAACAAACGAATCATTGAACGGTTCCTTCGATGGGATAGGGATAGAATTTGCCGTAATTTCGGACACACTGTCTGTGCAGAATGTGATTATCGGAGGCCCTTCACAGGAAGTGGGGCTTCTGCCCGGAGACAAGATATTGTCCATTGACGGTGAAAACGTTGCAGGTGTCGGACTTACCACCGAGGGCGTGCGGAAACGTCTCCGCGGTCCCAAAGGGACGAAGGTTGAACTCGGTGTCCGCAGATACGGGGCTGATGAACTGCTGGAATTTACCATAACGAGGAATAAAATCCCGTTGCACAGTGTCGATGCCGCTTACTGCCCCGTCCCCGGTGTCTTTTATGTTAAATTGAGCAGTTTTGCCCAGAATTCGGTACTTGAATTCATCAATGCTCTCAAGCAGTGTGAAAAGATGCCTGAGGGTATGATATTTGACCTGCGCGGCAATGGCGGAGGCTATATGCACATTGCAACGATGCTTGCCAATATTTTTCTTGAAGGTGGACAGACTATTGTCTATACCGAAGGCAGACGCAGTCCGCTGAAATATGAGAAGGCCAATGATTTGGGATTCTTCAAGAAAGGTGCCCTTGTGGTTCTTGTAGATGAGGGAAGCGCCTCTGCAAGTGAAATCTTTGCCGGTGCAATGCAGGATTGGGACAGGGGAGTGATTGTGGGAAGACGTACATTCGGGAAGGGGCTTGTACAGCAACAATTCCCCTTGTCAGACGGTTCCCAGATACGACTGACCGTCTCCAGATATCATACTCCTTCAGGAAGGGTGATACAGACTCCGTATGAGAACGGACATAGGGAAGAGTATTACAACAAATTGAATGACAGGTACAATAATGGAGAGCTTTTCAACAGGGATTCAATCCAGTTTCCGGATTCCTTGAAATACACGACATTGAAACTCGGCCGCACTGTCTACGGGGGCGGAGGGATAATGCCTGATGTGTTCATTGCATCCGATACCTCGGGAGTGAATGACTTTTTCTCCGCAATAATCAGAAAAGGATATCTTACGGAATATGCCAACAAATATATTGACAGCCATCGTTCCGAACTGGTCGTGGAAGGACGTTCGTTCGAGGATTTTTACAAAGCATACGGAGATATGGAGCCGGAGGCTTTTGCGGGGCTTCTGAATTATTGCTCCGAACGTGGTCTCAAACCCTCTGAATCTCAGTTGAGCCAATGTGAGAAATTGTTGAAGACCAGACTGAAAGCTATTATTGCAAGAACTCCTTTCAATACCACCGGATATTACAGGGTCATCAATATGGAGGAGGATCCGGCATTCCGGAATGCTCTGGAGATTATTTCCGATTGGAAAGAGCCTTTTCCCTCTCTTTAGCGTTCAGGGCTCTGTGGTAGGCCCTTGCATTGGCCATATGGCCTGAAAGAGTTGATGCGAAATTGTGCCGGCCGTCAAACGTTTCCCTGGCGCAGAAATAAATGTAATTATGCTTCTGATAGTTCAGGACGGCATCCAGCGATTCTATTGATGGCATAGTAATCGGGCCTGGAGGCAACCCCTTGTTGATGTAGGTGTTGTAGGGAGAATCCACTTTCAGGTGTTTGTTGAGAACTCTTCTTATCCCTTTCTGATTCAATGCGAACAATACTGTCGGATCGGCCTGCAGAGGGATGCCTTTTCTCAGCCTGTTGATATATACTCCGGCGATTGTTGGCATTTCCGGTACATACTTGGTTTCCGAAATGACAATTGCGGCAAGAGTGCTGACCTCTTTCTGTGTCATTCCGGCAGCTTTCGCTTTCGCCTTTCTCTCATCTGTCCAGAATGACGTATATTCTCTGTTCATCCTTTCGACGAACTCTTCAGGAGAGGCTGTCCAATAAAACTCGTAAGTGTTTGGAATGAACATTCCTATGAAACTTTCCTCTTCAAATCCGTAGGATTGCATCACCGCCCTGTCTGTAAGAACTCCGGCAAAACTTGCGGAATCCGCCTCGAACTTTGTTCCAAGAATTGATGCAAATTTTTCCAAAGACCTGATATAGCCACGTATGGTTACCTTTACAGGCTTCTGCCAGCAGTTTGCAATCATCCTGACTATATCCTTGTTTGACATCACGGAATCGAAAACATAATATCCGGGTTTGAAACTTGTGGCAAGTTCCATATGTCCGGCGGCCCTTTCGAATGTTCTGAAATCAGTCAGGATGCCGCTTGATTTCAAGCTGTCGAGCATCTGCTGATAACTGTAATTCCGATATATCCTGAGTACATCGGAGTCCCTTGAATCAGAAACGTTGTCTGCGTAAAATGTCCTGTAATAGTCGTATGCGGCGACGGCTGCCAATGCCGTCAGGACAATTGCGGCTATTGTGACGGTTATTGCGGTCCTCTTTTTCATTTTGGTGCTCTGAGAATCAGAATGTCTCCTGGATTGGGCTCCTGCCCCGGTTTCATATTGTTGTATTTGTACAGATATTTAAGCTGTATCGCATATTTCTGGGACAGAAGGTAGAGAGTTTCACCCTCTTCGACAACGTGCTTGTCAAGATATTTTGCGCTTTCCCTTTTCTTTTTCTCCAGATATACCACAGTACCTTGAGGAATCTTGTGATCGCGTTTCAAGTCATTGAATTTCAGCAATTCCCTTCTGAACAACTTGTATTCCTTGGCCAGAGAACCGTATGTGTCCATCCCGTTGGCGATGATGAAAGGCACCCCGTTCCGTTCCCTTATTTCACGGTCCAGAGATATTCTGTACAGGGGGCTGCCGCTATCCGGCTTGAGGACAAAACTTGCGGATGACTGGGTCGGGGTGGGGGGAATCTCGCTGGCCAGGTTGTCGCTCAGTTTGTCGTATTGGGCAAGATTGTTCTCCTCGATTATCTTTATCAGTCTCTTCGCATAATCCGGGGCTGTCGCATATCCTGCGGCCTTCAATCCGTATGCCCAGCCCTTGTAGTCCGTCCTCTCAAGGTCGAAGAGTGATGCGTAACGTCTGCTGTACCTGAGAAAATCACCGTGGTCGCGGTAGGACTCCTCGGCATTGGGATATTTCCGGAAACATTCCCCCTTTGCATCGTCATCCTCGTGGATAGTCTTTCCTTTCCAACCGTGGCACTTTATTCCGAAATGGTTGTTCCCCTCCACTGCCAGACGACTGTTTCCGTCCCCGCTTTCGAGGCAGCCCTGGGCGAGGGTGATGCTTGCAGGAATGCCGGTCTCCACCATTTGTCTGATTGCAATTTCCTTGTATTTTTCTATGTATTCACTGCGTGATTGTCTTTTTGATTGGGCAGGAAGACACAATATTGCTGCCAACAGCAGGGCAATGGTTATGAAGGACCGCAATTTCATAATGGTGAATAGAAAAAGGGTAAGCTTGATATATCGCACCGCTACAACCACTTACCCTTGCTGCCTTCCGACCCTGGGGGAGTTCAGTGGGAGCTGGTCGTATATGACTTACC
>JAGHVK010000044.1 GCA_018064345.1 Candidatus Cacconaster merdequi
TCCCCCAAAGATTTCTCATTTGTTTATTACCGGTTACCCTCTCACAAATTCCGATTTATCTGTGCAAAGATTTGATATTTGATTGTGATTGCAAAGATGCGGCCGAGGTGGCGGAGCCACCGAGGACGGAATTGGCTGGGCGGGTGGGAACCACGGCGGCGAAGCCGCTCATAAGACAGCATCCGTGAGGCAGTCTTTGACAGGATCGCAGACCTGGCAAAGACTGGCTGACGGATACCGCTCTGCCCATGAGGGCAAGGCTTTCAGCGGCTTGCCGATGAATGTCTTGCCGGGCGTGTCACGAGAGTCCGATGGCGGTCACGAAGTGACTGACTTCGGTCTCTCCATTGGACTCAAGCGGCAGCGGTCTGTGCCTGTAGGGAACGGAGCATCCAGAAAAAGTGACATCCCTAACGAAGTGGGTGACACTTTTTCAGATGTGCAGAGAGCGGAAGGTGCAGACGGCTGATGCTTTCCGCTTTTCCGGAAGCTTGCTTCCGTTGTTGACTTTATCAGAGGATGATGCTGTAGGTGATGTTATTCGTAGCTTGCGGAGAATGTCAGCACTGGAAGCGGCATCTTCTGATACCGCTCTGCCCGTAGAGGAAAGTCTGTGGACGTTGCCGATCTTTCGGCAATGGCCACTGTCTTTCCAGGCGTTTCTTCGGAGCGCAGATCGAGTAGGAAGAAAACTTTCGTTTTCCTCCTACTCGATTAAGGTACAACACCCTTATTCCTTCCTCGATTTTCTCCTGAATCTGGCACCCACAATGCCTCCGATTCCGCCAACCAGCAGAAAGGCGATAACAGTATGCAGCAACCAGCCGGAGCCGCTGCCCTCATTGTCAATCTCCGCAAACGGATTCTCACCAAGGTATTTACCCTCCGCAATCAGTTCAAGAGCCTTGTTCAGGATAATGTCATCCTCGCTCTGATAAACCTCTTCATAGCTGATAGGAACCTCCAGATCCGGAAGCAGACCTCTTCCAGCAGGAGTGCGCTCGGTCACAGTTTCATCAAAAACACTCTTCACAAGAGGAATACGCACCTGTATCTGGGAATTAGGCAGGATAATATCGACAAACTTTTCAGCAGTCATATAATGATAACCGCTTCCGGTCTCACGGCCTACCACAAATGCCCTGTGATTCCTGACCAGAACTGACGGGAAATATGTCGCAGCCGACATCGAGGACTCATCCGCCAAGATATAAACTCTGCCCTGATAATTGACTGTCGAATCAGGCTCAATCACTGAACTGTAATCGGAATCCGAATAGAATCCGTTCCTTCCTTCCCGTTTCTCAAAATCCTTGAAAATCTCGAAATCACCGGCATAATTGGCGGAATATCTGAAACTTGCATATGTACTGTCACTGTTCACCTTATTGTATGAATGAAGGTCTACAGTCGGTCCTTCAACGAAATACGACAACAACTTCTCCATAACCTTGACATCACCACCCGGATTATTCCTCAAATCTATAATCATATTCGGCACATCAATATGCGCTTTCAGAGAATCCGCAATCTCTTCCACCTGCACCTGATTGAGAACGAAAGAATTGAGATTGAACAGCACAGTGCTGTCATTAGCCATAGAAAAATCATAATCCTCCGTTTCGTACATATTCCGGTAATACGAGATATCCATAGCCTGGACTGCAGGATAATATCTTGCAGTACCATACTTCAACCACTTGTCATCAATGACAGTCCCGTCTTCCAATACAATGCGACTTGTACGCGGTTTTTGAACATCATTCTCAAACAGATAATTCCATGCCGTCAGCAGCGTGTTGTCAATTATGCTACTATTATTTCCGTCAAACCTTATGGCAAAGTCTCTTGTTCTTTCACGAATTTCATCGCTCTCCATCCCGTCAATCGAGACGATTCTTTTCCCGATATGCTCCTTATATTTTTCCCAAGCAGCTCTGACAAAAACAGTATCATTCACAATACCTTGCAAGACTGGAGGAATATAATTATTCCTATAATCCTTAACGAATGTTGCAGGAGTTAGCACTGCTAAATGCGAATCGTGCATCAGCCCAAACGAAGTCGATTTGCGGACAACTCCGTAAAAATCCTCATAACTGATACCACCCTCAAACTTCTCAGCAGCTTCATTGGCAAAAGAGTCCACTTTCTCCAAAGTCGTAATCTCATCCAATGACGGATAACATTCCTTATAGGCATTCAGAAGTATGCTGAGGTCTTCTTTTGCTTGTTCCTCGGTCAATATCTCCGGAACAACGATTTTCTCCGGTGCGACAAATGTGCTTTCAAGACCGAATGGGGACATCGGGTCTTGTACTGCGCCCTTGGAAATAGAAAGCTTGATATGAGGCTCCGAAATCTTATGATATGCATAAGCCACAGTTCCAAGCGTATCGCCCCTGCTGATTCGCATACCCGTTTTCATCGGGACATTTCCCCGGAGTCCGGAAATATGGATAACACTCCCGTCTTTAGTCCTGATACTCACGGAGCCTGTAATGTACTTATCCGCTATCCCATATCTGAGAAAATCCGACAAATCTTCTTTCAGCGACTCATTGAAATTTCCCTTCCCTGCGTCACCGCAAACCGAAGTGCTCAATGATGTAATGAGGTCAATGGAGAAACTCCTCAACACTCCATCAGTCGGTGCGACTACGACACTTCCCTCCGATGCCCCGATGAACAAAGCATCGAAATTCAGTTCATTATCAATATATTGCTGAGGCTTATATAAAATATTCTCACCAACCTTTTGACCAGCAACAGGCCAAAGCATCCGAGCTTTTGTTGAATCAGTCATCTCCTGCGCACTCAGAGACAAAGAGAAGCAGCAACACACAAGC
>JAGHVK010000005.1 GCA_018064345.1 Candidatus Cacconaster merdequi
AGTGCAGCTGGTGATGTTCAGCAAGGCATCCGATGAGCAGATGGATTCGCCATTCATATTTTGTAGCAATGCTGAAAGGAATCTGTTTTGAAATGGCCCCAGCTCATCCGTGAAAAGACCTTCCAATCGGAAATGCGTTTGAAGGCTTCCAAGTTCTTCCTTCTGGGGTACATGATTTCCTTTTTTAGTTCAACGGTGCAGTTCTCGGCACTATTTACGAAATGTTTTTGCGTAGATATGAACCATTTCAAAACAGGTTCTTATAAAAAGTTAAAAATGTCTATTTTTGTATTTTACTGACGGTGGTATGCCGGAAGTTGCGTTGGATTATACAGCGATACTGTCGTATGATATTAACTGCCTCTGGCGGGCAATAAAGGCCAGGATGTTGTGACTATGATTTACGAAGAACTGGAACAATCGGTTTATGAAGATATTGCAGGGAGGATTCTGTATGAGGACAATCACCTGCTGATATTCAACAAGAGGATAGGGGAGATCGTTCAGGGCGACAAGACTGGTGACGAGCCGTTGAGCGAGACTTTGAAGGCTTTCATCGCACAGCGTGACGGGAAGCCGGGACACGTCTTTATGGGTGTGCCGCACAGGTTGGACAGGCCGGTGAGCGGAATAAGTGTCTTTGCTAAGACTTCTAAGGCTCTTGAAAGGCTTAACGAAGCTTTCCGGAGCGGGAACGTCCACAAGACTTACTGGGCTCTGACTTGTAGCCGTCCGGAACCGGAGGAAGGCGAACTTGTCCACTATCTTTACCGCAACGAGAAGCAGAACAAGACATACGCCTATACCTTCGAGAAGAACGGGACGAAACGGGCGATATTGCGTTACAAGGTGCTGAAAGATACTGAAAGATATCATCTTGTGGAGATCGAGCTTCTCACGGGCCGTCATCACCAGATACGCTGCCAGCTTTCGACAATAGGATGTCCTATCAAAGGGGATCTCAAGTATGGTGCTCCTCGTTCGAACAAGGACGGGGGAATCTCTCTTCACGCTCGCAGCATAAGGCTCAATCATCCTACACGTGGAGAAGAGATTGCCGTTGAGGCTCCTGTTGATTGGAGCCCGATCATCTGATGCGGAAGGCCCAATGCAAAATGAACAGGATTCTTAATCGATAATAATTGACGATAATATGAACATCTTTAGTGAAAGAGTCAATCAGGTCCGCAGTCTCGGCTACGATGCGGTGATAGTTACAGGAACTGACCCTCACGGGAGCGAATATCCGGCATCCCGTTGGAAACAGGTGGAGTGGCTTTCAGGTTTTACCGGGGAGGCCGGTGACATTGTAGTGACCAAGGATCACGCAGGGCTCTGGACTGACAGCCGTTATTTCATTCAGGCGAACGCTCAGTTGAAAGATACCGGCATCCAGTTGCACAAGACTCGTTTGCCGGAGTCTGTCCCGATTCCTGAATATCTTCGGAAGAAGTTTCCTGAAGGTGCGACGATTGCGGTGGACGGCCTCTGTCAGAGCATCGGTTCCATGAAGGAACTTGAGGGGTTCGATATTGTCGATGTCCCTGATATGCTGTCAAGGTTCTGGAGTGACCGCCCGCAGATACCGAATACTCCTGTCTCTCTCTTCGATGAATCCAAGGCAGGGGAGAGCAGGCGTAGCAAATTGAACCGTCTGATGGAGAGTGTCGGAAAAAATGGCTGCAGCTCCATCCTCATCAGTTCTCTGGACGAAATCGCCTGGCTTCTGAATGTCCGTGGCGGGGATATCGAATATAATCCATACGTAATATCCTATCTGCTTGTGTCGAAGGACAAGACGGTATGGTTCGTGCGTGACATAGATTCTGTGCCGAAGATGGATGGTGTGGTGAATGCTCCATACGAGTCGCTAACTCTTTCGTTCGAAGATATTGACGGCAAGGTTATGGTGGATCCTTCTTCTTTGAATTACAGTGTGTTCTGTAAGCTTATATCGGCTGTCGGAGAGCAGAATGTAATCTTCTCCACCTCTCCGGTCAGACTCTTCAAGGCTGTGAAGAACGAGAAGGAGATTGATGCTTTGAGGAAGATATATCTTGAAGATGGTGCTGCTGTGGAAAGATTCCTCTACTGGCTTGAGTGTCAGGTTCAGTCCGGTGACGATGTCACTGAGTGGGAAGCTTCGCTGAAACTGACTGAACTGCGCTCATCTATCGCCCACTACCACGGTAACAGTTTCGAGAATATCTCCGCATACGGCAGGAATGCGGCTCTTCCTCACTATTCTACTCCGAAGGAGGGCTCCACTCCGATAAAGGAGAAAGGTCTGTATCTTGTCGATTCGGGCGGGCAATATGACGGTGGTACGACAGACATCACGCGTACAGTGCGGATGGGACGGTGCTCCCGCTCTGCAAGGGAAGACTATACTCTCGTTCTGAAGGGAATGATTGACCTTTCAATGGCAGTCTTCCCAAGCGGCACTCCCGGTTGCCGTATCGATGCTCTTGCCCGCAATCCTTTGTGGCAGAGCCGCAAGAACTTCGGCCACGGTACCGGACACGGGATAGGTTTCTATCTCGGCGTTCACGAGGGCCCGCAGGACATAAGGCAGAACTTGAATCCTGCGCCTCTGATCCCGGGAATGGTGACTTCGAACGAACCGGGCCTCTACCGTGAAGGCAAGTACGGAATCCGTCACGAGAATGTGCTTCTCTGCGTTGAAGATGAAAGCAACGACTACGGCAAGTGGCTCTCTTTTGAAACTTTGACCTGCTGCCATATCGATACCAGGCCTGTCATCAGGAAACTTCTTACTAAGGAAGAGCGCAAGTGGCTCAACAACTACAACAAATCGGTGTACAGGAGGCTCAGGGACCGCCTTCCGGATGATGTGGAGCGCTGGCTGAAAAAGAAGACCCGCAAGATATAGCGGAAGGAACTACCTGATTGTTAAAAAACAGGCCGGCTGGATATATTTCCAACCGGCCTTTGATATGTGCTGATAAGAACTATTCAGCTTTTCCGTCTGAACCGAGAACGTTCTTGATCTTCTCTTCGTAGAGCTTCTTCATCTCGTCACGTGCAGGACCGAGGTATTTGCGAGGGTCAAATTCACCTGGCTTGTCGTTGAATACCTTGCGGACTGCTGCGGTCATTGCGAGACGTGAGTCTGAGTCGATGTTGATCTTGCAGACTGCGCTCTTTGCTGCCTTGCGGAGCTGCTCTTCAGGAATACCCACTGCATCAGGAAGCTTGCCGCCGTTGGCGTTGATGATGTCAACATATTCCTGTGGAACTGATGATGAACCGTGGAGCACGATAGGGAATCCCGGAAGCTGTTCCTCGACACCCTTGAGAACGTCGAATGCCAATGGAGGCGGAACGAGCTTGCCTGTCTTAGGGTCGCGGGTGCACTGTTCCGGTTTGAACTTGTATGCACCGTGTGAAGTTCCGATTGAGATGGCGAGAGAGTCGCATCCTGTCTTGGTTACGAAATCAACGACCTCTTCAGGCTTTGTGTAGTGTGATTCCTCAGCTGCAACCTCATCCTCAACGCCTGCGAGTACACCGAGTTCGGCCTCTACAGTGACATCGTACTGGTGAGCGTACTCAACAACCTTCTTGGTGAGGGCGATGTTCTCTTCGTATGGAAGTGCACTTCCGTCGATCATCACTGAAGAGAATCCCATATCCACGCAGCTCTTGCAGAGTTCGAAGCTGTCGCCGTGGTCGAGGTGAAGCACAATCTGAGGCTTCTCCCAGCCGAGTTCCTTTGCATACTCCACTGCACCTTCAGCCATATATCTGAGAAGAGTCTGATTGGCATAGTTGCGTGCTCCCTTTGACACCTGGAGGATGACAGGGGACTTTGTCTGAGCTGAAGCCATGATGATGGCCTGAAGCTGCTCCATGTTGTTGAAATTGAAAGCAGGGATGGCATATCCGCCCTTCACTGCCTTGGCGAACATATCACGGGTGTTCACCAATCCTAATTCTTTGTATGAAACCATAATGTGTATTGAATTGTAATAATGTTTTCCTGAATCGTGCAAAGATAGTCAGTTTTTTAGTAAATTTGCAGATTATGGATGGAAAAGTGATTATTTTTTGCGCTCCTTCCGGCTCCGGGAAGAGCACGGTTGTTCATCATCTGCTTGATAATTTCGATTGCTTCGATTTTTCAGTCTCTGCGGCATCACGTGCCCCGAGAGGTGAGGAAAGGGATGGGGTGGACTACCATTTCATCTCCAATGAAGAATTCGACCGGCTCGTCGAGGCAGGAGAGTTTGTGGAACACGAGGAGGTATATCCCGGGTGCAAGTACGGCACGCTGAAGAGTGAAGTCCGCAGGATATGGTCCGAAGGTCACGTGATCCTTTTCGACGTGGATGTGAAAGGCGGCCTGAACCTCAAGAAGTATTTCAATGAGGCGGCACTTTCCATCTTCCTGAAGGCCCCTTCAATCGAAGAACTTAGAAGAAGGCTTGTCAATCGCGGAACCGATACCCCTGAGGCAATAGAGAAACGCCTGTCCAAGGCATCGGAGGAATTGACTTATGCGCCTCAGTTCGACCGTATCCTGATAAATGACGACCTTGAAACCTGTCTGGCCGAGGCTGTCTCGATAGTAAACGGATTCCTTGAGAAATGAGCAGAAACATCGTTATCCAACGCCCGAAGGTGGCTCTTCTGTTCGGCTCTTTCAATCCGATCCACGAAGGCCATCTGGCAATCCTGAGACATCTCCTTGAGAAATGCAGCGACATTTCCGAGGTGAGGCTCGTCGTCTCTCCTGAAAGCCCTTTCAAGGAAGGGCTCGGAGCCAGCGCTCAGGAAAGGCTGGAAGATGCCCGCAAAGCCATATCCCGGAGCGGCCTTCCAGTCACTGTCTCGGATGTGGAGTTCGGTCTGGAAAAGCCTCTCTATACTATAAATACATTGAGGTATCTCCGTGAAACAGAGCCTGAAAAAGAATTCGTGCTGGTGATTGGAGCTGACAATATCGCTTCATTCGACAAATGGTATATGAGCCGTGCAATCCTAGCGGATTTTGAAATAAGGGTGTACCCGCGTATCGGATATGATGCAGCGGCCTTCTGTGAAAGATACAATTCGCTGCCGCAGGTCAAGGGGGTGACGCTGCTCGATGGTGCTCTTCACAATATATCTTCGACTCAAATCCGGCAGAACCGCGAGCATTATGACGTGATAGTCATAGGCGGTGGAGTCACCGGTGCGGGAGTGGCACGTGACTGCGCCTTGCGCGGATTGAAAGTGCTGCTGCTTGAGAAGGGGGATTTCGCGAACGGGGCCAGCGGACGCAACCACGGTCTGCTCCACAGTGGGGCAAGATATGCCGTGAATGATGCCGAATCGGCTGCTGAATGTATCAGGGAAAATATGATTCTCAAGAAGATAGCGCCTCATTGCACTGAAAGTCGCGACGGACTTTTCATAACTCTTCCTGAGGATGACCTTTCATATCAGAAAACATTCATCGAATCCTGCCTGAAATCAGGAATAAAAGCGGAAGCTATTGACCCTAATGAGGCAAGGCTCATCGAGCCAGCCGTCAATCCGGCGCTCACCGGCGCTGTCAGGGTCCCTGACGGCTCGGTGGACCCGTTCCGTCTTACAATGGCGAATGTGGTGGATGCCCGGGCTCACGGTGCGAAGGTTCTGGTTCATAAAGAGGTGACTGGGTTCATCAAGGACAGCGGAAGGATCATTGGCGTGAATGTGAGGGATGTGGATGACGGTGGCACCAAGGCCTATTATGCTGAACTTGTGGTCAATGCGTCCGGAATCTGGGGTGCGGGGATAGCCGCGTTGGCAGGAGCGAAGATAACGATGTTCCCGGCAAAGGGCACTCTTCTGGTGTTCGGCCACCGCGTGAACAATATGGTGATAAACAGATGCCGCAAGGCGGCCGATGGAGATATCCTCGTTCCGGGAGAGTCGGTGACGATTCTCGGTACCACATCCACCAGAGTCCCTTTCGAGGAAATCGATGATGTGAGGCCTACCCGTGATGAGGTGGAACTTCTTCTGAGTGAAGGCACGAAGATAGTGCCGAGCCTTGCCGGTACGAGGATATTGAGAGCATATTCTGGAGTGCGTCCGCTTGTGGCTTCCCTTGACGATGCTTCAGGAAGAAGCATCAGCCGCGGTATTGTGCTGATTGACCACGAAGAGAGAGGGGAGGCTCGCGGCCTGATAACTATAACGGGAGGCAAGCTGATGACATACAGGCTTATGGCTGAAATGGCAACTGATCTTGTCTGCAAGAAGCTTTCCAATTCCAAGGCGTGCCGTACTGCAGAGGAAATACTTCCAAATCCTCTTGTACGTAACGCCCGTTTCGGAGGCAACCTTGTCTGCGAGTGCGAGAACGTGACCGAGGAGGAGATACGGTACGCTGTCGATAATCTCGAAGCGAAGGATTTATCGATGCTCCGCCGTCGGACAAGAGTCGGTATGGGAACCTGCCAGGGACAGTTGTGCGCCCGCAAGGCGGCATCGATGCTCCCTTCGGGGGACGGTATGAAGCACTTCCTTCAGGAAAGATGGAAAGGAATCGTGCCTGTGGCCTGGGGCGATGCACTGCGTGAGGCCCAACTGACACAGTGGCTGTATTCTGACAGAGAACAGTTATGATATACGATGCAATAATAATCGGAGGTGGAAGGAGCGGCCTTGCAAAAGGGATTGAATTGCAAGGCGGAGGTGTCAGGTGCCTGATTTTCTCCACTGGGGAAGGTGCCGGACGTTTCCGTGACCCTTCATACGACCACAAGTCACTTGTCCGTCGTTTCGAGGCTCTCGGCGGCACTTACGTGATGGGCGACACCGTGACGGGAGGCGTTTTCTCGGAGGACGGGTCTCTTCTTTCGATACATACAGCCAATCAGGGAGATACATCTTTCTCTGCTGCAAGGTATTATATCGCAACAGGCAGCTTCTTCAGCAAAGGGCTCGTGGCGGACAAGGATCGGATATATGAGCCTCTTTTCAATCTCGATGTGGACGCTCCGGCCGCACGTGAAGAGTGGGTGAATCCCGATTTCTTCGCTGACCAGCCTTTCATGCACTTCGGCGTGACTGTCGATGACGACGGATGCCCTTGCCGTGGCGGAAAGAGCGTAAAGAATTTGTTTGCAATAGGTTCAATCTTGGGAGATGGCAGCAGGAAATAGTTTTGAACATTGTATGAAGTGTACTCTTTGCAACGACTATTGTCCTGTTGCAAAGGTCAATCCTTCATTTCCAGGGCCGAAGGCCCTCGGTCCCGACGGAGAGAGATACCGTCTGAAAGATGCGGCTTTCTATGACGCGATGGCCAGGTACTGTCTGAACTGCAAGAGGTGTGAAGTGGCCTGTCCTTCTGACGTGAAGATTGCAGACCTTATCCTCAACGCCAAATTGAAGTATGGCGGCAGGCATCACGTGTTGCGCAATGCGGCACTGTCATACACGGATTTTGTCGGTACTCTCGGCACTGCCTTCTCGCCCGTTGCCAATGCTGCGGCATCGATGATGTTCCATCGTGGCCCGAGGTATGCTACCCGTACTTTCGAAAAAATCTATGCTTCTCAGGTCAAGTGGGAGGAGCAGAGCAAGTTTGCCGGAACTGTGGCTTTTTTCCACGGCTGTTACGTGAATTACAACAACCCTCAGCTGGGCCTGGATATGGTCAAGGTCCTGAACAGCCTCGGCATTGGAGTGAAGCTGCTCGCAAAAGAACAGTGCTGCGGTATAGCTCTGATATCCAATGGCTTTGTGAAGCAGGCGGAGAGGCAGGCCAGAGTCAATCTTGATTCGATAAGGGAATGCGTGAAGGCCGGGCTGCCTGTCCTGACAACAAGCACTACCTGCGTGTTCACCATTAGGGATGAGTATGAGCACGTTCTCGGGCTTGACGTAAGCGATGTCCGCAACTCCGTTATGACGGCCACCAAGTATATCTGCTCCCTTCTCGACGGAGGAGCCCGGTTGAATTTCAGAAGGAATCTTCCTTCACTCAAGATAGCCTACCACGTACCTTGTCATCTTGAGAAACTTGGCTGGGCAATGTACACTGTGGCTCTTCTCAAGATGATTCCGGGTGTGGAGCTGACCGTTCTCGATTCTGCCTGCTGCGGTGTGGCGGGGGCATACGGATTCAAAGGCGAGAACAGGAAGATTTCAAGGGACGTTGGAGAAAATCTCTTCAAACAGATAAGGGAACTATCCCCTGATATAGTCGTGACAGACTGCGAGACCTGCCGTTGGCAGATAGAGATGAACACCGAAGCCAACGTGATGCACCCGCTCACGCTTCTGGCCTCTTCAATAGAATAGTATTATCAAGATATGGCAACTGAAACCAAACATTCATTCAAGTACTGGCAGAACCGCACGATAATAGTATCGATGATCGGCTATGCCATCTATTATTTCGTGAGGAAGAACTTCTCCATCGCAATGCCCGGACTGACAGCGGAATATGGGATCTCCAACACCAGCTTCGGAATTGTTATTGCGATAGGCTCGATTCTTTACGGAGTGTCGAGATTCGTGAACGGGTTCATTGTGGACCGTGTCAGCACCAAGACTTTCATGGCCATCGGACTGCTTCTCTGTGCAGTGGCCAACTTCGCTTTCGGCTTCGGAGCAGACCTGAGCTACCTCATCACAGGTGTCCACGACGGCCCGCAGTTCGTCAATATGCTGATACTTGTGATGGGTGTGACTATCATACTCAACCAATATTTCCAGGGGATGGGCTATCCTCCTTGCGCGAGGCTGCTGCCTACCTGGATTGCTCCCGGTCAGCTTGCCACGAAGATGTCCATCTGGAACACATCCCACTCGATAGGTGCATCTCTCGCAGTGATTGTCTGCGGAGCGATAATGACGAACTTCGGTTCCGATATGAGCGGCGACAGCAATGTGGTGAGCCAGATTACTGCAAATCTTGCTGCAAGCATAAAGGGCTGGGACTCTCTTCCCGAGGCTGACCAGTTTGCGAGAATCGCAAGTTACGCAGGCCATTACGGAGCGTGGAAATGGTGCTTCTGGCTTCCGGGATGTCTCGCTCTTCTGGGAGCCCTGCTGATTTTCTTCGGCCTGAAAGATACCCCGCAGCACGTCGGACTCCCTGAAGTGGAAGGTACTCACACAGGCAAGGAAGAGACAAAGGGCAAGAAAGGCGCTCACAAGGAGTTCTTGAAGCATATGGTGTTCCGCAACCGTTGGGTGTGGACTCTCGCAATAGCCAACATCTTCGTATATGTCCTGCGTATGGGTGTGCTTGACTGGGGACCGAAGTTCCTTACTGAAGACAGAGGAATGGATATAAAGTCAGCATCGTGGTCGGTTGCCGCCTTCGAACTTCTCGCGATAGTGGGTACAATCTTCGCCGGATGGGCCACCGACAAGTGGTTCAAGGGAAAGGCTCACAGGATGTGTCTCGTGTCGATGGCCGGTGCCTGCGTATTCCTCGGTGTGTTCGCTCTGTTCCCTGACCTTCCTAACGTGGTATCAATCATATTCCTTGCTCTCGGAGGCTTCTGCATCTACGGCCCGCAGGCTTTAATCGGAATCGGCGCAGCAAACCAGGCTACCAAGGAGGCATCCGCTACAGCCAACGGCGTGACAGGCCTTCTCGGATACCTCGGCCCTGCCATAGCAGCTATGGGTGTTGGACTCCTTGCTGACAATTTCGGTTGGAGCGTGGTGTTCCTCGCATTCGTCGCTGTCGGCGTTGTCGGAGTGATTCTCTTCGCTTCGATGTGGAATGCTCCACGTGACGGTTACGAAAGAGCCAACAAGTTCACTGCCAAGTTCAACGAAAAGGATTAGCCTATGACACCGGAACTCAGGGAGAGACTCTCCCACATCAAACACGTGGCGCTCGATATGGATGGAACAATCTATTTGAGCAATACACTGTTTCCTTTCACTATTCCTTTCCTTGAAAAGCTGGGACGGCTGGGCATATCCCACTCTTTCCTTACAAACAACCCGACCAAGTCGATAGAAGATTATCTGGCAAAGCTGCACAGGATGGGGATTTCAGCCACGAAAGATGAGATGTACACCACCATCGTGGCTACGATTGACTACATCAAGGAACATAAGCCACTGGCGAAGAGGCTCTTCATGCTCGGTACCGAGAGTATGGTATCACAGTTCGAAGAAGCCGGCTTCGTTCAGACTACAGATGACCCTGACGATATCCCGGATGCTGTTGTGGTTTCGTTCGATATGACTCTCAAGTATGAGCGTCTCTGCCGTGCGGCCTGGTGGGCTTCACAGGGGATTCCTTATTTCGCTACCAATCCTGACAGGGTCTGCCCGACTGACCAGCGCACCGTGCTTGTGGATTGCGGTTCCATCTGCAAATGCATTGAGCATGCTACCGGCAGGAAACCGGATGCCACGCTCGGGAAACCTGACCCGAATATGCTTATCAATATCCTCCATCAGAGGAATCTGGAACCTTCCGAGATTGCGATGGTAGGGGACCGTATCTATACGGATATCGCAATGGCTCAGAATGCGGGGGCTTTCGGAGTCCTTGTGCTCAGCGGTGAGACTACTCTTCAAACAGCTGAGTCGGCACCGAATCCTCCTGATCTGATTGTAAAAAATATTGAAGAATTGGGGAAACTTTTGGAAATTTCAAGAAGTTGATTTACATTTGCAATCCCAAACAGGAACGGCGCCATCGAATAAGGGTTTAGTTCGCGGCCCTCTCAAGGCTGAAATACGAGTTCGAATCTCGTTGGCGCTACAATTTGAACCGAAAGAACCTTCTTTCGGTTTTTTTGTTTCTGATGGATTCACTGACAGCATGTTTCGAGGATTTCCTCCTGAAGGAGGACATTGGATGGGAGAAGTCTTCAGGAGGACTGTATATCTTCCCCGGTAAGGGATTGTCCGTTGAACTTGTTCCGTTGGGCGGGAGTGCTGCGTATGTTGCCGATGGCAGGAAGTATCTTTATGAAGATGTTTGGTGGAGGAGGGAAGAACTGGTGAGAAAGCGCCTTCTTGCACATCTCGGACGCTTCAGGAGTGTGTTCGCCCGCAAATGTGAGGTCTGCAGGCTTGACACGCCGGCTGCCGGTGCTTTCCTTTCGCAATACCATACATACGGCTCTGCCCGGAGCAAGTACAGGTATGGTCTTTCGTATCGTGGTGAACTTGTTGCAGTGGCCTCATTCTCAGGCGCAAGGCCAATGATGCGTGAGAAGAGCGTACAGTCGTTCGAATGGGTGCGCTACGCTTCGCTGCCTGATACCAGGGTGGTCGGCGGTATGGGAAAGCTTATGATGGCTTTCGTTGAGGATATCTGCCCGGAAGAGATAATGTCATATTCTGACCTTGAATGGTCTGACGGAGAGGTCTATCGCAAACTTGGATTTGAGGAGGCGGGGAGGCGCGCAAGCGTTGATTTCTACATCGACAGCTCTTCCTGGGAGCGTATTCCTCTCAACAAGCTCTCTTCAGACAAGGCTTTCCGTGACCGTGCTCTCGATCCCGGGACGCTTGTCAGGATATCGAATATGGGAAGTGTCAAATATCTGAGAAGATTCTGACGTCAGGAGAAAGCGGCAGACTCTCTTAGAAACAGAATGTTGCTCCTCCTCCCAGCATTATCGCCGAGTAGTTGTTGATGCAGTATCTGTAGTCGCCTGTCAGCTTGACTGTGTAATTGTCGGTAATACGGAATCCGTAGGATACTCCGCTCTCGAAGAGCATCTTTCCACCGTCAATTCCGAAGTTCAAGTGAATGTCGGCATTGCTTCTCCTTATAAGAGGCAATACTCCGAAAACTCCTGCCATCGCTTCGTAGGATGATTTGTTTTCTATTACAGATTCAAGATATTGAGTGCCTCTTGCACCGACTTTGAGCGAGGCGCCGAAATGTCTTGCAAAAGGAATCGATGCAAGGATTCCGTTAGTTGTCGATGCCGCGGAACTGCACTGGATACTCCTGCTGCGGAAACTCACCGCCGTGGCCATATAGACGCCGATTTCATAGTAAGGATGCCATCCGTCCGCCTCTTCACTCAATTGAAAGCAATTCATACCGTAGCGCAGATTGTTCCGATAATCCTCGGTATGGCCTTTTTCTTTGAATATCAAGTCTCCAATCAGGTATCCTACCTCTCCTGAAACTATGCCGACAAGAGCTCCGGCCAGTACATCGGTTCCCCAGTGCTTGTTGTTGAGGATTCTTGAAAACCCTACGGCTGAGGCTGTCGCATAGCCGCAGAATCCTATCCACGGATATTTCCATCCATACTCTTTCTGGAGCACTGTCGCAGCGGTGAAAGCTTTTACCGTGTGTCCCGACGGGAAAGATGTGTTTTCACTTTTGTCGGGCCTTTCCCTACCAAGAGCATACTTCAGGGAGAAGGCGGTGATCTCACTGATTCCAGCGGAAAATGCGGATGAAAGAATCATATTCCCCCAGGTCGAGCGGTTTGTGACTCCGAATGCCTTCAGCGTAACCATCGCTGCTGCGGGGGCGTACTGAAGGTATTCGTCTGCCTTGAATCCATATTGTGGAAAAGCATCCTGCCTGAATGCGAAAAGTCCGGCATCCAGGAGCCTTCCACCGTCAGGAACCGCATTTATCGTCTGGGCTGACATTGAAAGAGTCAGGACGAGCGCTGAAAACAGGCAGACGAGATGCTTCATTCCAATATAGTCTGTTATTTGAGGATACTCTTGAGAATCTCTTCCGTTACTTTTCTTGTGGCAGTGCTGGCAGCGCTCTTGGCCGCTTTCTCAAGTATGGAGCCGCTTGTGCTCTTCGTGCTCTTTGAACTGCTCTTTGTGCTCTTCGAACTGCTCTTTGAAGTGGATTTTCCGGTAATCTGCTTTGCGGCCTGAGTTCCGACGCTGCGGGCGAAGCTGGTGGCGGCGGCTCCGAGTATGGTGCCGAGGATGGTGCGCTTGATGGCCTTGCCACTCTTCTGCTTCTCTTTCCTGGCGGCAGCCTTCTCCTTTTCTTTACGGGCTTTCTCTTTCTCCCTCTCCTTCGCCTCTTCTTCCTCCTGTCTGGCAGCTTCGACTTCAGCGTTCACTTCACTCAGAATCTCGTATGCGCTTTCGCGGTCAATGGCATCACGGTAAGCCTTGATGTATCTTGGCGCACCATCCATCACATCCTGCCTCTGAGTGTCGGTGATTGCTCCTATCTGGCTCAAAGGGAAGAGTATCTTCGCCCTTTCAACGATGGTAGGGGAGCCTTTCTCATCAAGCACGCTGACAAGTGCCTCGCCTGTTCCGAGGTCCGTTATTGCCTCTTCTGTCTTGAATGCAGGATTGGCGCGGAATGTCTGGGCAGCCGCCCTTACGGCTTTCTGGTCCTGCGGTGTGAAGGCGCGGAGCGCGTGCTGAACACGGTTGCCGAGCTGGCCGAGGATATCCACAGGGATGTCGGTAGGGGACTGTGTGATGAAGTAGATTCCGACTCCCTTTGAACGGATAAGTCGGATGACCTGCTCAATCTTGTCCACAAGAGCCTTTGAGGTTCCGTCGAAGAGCATATGCGCTTCATCGAAAAAGAAGACAAGTTTCGGGAGGTCTCCGTCACCGACTTCCGGCAGGCGGCTGTAGAGTTCCGTCATCAGCCACAGGAGGAAGGTGGAGTAGAGTTTAGGATTGAGCATCAGTTTGTCCGCAACCAGAACATTCATCACTCCCAGGCCCTTTTCTGTGTCAAGAAGGTCCTCCACGTCAAATTCGGGCTCTCCGAAGAATTTGTCCCCGCCCTCGCTTTCGATGGCAAGCACTCCTCTCTGGATGGCTCCGATGCTTGCGGCTGATATGTTTCCGTATTCGGTTGTGAACTTGGCGGAATTCTTGCCCACAAAATCAAGCATCAGCTTGAGGTCCTTTATGTCGATGAGCAGAAGGTTGTTCTCGTCAGCAATCTTGAAGACTATGTTGAGAACTCCGCTCTGCACTTCGTTCAATCCCATAAGCCGGCTGAGCAGCTGAGGTCCCATCGCGGAAATTGTGGTACGCATCGGATAGCCCTGCTCTCCGAATACGTCGAAGAAACGGGTCGGGCATCCGGCGAACCTTGGGTTCTCGATTCCGAATTCCGGACAGCGCTTCTCGATGAAGCTGCTCATCTTTCCCTCCTGGCTTATTCCGGAAAGATCGCCTTTCATATCGGCCATGAAGCAAGGAACGCCGGCTTGTGAGAAGGTTTCGGCCAGAACTTGGAGAGTTACAGTCTTTCCTGTTCCCGTAGCTCCGGCAATAAGGCCGTGACGGTTGGCCATTTTGCCAGTAAGATTTATCGCTCCGTTATCAGAATGTGCGATGTAGAGATTTCCGTCGATGTACATATCCTTTGGATTTATCAGTTTTAAAAACAGGTTCTTCTTACTTCAGGTTTTTGATATAGCACCTTGCTCTCTTGTGGAGGCGGTATTCGAATTTGTTCCACAGGTTCTGAACGCTGTCGTTGGTTTCAAGTTCGCGTGTGGACTCGATATATTTGATTCCGGAACTGAAGATTCCAGGCATTATCTTGTTGAATATCATTGCTGAAACGCCTTTGTTGCGATATTCGTCGTCAATGCCTATCAGCAGGGCGTCGAGTGTGTCGTTGTGCTTGAGTGCGTGGAGGACGTGGAGGAAGCCCAGTGGGAAGAGTTTTCCACCGGCTTTCTGCATAGCCTTTGCCATTGACGGGGCACATATACCGAAGCCGACCACATTGTCATTCCCGTCCAGCACAACCGATACGAACTTTTCAGAGAGCATCGGTACGAACTGGTCCTTCAAATCCTCAATCTGTCCCTTGCTCAGCTCCGAGAACCCGTGTATATTGGCGTAGGCTTTGTTGAGCAGGGCGCCGATGCGGTCGAAATAGCTGAGCATCTTCTTCTTTGTGCTTATGTCAGCCTGGTGCAGATTGTATCTTTGAGCGACAACTTCAGCTCCGTGAGTTATTGTGTCGGGAACGGTCTCCGGCATTTTAATCAGATATTCCACCCAGTCTGTGTCCTTGGTGAAGCCGAGCCTGAGAAGTTGCGGCTCATAGTATGGATAATTGTATTTGCCGTAAGCTGTGGGCAGTTCATCATAACCTTCCACGCATACTCCGGAAGCGTCGAACTCAAGGAATCCGAGCGGGCCGTTCAGGATTTCCATACCTTTCCCGCGAGCCCATTGCGTGAAAGTATCAAACAGTGCATCAACAACTTCATTGTCATCAATGAAATCCATGAATCCGAAACGGGCAATCTTCTCACCAACCTTTTCGTTGTATTTATGATTGATGATTCCTGCTATTCTTCCGACTATCTTTCCGTTATTGTCGTATGCCAGCCAGTATTTCCCTTCGCAGAATTCGAATGCGTGGTTCTTCCTGGGGTTGAGCAGGTCGCGGTCCCCTTTTTCAAGCGTAGGGACATAGTAGGGATTTCCTTTGTACAAAGCGTTGGGGTAGTGAACGAATCTTCTTACATCCCGGGAGGATTGTACCTCTTTAATTGTAACAGTCATTATTGGTTTTGGTTCTTAGAACAGGTTCTTATTCATAGTAGCTCTCATAGCCTCGGCAGTGGCTGTCGTACTTCTCAACAGTTCGTCCGGAGTCCCTTCGAACACCACTTCTCCGCCCTTGTCCCCGGCATCGGGACCAAGGTCAATCACCCAGTCCGAAGCGCGGATTACGTCAGGGTTGTGCTCCACCACTATTATCGAGTGCCCTTTATCAAGAAGAGCATTGAAGGAACTGAGAAGTTTTTCAGTGTCATAGAAGTGAAGCCCCGTGGTCGGCTCGTCAAAGATAAACAAAATGGAGCCTTTTGCCGAATAATCTTTGCTCAAAAAAGAAGCGAGCTTGATTCTCTGGCTCTCGCCGCCGCTCAAAGAACTGCTTCCCTGACCGAGGCTCAGGTATGAAAGTCCCACATCCATAAGTGGTTGCAGCTTTTCTGCAATTCTCTTGGCAAGCGCCTCTTTCTGAGAAGAGAAAAATTTCACTGCATCTTCAACACTCATATTGAGTACGTCGTTGATGTCCTTTCCCTGATACTTCACTTCGAGTATGTCGCTGCGGAACCTCTTTCCTCCGCAGGACTCGCATACCATCTCAACATCAGCCATGAACTGCATCGGTATGTGTATCACTCCCTCACCGAGACATTCCGGACATCTTCCCCCATCGATATTGAAACTGAAATGTGAGTGTCCGTATCCGTTCATCTTTGCGTATGGCTGTTCTGAGAAGAGCTTACGTATATCGTCGTATATCTTCAGGTAGGTGACAGGATTTGACCTGGTGCTCCTACCGATAGGATTCTGGTCCACGAACTCCACCTGCGATATTTTATCAAGATTGCCTCCGAGGGCCTTGAACACGCCGGGCTTGCCTCCAACCTGATTGATATGGCGGTACAGTGCCGGGTAGAGGATATCCCCGACAAGCGATGACTTGCCGCTTCCGCTGACTCCTGTCACCACGGTCAGGCAGCGCAGAGGAAACTTCACAGAGACATTCTTGAGGTTGTTCTCGTGAGCTCCCTGTACTTCGATGAAATACTTCCAGCCTCTGCGTCTCTGTGGCAGAGGTATGGCTCTTCTTCCTGAAAGATAGTCCAGAGTGAGGGAAGCTGCACCATCCTTGATTCCGTCCTTCATACTGCCCTGGAACACTACCTTCCCTCCGTTCACCCCGGCATAAGGGCCTATGTCTATGAGCTGGTCCGCAGCCTCGATTATATTCCTGTCGTGTTCCACCACGATGACGGTGTTGCCCAGGTCGCGAAGCTTGAGCAGCACGCCGATGAGCCGTTGTGTGTCACGTTCGTGAAGTCCTATGCTCGGTTCGTCGAGGATGTACATCGAGCCTACCAGATTGTTGCCGAGACAGCTTACAAGGCTGATTCTCTGGCTCTCCCCGCCGCTGATCGTGCTGGACTGGCGCGATAGGGTGAGGTAGGAGAGACCGACCTCGGTAATGTACTGCAGGCGTGAGCGTATCTCCCTGAGAGGACGCTCGGCTATCCGGCTGTCGTATTCGTCAAGTGTGAGGTTGTCGAAGAATGTCTTGAGTTCCCCCACAGGCATATCCATCAGTTCGGCGATGTCTTTGCCGCCCACTTTCACGTAAAGGGACTCCTTGCGCAGGCGCGAGCCGCCGCATTCGCGGCATACAGTCTTCCCGCTGTAGCGGCTGAGCATATACCGGTACTGAATCTTGTATTTCTGGGTCTCCACCCATTCGAAGAATGGAGTGATGCCGGTGAAGTACCTGTTCCCTTTCCAGAGTATCTCCTTCTGCTCTTTTGTAAGGTCTATGTATGGCTTGTGGATCGGGAATCCGAACTTTTCCGCGTTCATCACGAGGTCCATACGCATCTTGTCCATCATATCGCCTCTCCAGCAGGCTACGGCTCCTTCGTACACGCTCAGGGTCTTGTCGGGGATTACAAGCTCTTCGTCGATGCCCACTATCTTTCCGTAACCTTCGCACACAGGACAGGCTCCGAGCGGGTTGTTGTAACTGAAAAGATACTCCGACGGCCTTTCGAACTTTATACCATCCGCTTCGAAAAGGTTGGAGAAACTCCTCATTCCTGCTTCGCTCCATAAGTGGATATATCCGCCTCCCTGCTCGAATGCAGTCTGGACAGAGTCAAGTATGCGGCTGACGGTGTCGCTGTCGTCATTCACAGTGAGCCTGTCCACTAGAAGGAACTGCTCCCCGGAGTAGTCGCCTATGCTTTCGAGCACGCGGTCGATGCGCACTGCCTCACCCTTTGCCGAACAGAGTCTGGTGAAGCCTGATTCCTTCAGGCTCAGCAGCTTCTCCACTTTATTGTCCTCCTCCCACTTTATGGAAGCGAGGATCATTGCAATTGTCCCTTTTTCGAGCGAAACGATGTACTGCAATACGTCCTTTGCCGTGTCGCAGGTCACTTCACGCCCGGAAACAGGGGAGTATGTCTTGCCTATCTTTGCAAAGAGAAGCCTCAGATGATCGTATATTTCTGTGGTAGAGCCCACAGTGGAGCGCGGGTTGCGTGTGTTCACTTTCTGCTGCACGGCTATCGCCGGCGGTATTCCGCTTACCAGGTCCACATCGGGTTTCGACATCCTGCCGAGGAACTGCCTTGCGAATGCCGACAGGCTCTCAGCAAATCTCCGCTGGCCTTCAGCGAAGAGAGTGTCGAAGGCGAGGGACGACTTTCCGCTTCCGGAGATACCCGTGATGACCACGAGCTTCCCGAGAGGAATGTCAAGGTCTATGTTCTGCAGGTTATTTACCCTTGCGCCCTTTATGTGTATCTCCTTTTTCTGCATCTTTTTTATTTACCTCCTTATCCGGTTTCTTCCACTCTATTTCGAGAATCCTGTAAGGGTAGTTCTCCCTCAGTCTGGAAGCGTTCGGACAATTGACAGAGTGAATCTTTATTCCGTCCCTGATGGTGAGGAAGCCGAACACCTCGTCACCATAGTTCGGGTTGCAGCACTTGGCCACCTTGTAGTCGAAGTTCTTCAGTCTGGCGGCTAACTGCGGCTTGCTGTGCTGTGTTGCCGTATGTTCCCGGCTCTCGGCCTGAGGCTGGGAACTGCGGTCAGCGAGCAGGAAATCCTTTATCTGAACAGGGTCTATGACCCCTTCTCCCACTGCTCCGAAAAATTCGTTTATCGTCTTGTATTTAAGGTTCTTTACCAGTTCAGCCAATTGGTCGTCGCCCATCGTGAGCTTCCAGTTCTTCAGCCTGCGGTCCAGAAGTTCCTTGCCTATGGCAGCCCTCTTGTTTTCCTCTTCCTTCAGCTTCTGCTTTATCTTGCTCCTGGCCTTGGAACTGACCACAAAGTTCAGCCAGTCGGCATTCGGCTTCTGATTCTTGTTGGCAATTATATCAACCACGTCGCCAGAATGGAGCTGATCGCGGATTGATGCGATTTTACCGTTCACGCGGGCTCCGCTGCATTTCAGGCCGAGGTTGGTATGGATTTCGAAAGCGAAGTCAAGAACGGTAGCCCCTTTGCGGAGCTGTCTCAGGTCACCGGTAGGAGTGAACACGAGTATCTCGTCGAACATCAGTTCGGACTGTTCGTACTTTTCGTTTTCGTTCTCCGTGCTCTGCATCAGGTTCCTCAAGCTGTTCAGCCAGTTGGTGAAGCCTTCGTTCCCGCTCTTTATTCCCTTGTATGACCAGTGCGCTGCGTGGCCCTGCTCAGCCACAAAGTCCATCCTTTCGGTACGTATCTGCACTTCCACCCATCCTTCCTTGGTCAGTACGGTGGTATGGAGCGATTCGTATCCGTTGTCCCTTGGCTTGGAAATCCAGTCGCGCAGGCGGGATGTGTCAGGGGTGTATTCCTCTGTTACCAGGCTGTAGACTTTCCAGCACAGCTCCTCCTCTTCGGTGTGGTCGCTGCCGCACTCCACTATGAAACGCATCGCGTAGATGTCGTATATCTCTTCAAACGGAAGCCCTTTGGTCTGCATCTTCTTCCAGATGGAATACGGGCTCTTCATACGTACTTTCACGGTGTAACGTATGCCGCTGTTTGTCAGTTTCTCCTTGAGAGGGTTTACGAAACTCTCCATAAGGGAGTTCATATTCTTCTCACGCACACGCAGCTTGGCAGTTATCGCCTTGTAGCTGGCAGGTTCCGATAGTTTGAGGTAAAGGTCTTCGAACTCGCTCTTTATCCTGTACAGGCCGAGCTGGTGGGCAAGAGGCGTATAGAGCATCATTGTTTCAGTGATCTTCGCCCTCTGCCTTGCTGCCGGAAATATCCTGATGTTGCGCATAACCTCCAGTCTGTCTGCAATCTTTATCAGCACAACCCTCGGGTCGGTGGAGTACGATACTATCAGTTTGCGGTATTTCTCGGGGTCGAGGTTTGTCTGCTGTACGGTGATGGCGGCTATGTTGTTGAGCCCTGTCACCATATCGATGATATCCTTCGGATAACGGCTCCTGAAGGATTCGAACAGGGCAGTCCTGTTGAGTTCCTGTATGTTCTCCGTTTCAAAACGGTTGGCTTCATGAAGGAGTATGGCGGTGACAGCATCGGCTCTCAAGCCGAGTTCCTTCACCACTATCGACACCACTCCGAGAGGATGCTCAATGAAGGGGTGGTTGTCGCCACGCGTCCTCGTGGCAAGATGGATGGCGGCACATTCGAATGCTGAGACAACCATCTGCTGCTCCGCAGGTTCGAAACCTGCTATCTGTTCGTTCAGTATTTTAGGTATCATCTCTTACTGGCTCCATCTTTAGTTCTTGCTATCTCTTTCAGGGCGTTCATCTCGTCGCGGTAACGGGCTGCCGCAACGAAGTCAAGCTGCGCGGCGGCCTCTTCCATCTTCCTGCGGGAAGAGAGTACGGCCATATCCAGTTCCCTTGCATCCATACGGTTTACCACAGGGTCGTCCCTCAGAACCTTCACCTTCTCCTCGAATGAGACAGGATACTCGGCTCTTCCGGCCACCAGCTCGCTTTTTGCGCTCACTCCCACCTGCGTAGGAGTTATGCCGTGCGCTTTGTTGTATGCCATCTGTATCGCGCGCCGGCGCTCAGTCTCGTCGATTGTGGAGCGCATCGAACGGGTGATGGTGTCGGCATACATTATAACCTTTCCGTTCACATTCCGTGCCGCACGTCCCGCAGTCTGAGTGAGGCTTCTGTCGGAACGGAGGAATCCCTCCTTGTCGGCATCGATTATCGCCACAAGCGAGACGGTAGGCATATCGAGCCCTTCACGAAGCAGATTGACTCCCACAAGGACATCAAACCGTCCAGCCTTGAAATCCTCGATAATCTCCACTCTCTCAAGAGTGTCCACGTCTGAATGGATGTATCTTGCCCTCACCTCCATCTTCGTGAGGTATTTTTCAAGTTCTTCAGCCATCCTCTTGGTAAGAGTCGTGACAAGTACCCGCTCATCCTTTTCGGCGCGTATCTGTATCTCTTCCAGCAGGTCGTCCACCTGATTCTTCGACGGACGCACCTCAATCGGAGGGTCAAGCAGGCCGGTAGGTCTTACCAGCTGCTCAATCACTTCACCGCCCGTCTCTTCAAGTTCGTAGTCCCCGGGCGTTGCGCTGACGAAAAGCCTCTGCCCCACGAGAGCGTCGAATTCGTCGAATTTCAGAGGCCTGTTGTCGGCTGCCGCAGGAAGCCTGAACCCATATTCTATAAGAGTCTGCTTGCGGGAGCGGTCCCCTCCGGACATTGCCCTTATCTGCGGGATTGTGACGTGGCTCTCATCAATGAACAGAAGGAAATCCTTCGGGAAATAATCTATCAGGCAGAATGGCCTCATACCGGGCTCACGCCCGTCAAAATATCTTGAATAGTTCTCTATGCCGGGACAATAGCCGACCTCCTTCATCATTTCAAGGTCGTATTCCACACGTGTCTGAAGCCTTTTGGCTTCAAGATGCTTTCCTATCTCGTGGAAGTATCCGCATTGGCGGAGCATATCGTCCTGGATTGCGGCGACGGCCTGCTTGGTACGCTCCTTGGATGTTACGAAGTTGTTGGCAGGGTAGATGGAAATTCTGTCGAGCAGCTCAATGGTGGCCCCGCTCAGAGGGTCCGTCATCTCGATGGACTCCACTTCGTCGCCGAAGAATATCACGCGGCAGGCAAGGTCTCCGTATGCCGGGAATACATCCACGCTGTCGCCCTTGACGCGGAAAGTCCCGCGCTTGAACTCCGCCTCGTTGCGTGAGTAGAGCGCATCCACGAGGCTGTAAAGGAATTTCTGCCGTCCGAGAGTCTGCCCTGTCTCGATGGTGACGGTAGTCTCGTGGAAGTCGTCAGGATTGCCTATGCCGTAGAGGCACGAGACGGAAGAGACGACAACCACGTCGCGCCGTCCGCTCAGAAGGGCGGACGTGGCGCTCAGACGCAGTTTCTCTATTTCATCGTTGATATTGAGGTCCTTCTCGATGTATGTGTCGGTCGTGGGTATGTAGGCCTCCGGCTGGTAGTAGTCGTAATACGATACGAAATACTCCACCAGATTGTTCGGGAAGAACGACTTGAATTCAGCGTACAACTGGGCCGCCAATGTCTTGTTGTGGCTCAGAATCAGCACCGGACGTTGCAGGCGTTCAATCACGTTGGCCATAGTGAAGGTCTTGCCGCTCCCTGTGACGCCCATAAGTGTCGTTGCGCGGTTACCTTCCCGGATGGATGCACAGATCTTGTCGATTGCTTGTGGCTGGTCTCCGGTAGGCCGGTATTGTGACTGAATCCTGAACTCCATCAGATGCTTTTATTTTCCCTGTCGGGCCTTCTTGACTTTCTTGAGGTAGTCTTCGAGGCCGAGCACGACTTTCTGTGCAATCTTTTTCAGATATGCGCTGTCAGCAAGTTTTTCCTCGTCAGGCAGGCTGCTCATGAAAAGACACTCAACCAATGCGTTAGGGTACTCGGTAGGAGTGCCGAGCGCGAAGTTGAAGTTGCCGGTCAGCCCGTAGTTCGGAACATCGAGTTCAATCATCCTGTCAAGGAGGCAGGCGGCCAGTTCCCTGTTCTGTATGTACTTGTAATAGGTGCTGGTCCCCATCGGTACGAGAGGAGAGCCTCCTGCGTTGTTGTGGATTGATACGAGAAGGTCTATGTCGTTGTCAAGGAAGATTTTCCTGCGGCTTGACATATCGATGCTGTATTCGTCGGTGCGGCTGAGGACTACCTTTGCTCCCTTGGCTTCAAGCATCTCCTTGATGTTCTTGACGATGCTCAGGTTCACGTCGGCTTCACGGATACCTGTCGGGCTGATAGCTCCCGGATTTCCGCCGTGGCCTGCGTCAAGACCTATGACCATTCCTTTGAGGCTGATCTCTTCAGGAGAGTGCTTGATGTCGATATTGAGTGTGTTGCCCTGGTAGTTGATGGCATATCCCCACGCATATTTCTCTTTCAGCTTGATGACGATGCGGAACACGTCGCTTTCAGGCTGCTGTACGTCCACGTAGTCTATCATTCCGAGGTCGCGCCTGTGGATGAGCCAGTTGCTGTTGTTCATAGCGCCATAGACATCCACGTTGATGATGGTAGGGTCGAGCTGTGTCCACGATACGTAAGGAAGCCTTTCCGGGAAAGAGATGCTGATGCGGTCGGACTTTCCATTGTTGAATACGCTCATATTGTTGGAATTCACGGTTCTGGTAACCTTTGGAGTAGGCTTCACGTATTCCTTTGCAATATAAGCGAATCTGTTCTCGGAAAGCTGAACCTTGAAGAGGTCCTGGATCTCTCCTGTGACTTTCAATGTAATGCCCGGGTTGAGCCATCCCATTTTCGAACCACCGAGGCGGTCTGAACCTGTACCATACTGGAGGCATGCATTCGGAAGCGTCTCAACGTAGAAGGAACGTTCCTTGAATTCTTCGAAATCGATTTTACGCTTCGCCTCTTCAATCGAGTACTTGCGTTCAGGCATCCTGCCGTCAGCCTTGAAGAATACATTCACCTCTTTCTCGACGGTCTGGCTTCCGTCGCTGATATTGACCTTGATGACATTGTTGCCCGGAACTAGTTTGTATTCCTTTCCGAAAGCACCTGTCTTATAGACCTTTGCAGCTTCACCATCGATAGTGACGGTGTTGCCCGGCTCTGTAGCTCCGAGAAAATAGTATTTCGGAGATCTGACGGTGTCGCGGTGTTCGAGGGCCCTGAAAGTAATCTCGGCGTTTGCCGGGAAGAGCACACCTGCAAGGACGAGGAGTGCGATTGATGAGATGATACGTTTCATATTCGTTAAAAATTTCAGTCTACAAATCTACAAAAAAAACTTCCCATTTAGAACCTGTTTTGAAATGATTAACTTCAATTCTTATGCTTCTTATTCGCATATTTTTCGCTGCTTATCAGTTACAATGGAACCACATTGCTCCTTCAAATCATCGAAAAATCTGCTGAACAATAACCTATAATAATTTTCGTGAACCATTCCAAAACAGGTTCTTAGAACCTGTTTTGAAATTAACAAACAGGTATCAGAACAGCACCTGCAGGTTTTCCTTGTCCATTATCCGCATAAGATGAGGTACCGGGACCAGGGAATCTTCAGGAAATGCTCCGTCAGCGGCAGGAACGTCGCAGCGCAGACCGAGCTGGACAGGACCCCGGAAATATCTTGCCGAACCGTTCCAGCTGTCTTTTCTTACAGTAAGATTGAAAGATACATCCACCTTGTCACCTTCTGCAAATCGGTGACGTATATTGAGGAATCCATCGGAAGAAGATGTATGGACTCTCTTTCCGTTCAGCGTGACTTGCACGGAATCAGCCCAGGGAAGGTCTGGAATGCACAGAGAGCGCACTCCTCGTGAGTTGTCGTTGAATACGAACGACACTTTCCCCTCCTGCGGGTAGGCGGAATCCTGCCTTACGGAAAGACCTTCGCTTTTAACGGATGAGTTGCGATAGAAAGGAACGTACAGGCAATCCTTCCGTGTTGCCCAGCTTGACTCTGCAACGCGTGCGAGCCCTTCTGCTCCGCGCATTGTGCAGCACCAGTAAGCCTCAGGAATGGAAACCTTGAGGAACGGGTCTTCCGGAGATGGACAGCTGTCACAACCGAAGCCGCCGTTTGTCCGCTGCGCGTGACACAGTGCATTTGTGTAGATAAGTTCTGCGATATTGCGGTAATGAACCTCCCCGGTAGCCTTCCAAAGCTCGAAAGCCACTATGTATGAATCCACTATGGCGCAGGGCTCTGTCCACGAATCGGGCCTTCCGAACCAGTTGAGATTGCCGTAGCAGCAGGTCATGCCTTGATTCTCATAGATGTCCCACCTGCGGATGATTTCAGGTAAAAGATTCTTGTCGCCCGTCAGCGAAGCATATTTCAACAGCCCGCGCAGGGCGGAAAGGGTTGCGTGTGTCTGAGCTTTCACAGCGATAAGGTCCACCTCGAGGAAACGCGCGGCAAGGGAATCTATCGCAGCCTTCAAGGGCTCTTCCGGGATTAGTTCGTATGCATCTATGAGCCCTGCCATTCCGATGAATATGCAGCCTATGTCCGTGGACAGCATCCAGTCAGGAGCTTCGCTTGAAATTGTTCCGCTGGCCTCGCCACCTGTGGTGCTTCTCAATTCCGGAGATATGGGATATTGCGGGTACTTTTCCGTGCCGGCAACGAAGAGGTTCTCTGCGACAGAGCGCACAACCGGCATTATGCTTCGGTCGCCGCTCCACTTCACATACTCGCACAGACCCCGCAACAGCCAGCCGTGCCCGGAAAGCTGCTGTTCGTTGATGCAGGGGGCGTAGTCAGGTCCGAGATATCCCTTGCCGTTCAACTTGCCTGGAAGGGAGTCAATCAGAAGATGAAGCAGTGCCGGATCCGAATGCAGCGCCTCTGCTTCCATTGCCAGGCCGAGGACAGTCCTGCCTATGAAGTCCCCTGGCCAGTTGAGGTCCTCGAATACGTGCGGGGGCTGATAAATATCTTCCTGAAGCCTTTCCATATTGCGCTTGATCCTTTGGGAAAGAGGCTCTCCGACAGTTATTTCAGAAAGAGGGAAAGTTGCCGTTCCGGCTGCCGTCTCCGAAGTACAGCAGCCCACTGAAAGCACTGCCAGAACAGCGATACCGGCAACACCGGTAATCAGAAGAGATAATCTGCTTTTCATATCCATTTGTTCTCTGTATCAGCAAAGATAACACTTGAACAGGACAAATGATGATTGTTGGTGTAATTTTTCCTATATGTGCAAACCTGGACGTTATGTTCAGGCGCGGACCCTGAAACTGCATTTTGTGTCTCTGTTGTTGTGTTTATCAAAAAATATGGCGAAATTCGCTGTTTGTCCGTATAATTTTGATGAATAGCCACGAAAGGAAGGCGCGCCAACTGTGAAACTGGCCCGGAACGTATCTGTTGCCGCCGTCCTGATAATGAACGAAGCTTTGAGACAGAGAAGGTAAGATGCTATGAAAACGTTCTGCACATTGTTTTTGACTGATGATCCGTTTCATCTGACCAAGGATCCGGGCCTTCTGCCGAAATATATGGGCAGATGTGGTTTTCAGGCACATTTCATTTCTTTCATAAAACCGGATGAGGGCCGCAAGGTGATACCTGAAGGAGTTGCCTTTGATTTCCTTGGGGAGAGACCCCTCCCAGAGAATCCGGTCCATATGCTTTTCTGTAAAGAGGTCTTCAGATTTTTATGGAAATCGAGAAAAGAGATTGATATATTGAATCTCTATTTCTTGAAATATTCCATCTTTTATGGTATCTTCTTCAAACTGGTAAACAGAAAATCAAAAGTTTACGTTAAGATGGACGCCGACGTGCTGCATCTTGAACAACAAGGCAGCAAGCCGCTTGCAAAAGTCAGGGATCTTGTTTATAGAATCTATATCCGTCTGGCAGTCGATTATATATCCATAGAATCGACAAAAGGTTACAGATATGTCAGCAAATCCTTGAAGTTATCTTCCGACAAACTCCTCTGCCTTCCTGACGGAATCGATGATGATTGTGTAAAGAATGTCAGGGTCCTTCCTTTTTATGAAAAAAAGAACACGATAACTTGTGTGGGAAGACTTGGCACTTATCAAAAGAATACTGAATTCCTTCTGGAAGCTTGTAAAAAGGTCCAATGGCGCGATGATTGGAGGCTCTTTCTGATAGGGCCCTGCATACCGGAATTTGAAGAATTATTTGACAGATTCTGTATTGAAACAGGATTGGAAAATCGTATTTTCAAAGTAGGAGCAGTATATGACAAGGCGTTGTTGATGGATTATTACAACAGTTCAAAAATCCATTGTCTTTCGTCCAGACATGAGAGTTTTGGTATTGTATGTGCTGAGGCTCAATATTTTGGGAACTATATCGTCACGACACCTGTATCTTCCGATGAGGATTTTGTGCCTTCATCTGACAAAGGTATGATAGTGGAAACCCCGGATGAAATGGCGGCGGCAATACAGAATGTGATGGATGATTCCAAGATGGACCGTTATCGCTATGATTCCATTGCGTCATATGGCAACAGATTGCTTTGGTCACGCATTTGCCGGACATTGACAGAGTTCATAACCAGAGAATAATGGGAGGCAATTACCAGAGAACGAAGAAAGGGATGCGTAACAGCATTGTCGCTGTTATGGTTCAGATTGTATCCCTGCTCCTGGGCTTCTTCTCCCGTAAAATCTTCCTGGATTATCTTGGTACTGAAGTACTTGGCTTGAATACAACGGCTGCCAGCCTTTTGAATTTCCTGAATCTGGCGGAAATGGGTATCGAAGTGGCTGTTGCCTATACCCTTTACAAGCCTTTATTTGAAAAAGATGAGACGAGCATCCGTGAAATCATAGCGATTCAGGGGTGGTTCTATAAGAGGGTAGCCTTGTTCATCATCGTGGGCAGTATACTTCTATTGCCTTTCTTTCCTCTGATTTTCACCAAGATGCAACTGCCTTTGTGGTATGCATACGCATCTTATCTCGTTTTGCTTTTCAGCTCATTGCTTGGCTATTTCGTCAATTACAAGCAGGTTATCCTTACCGCAGACCAACAGGATTGGAAGTTCCAGATGAGCTATCGTATCACTATGATAGTTAAAGTATGCTTCCAGATGTTTGCCGTGCGCTGTCTTGAACATCCTTACGAATGGTGGCTTGCGATAGAGGCGTTATTTGCCATACTTGCCGCAATCCTCCTGAATTACTCTGTTTATAGGAATTATCCTTTCCTGAAAGCCTCTTGCAAGGTCAGCAGGGAAATGCTTGGCAAGTATCCGCAAATACTGCCGAAAGTGAAGCAGATTTTTATTCACCGTATTGGCTTCTTTGTGACGACTCAGGCTGCTCCGATTCTTATTTATACTTTCACATCTTTGACTACTGTTGCCATTTATGGTAATTACAAAGTTGTTATGGACAGTATGGGCGCATTGATTGTAGCAGCATTTGCAAATCTCAATGCCGGTATTGGCAATACCGTGGCAGAAGGCGATCAGAAACTGGTTTACAAGATATTCAAGGAACTGTTTACCGCACGGTTCGCTCTGATTCTCTTCGGATGTGTGGGAGTGTGGCTTCTTATGGAACCATTCATCAAGCTGTGGATTGGCCCGGAATTTTTACTTGGCAATGGGACATTGATTCTGATTGTTGCAGTATTCTTTCTTTCAATGATGAATCACTCCTCAGAATCTTTCCTCAATGCATACGGTCTTTTCAATGATATCTGGGTGCCTTTTGTGCGAAGCGCCATCTATCTCGTACTCGGCATACTGCTCGGCCGTTCTTATGGTTTGAACGGTATTCTGACAGCATCAGTCATTGATAATTTCTGGGTTTCTTTTATATGGAAGCCTTATTTCCTGTTCCGTAACGGCCTCAGGCAGGTTTTTTCAGATTATTTACGTTTTTATTTCAAACTTTTGTTTGCGGGAGCAGTTGCGGTGTCTTTATTATACTTCACGGTGAGGATTTTCTCTTTGAACCCTGGAGAAGGAGTCTTGCCATTAATCAGATTCGCCTTGATTGTCATGGCCGTGTTCGGCGTTTCACTTTTGCTGACGCTCGGTCTTTTCGAGAAGAGTACCATATCATTCCTGACAAGAATAAAGAATTCTATATCCAAATGAAAACAGCACTCGTTATCGGTCCCAACTTCTTCTATTTTCCGGATGCTGTTTGTGCAGCGTTCAGGAACTTGGGCTATGAACCTGTGTTATTCGGCTTTGATACACCAATAACTCCATATCGTGGTTTCCAGAAAGTGAAATGGAAATTTGCGAAGGATAAAGAGGCGTTGGTTTACAAATCAAAGTTGCATTTCAACGTGTCCGTCCTGGAAAAATACGAAACACTCAGGCCTGACGTGGTGTTTGTAATGAATGGGGATATCTTCCTGTCCGAAACTATTGATACTTTCCGCCGTAATTCAAAAGTGGCTCTTTGGCTGTTTGATACGTTGTCCAGATTGTCATCATCGGTGGTGGAGCTGGCTGCTCACGTGGATGCTCTTTTCTGCTTTGACATGAATGACGTACGTCGTTTCAACGACATAGGTATTGAGGCGCACTTTCTCCCTCAGGCGTGTGATGTTACCGTATATCATCCTATTGGCAATTCTGTCAAGGACATAGACATATTGTTTGTCGGGAATATGTACAATTCTCCTAAACGCAAGGCGGCCGTATTGGACGTGATACGTCATTTCCCTGACAGGAAGATACTTGTTTACGGGCTTTTCCAGCCCTGGTACAAAGGCCTTTTGAAATGGGCTGTGAGACCGTACAAGTCCGTGATACGGAATGTGAACCTTGCCCCGGAAGATGTGAATATGCTTTACAACAGGAGCCGGGTGGTGCTCAATATCCATGAAGAGCACCAGAAAGACGGGGCTAACCCGCGTCTGTTCGAAATATGTGGTTCCGGTGCGCTTCAGGTGTGTGATGCGAATCCGTACGTGAAATCTCTTTTCGGGGATAGTGTGATGCTGTATTCAGACCGTGACGGAATGTTCACCGCAATAGAGCGGTCCCTTGCGGGAGACTGCGCGGATCGCGCCGCCAAGGCCTGTGAAAAGGTTCGTATGGAACATACCTTCGACAATAGAATAAGGGAAGTCCTGAACATTTTACAACTACTCTAAGAACAGGTTCTAAGCCTATGGAGAAAAGGAATGAATTGAAAGTGAGTCTTGTGGTCCCGGTTTACAATGGGGCTGACTATATCGTCCATTTCCTTCAGATTGCTTTGGGACAGACGCTTTCTGATATTGAAATAATCCTTGTGGATGACTGCTCTACTGATGATTGGCTTTCCCGTGCGAATGCGTTCCTCAAAGGGAGGGAAGATGCCGATGCCGTCAGAGTCCGTTTCCTCTCCACTCCGGTCAATGGAGGGCCTGGTGCGGCCCGGAACATAGGACTGGCAGGGGCTGTCGGCAAATATGTCTGCTTCGTGGACTGTGACGATGAAATTGCACCGGATTATTGTGAGTCATTATACTGCGAAGCAGAAAAATACAGTGCCGATATGGTCTGCTGTGATGCCTTGACTGATGGAAAACTCCTCAAGTCACCGGATTTCACCCCGGGCGTTCTTACAGAAAAAGGGCGTGCAGCAATCCTGCTTTCATTCGTAACCCGCCTGTGGACATATATGTTCTGTCGCAAATTTTTGATTGACAATAATATACATTTTCCTCAGACCAGGAGTTCGGAAGATACTGCATTCGTCACCCTTGCCTGGTTGAAGGCGGGAAGAGCTTCTCATTTGCCGAAGGCCCTGTACAATTACATTCCGCAACCGGGCTCCCTTAGCCGCAGAAAGATGCACGACAGAGCGCATCAACGGCTGGAATCGATGCGCTTCATCAAAGTTAATTCCGGAAAACCTGGATTTGCCGTATCTATGGCGTTGAAGCTGATGATAATGAAAAAGGGCTGGCTGATGGTGCTCAAAGATTTTCTGACAACTCAGCCGGATCTTGTCTGACGGGATTGTGCCATCGTCAAGTCCAAACAATGACATCACGGATGCGGATCTTTTCCATCTCTTCATCTCTTCAGCATCCTGCAACTGCCTTCCAGGCGCATCTGTGTTGCAGGTGCTTCCGGAGGCACCTGCCTTGGAAGCCTCTTTTCACCTCCTAAGTACGATACCCTGTCGAACTGAGTCGGAAGAGTAGCGTGGAGCGCGGACGATGAGCCCGGAAATAAAAAATAAGTCGCTGAAAAATCAGCGACTTATTTGGTGCTCCCTCAGGGGCTCGAACCCTGGACCCCAACATTAAGAGTGTCGTGCTCTACCAACTGAGCTAAGGAAGCATTTCCCTTTGTTTTGGGACTGCAAAAGTAGTCAATAATTTTATCTATCCAAAATTTATTTCAGTTTTCTTCACCACTTCCGCTTTTCCTCCTACAAACACCCTGTCGGGGGTGTTGAGGCAGAACAATGTGCCGCCTTCTTGTGAGAGCTGGCAGGCTGTGAGTTCATCTTTCCCGAGTCTGCGGCTCCAATATGGAACCAGAGAGCAGTGGGCAGAGCCTGTGACAGGGTCCTCAAGGATGGTCGCCTGAGGAGTGAAGAATCGTGAAACGAAATCGCAACCGTGACCGGGGGCTGTTACCGCGATTCCGCCCGGGTCTATATTCACCGAATCGAAGAGGCGGCGGTCTATCGTTATTCCGGAAATGTCCCTTTCATCTTCATAAACAAGAAGATAATCCCTTGCCTTGAACACTTCCAAAGGTTTTATGCTCAGTGAGTCAAGTATTTGCTGTGGGAGTTCCGAAGGTGAGGCAGGGCGTGGGGGAAGATCGAGTGTGCATACATCCCCGCTTATTGAAGCTTTCAGTATTCCGCTGTTTGAGGAGAAGGAAATCCCGCTCTTTCCGAAATCAGTGCAGGTGAAGATAGTGAAAGCCGTTGCCAGTGTGGCGTGGCCGCAGAGGTCCATCTCTATGTCGGGTGTGAACCATCTCAGGGAGTAGTCTGCCTCGCTGCCTGAAGGGTTCCTGACGGCGAATGCTGTCTCTGCGACACCGTTGCGGCGTGCTATGCGGAGCATCTCATCTGCGGGTAGCCATCTTTCCAGGAGCAGGACGTATGCTGAGTTTCCGGTGAAACCGCGGCTGTGGTCCACAAATGCGTTTATCAGAAAAGATATGTCTTTCATTCTATGGTTCTTGTACAGCTTCTAACCTGGTTTTCTGCAAACTTACGCATTTTATGAATATTTTGTGTAAGTTTGTGTGATGAACGGATGGCCCCGGCCGTCAGAATTCTGAAAGTATGAAAAAAGCTTTGATATTCGCAGCATCGGTATGTGCCTTCTCCTGGGCGATGTCCGGTGTGTTTTATGCCGTACTCGGTGGAGATATCGAGTCCTACCGGATTGCATTCCGGATCTTCTGTACCGTATATATGTTCTTCCCGATGATTACGGCCCTGCTGTTGCAGTGGCGGTCGAAGGAACGTCTGACATCAACAGGGCTGCTTGCATTCAAGCCCCGCTGGTCGTGGCTTGTTGCAATGGTGCTCCCGCTGGTTCTTGTGGCGCTGACTGTTCTGTTTTCCGCCCTTGTTCCCGGGGCTGTACTTGAATACAGCCCGGATCAGTTGATAAATATGTCCGGTCTGGATGAAAAGAGTGCATCAATAGTCCGCTTACAATTTGAAAAGACACCTTTATCCGTAATGATTGTCAGCGGAATAGTGAACGGAATAATGGCGGGCTGCACAATAAACGCAGTGGCTGCGTTCGGAGAGGAGTACGGCTGGCGGAACTATATGGTCAGCGCACTTCGCGGTACGAAGTTCTGCAAGGCAGCGCTCGTCATTGGCGCTGTATGGGGAATATGGCACGCACCTATCATACTGATGGGCCACAACTACCCTCAGCATCCGGTTGCCGGAATATTCCTGATGGCAGCCTTCTGCATTCTGATCGGCTTCATCGAACTCTATCTTGTGAAGAAGGCCGGTTCGGTATATCCTGCCGCCATCTTCCACGGAACAATCAATGCAGTGGGAGGTTTCGTGTTTTATCTCGTGCAGGGCGGCAGTGACCTGACAACTGGGGTGACGGGAGCGGCCGGCTTTGTTGCCGAAGCTGTTGTCTGCCTTGCCATCTTCCTGTATGACAAGCATATCAGCCGCGACAACATCATCACTTCCGAACTGTAATACACCTGGTCATAGCCAGAAGGCCTGACCGAAAAAACCCCGCCGCAGCTCAGAACAGGTTCTCAGATCCGGTGTCAGACAGAGTCCTTCAGATATGTGCCGGGCTGGTTCTTATTCCTCGAAGTCCAGGCAGCAGCGCTGTGCGGTGACGGGACGGATAATGCCGTTGGCCACTGCAAGATGGTCAGGGTGTGAGGCGTACACCTTGAGCGCATCGTAATCGACGAAAGAGGAGTCGAGCATTACGTCCACGTTGCTTGTAGGAAGACCGTTGATGTTCACTTTTATGTCGATTGTGCCTTCAATCTTTCCATTGAGGCCTTCAAGACCGGCCTTGATCGATTTCTTGATTTCGCTTTTCTGCTCTTCGCTCAAATCCTCGCGAAGTTTCCAAAGAATGATATGTTTTACCATAGTATGTAATAATGTCCGGAACCCGACAGAGGATTCCGGACATCAAATATACGACAAAAATCGTTATCTGCGTCTTTTAGCCTTTACCTTGAACTGGTCCACGAGTTCTCCGTCGCGGTTATATACCTTGATGTCGAGGCATTTGCGACTGACAGAGACCACTGCTCCCACGCACTGGTCCAATTCCCTGAGATTTATTATCTTGTCGTGAAGGCCGTCGGTGTACTGCCCTTCGTCAGGGACTCTTGTCTTCCTTCCTGAAGAACCCATATCAAGATACCACACTCCATCGATTTCGTGAGTGCGGGAATACATATGGTCGTGACCGCTCAGTACAAGGTCCACTCCCGCTTCCACGTATGCAGGCACCCACAGTGGAGTGAGGTACTTGTGTACTCCTGAATCATTTGTGTAGGATGACATGAGTGACTTGTGCTGGAGCACTATCAGGTAGTCGTATCTTCCTTCAAGTTCCTTTGCGGTCCTGATTATCCAGTCCCTCTCCATTTTCGAGTTTTCGCTCACCGGTGTGTTTGAGTCACCGCAGTCGAGACTCAGGAAGAGCACACGGTTGTAGATGAACCAGTAGTTGGATCCTTTGCAGCAATCCGTTCCATTCTGAGGGAAGTTGAAGATGGCATTGTAGGTCAGCGGGCTCTTCAACTGTTCGATATGACCGTTCGGATATGGCAGGCCCCAGTATTCGTGGTCACCCGGTGATGAGGCGTAGATGAATCTGCTGAAGATGTCGTCCTGCCCGAACAGCCATTCCCACTCATCCTGATGGGCTGCATAGTCAATCATGTCTCCGCTGCAGACCGAAAGGACTGAATGTCCGGCAATGGAGTCTATGAGTCTGATGAGGTTGTGCGTGTATGGGTTGAAGCGTGTCTGGAAATCGGTGAATGCGTTGAATGTCCATTTCCGGGAACCGTTTGCCGTGGTGAAGTGATACGTGCCGCTCGCAGTGTCAGCGGCGCAGATTCTGTAGATGTAGCTGTGGCCCTTTTTCAGGTTGTCCATATTCACTTTGCAGACATAACGCTCGATTGCGAATAGTGAATCGCAACAATCCGTGCTCCAGAGAGTCTCTTTCGGATATATTTTATCCGCAGAAAGGAATGCCGTATCGCGTGAGTCGGTCAGTTCCATATAACTTCCCTTGACATCAGTGTGCCAGTTCACGTTGATGCTGTGTGATGCGTCCTCACCGGGGCAGGTGACGATGAAATTGATCAGTGACGCAAGAATTACCGTTAATAAGCTCATAAGGATATACTGTTAATTGTTAATATGTTCTGAGAAAAGAGGCGGTCGTATCGTGCCCCGGAAGGCAGCGAAGCGGAAAGTTCTTCATCTTCAAGCGGATTGAAGAGTTCACCGTCTGAATGAACGGAGAAGTCGATTGAACTGTCCCGCAGGACGAGTTTGTAGTCGATGTGGCGTGCATGTCCCTTTTCTGAAAGAGCCGTTGCAAGATGTGTGCTGCACTCAGCCACCATCCGTGATTTGGCGGAGTTGCACTTTTTCTCTTCAAGGAAGGACACAATGGTGCGGGACAGCTCTTCAATCTCCTCGGGGATGGCTGCAACAGACAAGTCGAGTGATGTATATGGCATTTCTTCCGGTATGAGGAGAAGAGGGGACAGATGCCTGTCTTTCAGACGTATGGCGAATGTTACTATGACGAGCAGCAGTGCTGCGGCAAGCTCTCCCGCAGCGAAGCCGCTCCAAGGATTGATTGCCGGATGTGCCGTGGCGAGCGAGGCGGCAGCGCTGAATCCTATGAGAGGCAGCAGAGCCTGTGCAACGGAAAGAAGCGTGGCTATGTACTTGTGACCGGATATCTGGTAGATCGGGACAAGGTCGCCCAATAACGCCATAAGAACTATATATATTGAAAATGAAGGCAATGCGTAGGTCACTGCTGCCATATCACTCTCTGAAGTCACACCGAAAAGTGCGGAAAGAGCGCGCGGGAAGATGAGTATCACTGCGAAGTACAGCAACAGGCATATTCCAAGGAAACGGTAGGCTCTTGCTGTAAGCATCCGGATGCCCCGGTAATCACCCATTCCCTTGAGCAGTGAGCCGACAGGCTGTATCGTCCGGTATGTGCCGTTGATGAATACCGTCGAGAATACAAGCAACTGCATACAGACGGCGTATGCCACAAGTCCGCTGTCACCGAAAGCGGCTGCGGCTATGTTGTTGGAGCAGGCGAACTGCACTGCCACGAGGATACTGCTCAGAAAGAGAGGCAGCCCGAGTGTAAGCAGCGGTGCGGCCTGGCCTCTTTCCACTTTGGAAGTGAGCTTCAGCTTGCCGCTCTTCCTGAAGTGAGGAAGCACCATCACCACGCACACTATGTACATTATGCAGGTGGCCAGTCCTGCACCGGTGATGCCCATTCCGAAGAATCTGATGAATACGACATCAAGGCAGAGGTTCACGGCATTGCTGACCACAATCGCTCTTGTTGCAAGATGAGGGTCGCCGTCCACCGTGACAAAAGAGTCCAGCACGGTCATCAGCATCATCGGAAGAATCGACAATACCATTATCCGAAGGTACAGGCCGGCCATCGGTGCTATACTTTCCGAACTGCACAGTGTGTTGAGCAGAGGCTTGAACAGCAGGTTGCCGGTAATGGTCAGAACCACTGCGGCGGAAACGGTCAGGAACAGGGTGAGGGAGAAGGCACTGTCGGCCTTCGTGCGTTCTCCTTTCCCGATGGCCATCCCGGTGAGCATCGTGCCTCCGGCCGCAAGCAGCACGGAAATCGAGAACACGGCCTGAAGTACAGGCTTGCATATATTGACTGCAGCAAGGGCTCCGCTTCCAAGAAGATTGCCCACTATCGAAGCATCCACGATGCTGGCTATCTGCGCGGCGGCGACAGTCATTATGGATGCTCCAAGGTAGCTCCTGAATGCTTTTCCTACAAGATGTGAAGTCCTTTTCAATTTCAAGACAGGTTCTAATCCACTCTGTGGTCTATGACTTTCTTTATCTTCCCGGTGATAGGGTTGCGCGGCAGGCTTCCCAGCTCCACAGGAACCACCTCGTACCTGCGGAAGAAGCCTATCTTCAAGCCGCCCCCGATATCCTTTATCCTGCTGGAGAGTATCTTTTCGAGTCTGCGGGCATCTTCGGCACATCCGGCAGGATTGTCGCACTCGACGCTTACGACAAGGTCCATCCGGTTGCCTGCATCGCACATCTCTATCTGGAAATTAAGGCTGAAAGCATCCACTTCGCTGACAGCGCGCTCGAACTCTCCGACGGTCACATAAGCACCGCCCAACTTGAAGTCCTCACCCGCACGGCCGGCAAGACGATACTTTCCATCACCGCTCCAAAGCGCAACGTCACCGATGCGGTATCGCAGGACAGGATGAAACTTGCGGACAAGGCTGGTGACGAGTATCTCTCCTGTCTCGCCCGGTCCGACAGGCCGCATAGTTTCAGGATCGACTATTTCTATCAGCTGGAAATCATCGAGGGTGTGGTACTCCCCGAAGCCGCAGTCTTCGCTCTGATATCCCATTATCCCGCAGTCTCCGCTGCTGTAGGCAAGAGGCTTTATCTCCTCCACTCCCAGCCATTTGCGAACATAGCTTTCCGATTCGCGGCTCATCTGCTCTCCCGCGAAGCATATCAGTCTCAGTCCTTCGAAAGGTTTTCCCTCCTTCTTCGCAAGGTCGGCCATAAGCACGAAGAAGGTTGGAAGCGACATCATTACAGTCGGCTTGTATTCGCGGCACAGCTTGTAGGCCTCCTCCACACCTATGTTGGCTGAAATAGGAAGATCGACGCAGTGGCTGCGCATTATAGTTTCGTGAGCACCTATGAAAGACGGCCACAGATGACCGGCCACGAAGAGGTTTGCCACACGGTCTTCTTCATTCACGCCCAGGCGGCGGAACGCTTCGGCCTGTCTGTCGCAGAATATGTCCCATTCCTCTCTTTTGAGCACGATTGTGCGTGCTACACCGGAACTTCCTCCCGTGCTGCTGATTATTGCATCCGAAAGAGGTCCGGTGAACATCGATTCAGAACGCGGGTAGGTGTTGTCGTACAGTTCGCTTCTTTCGAGGACAGGGATTCGGTACCAGTCGTCCCAGGTCTGAGGCTGGGGAGTATTACGGTATTTTTCAGCGTAATAAGGTGCTTTTTTCGCTGCCTGCAGTATCTCTGATGCAAGTTCCAGCTGGCTTTGACTGAAGTTTTTCATTCCAAAACAGTTACTATATTACGAAACGGTGTTTGAGGTTGGCTTGAAGTGAGGATATGTCCTTGGTGGTGACGGTGATGAGCGGCTTGCCGAAAGATTTGACGAGGTTGCCGTACTTGATGCTGAACTCTGCATTGTTGGAACAGAGGAAATCAATCAGGAGCGTTTTGAATCTTTCAGAGGAGGCGTGGCTTTCACCGCGAGTGTAGATTATGAACTCGAATATGCTGATCTCCTCCTCCTTTGCTTCGTGGACGGTATAGAGTCCGCCGTAGCCCTCCGAGTCGGGAAGTGAGAGGAGGTGGTTCTGTATGTCGCTTATCATCAGGTTGGTACCGTAGAATATCACGGCGTTGTCGGCTCTTCCGCAGACAAACATAATCTCCGTTGGCAGCCCTTCAAGGATGCTGTCGGGGACAATTCCTTGCAGATCGGAGCGCTTGAGCATGCCTCCGCAGTCGTTGGTGTCGTATCTTACAAGAGGTATGAACTGGTCCTTCGTGACCACTATGTGTGAATCGATTATCTCCACGAGGCAGTCCGGCGTCATCTCAAGTATCATCGGGGTATCTTCCGTGCCGAAGAACCGTCTGCTTTCGGCAGGGTGTCCGGCAAACCATTTGCGAAGACGGATAGATGGTACGGTCTCGACAGAGACAGCCCCGGTGTCGGCGCTTCCGTAGCCGGTCCACAGGACGCTCGTTGCATCAGCGGGATGCCCGTATTCGGCACAGATGTGCTCGCGCAGGTTCTCGGTGAAATATTCTCCGACGACAGGGAAATAGGTTGAGGCCGGTTTCAGCTTCACATCTTCCTTCCTTAGCAGGGCGGAGATTATCGGAATGTTCGAAGGATTGGTGATGATGAGCAGCTGGTCATACCTGTCGTGATAACTCTTTATAACTTCCACTGCGGCACGAAGGTCAAGCCCCGGCGTCGCTATGGTGAAGTTGTATTTTCCGGAAAGCCCGACCAGACGGATGGCGGTCGCAATCTGCATCCCGCCTATCCACATCCCGAAAGCGAGACATTCTATGCAGAGCGTGCTCCGGGAGTCGATGTGATAGTGGTCGATGAACATCTGTTCTATGCCGAGGACGTAAGCTTTTTCGTCGCACGGGCGTTTCGGCCAGAATACGGCTCCTGACTTTGAGAATCCGCTGCTTGCTCCGATAAGGTGAATCCCGTCGAGACTGCCTCCACGGCACAACTCCTCAAGCGGGTTGGAAAGCAGGTAGCTGTGCTTTGTGATAACAGGCAGACTGTCAAATCTTTCTGGAAAGATTTCACCGGCCGTTCTCCTGTATGCCGGGACGCTGTCCCAGACTTCGTGAGCGAATTTCAAGTAATCGTTTGCCATATATCTTATCTCTTTATTTCATTTCCGAAGAAGCCGAGGCTCTGTATCTTGAGCAGGAACTGTTCCATATAGTCCCAGGTGGTGGTGTTCCACTGGAACCCGAGATGCATAAGCACTACTGTGGTGTAGATTGAAGTGTATGTGTTGAAGATGGCGCTCCTGCCGTCGCTCCTGCCAGAGTAGGCCAGCAGGGATTGGAGGATGTCGGCCTTTTCGGGGTCTTCAAGAGCTTTCTTGAGCTCACGCTCGAATCTGCCGTTGTCCACTGGCTTTATGGTCAGGCCAGCCTTGTTCATACAGTTGATTACGTCCGCCACGAGAGACCTGTGGGAATTTGACACGTGGAAGACAACGCATCTGTCGTTTGTCCCTGCAAGCAGGCAGATGGCTCTTGCCGTGTCATCTATCGGAGAAAGTTCGGTCTGAGAGACAAGTGCATCGTACGGAGCCACGCCCAAGGTGCGGAATGCCTTCAGACGCCCCATATATGAGTTGCTGTAAGAGTTTATCTGAAATTCTCCGTCACGGCTTCTCGGAGCAAGGTTTCCGAGACGCATAATCTTGGCTTTCAATCCTTTGAGCGCAATAGCTTCAAGTATGGAACGCTCGGCGATGAACTTCGAGCGGGAGTACTTGTTCTCGAGCTGCTGTCCGAAATAGAATTCATCCTCCCTGAGTATGTGCGGTGCAGTGACTCCATCCTCCTTGAAGCTTATGCCTCCGATGCTGCCTGTTGATGTCTGGACAAACAGGGCTCCGCTCCGCAGACAGAGGTCGATGCAGTTGGCCACCCCACCTATGTTGATATCCTCGATGTCCGTTCCTGCTGAGAAATGCTTGACGTTGGCAGCGCAGTTTATCAGGGTGTCGATCTTTTCGTTGAAATAGTCGAAAGGTTTTGTTACGTCGCCGTCCACCACGAACAGTCTCTTGCCGAACTCTTGAGCGTAGGAGTCGTCAAAATAGTAGAACAGGAGGGTCTGCAGCCTGATTTCAGGGGACTTGCCTTTGCCTCCCCTTACCAGACAGTATATCGCAGGTACATCCTTGTCCTTGAGAAGTTCGTACAGGATGTGGATTCCGAGATAGCCTGTCGCTCCCGTCAGGAATACTCTTCCGAGAGGCCGTTTGGAAGTGTCGTTGAGGTAGGTTGTGACGTTGTTCGCACGGATTGTCTTTTCTATGAGGCTGTAGTCGTATCCGGTGATTTCCCTGTCTTCCTCTTCTTCAGACTGTTTCCCGATGCTTTCGCCACCACTGGCGAATGAAGCCATCTCCCCTGGGGTAGGGAAGTTGAAGATATCCTTGTATGCAATCTGATACCCTCCGTGGGATATGGCTACGGAAAGCCTCATAGCCATAAGCGACGTGCCGCCGATCTCAAAGAAGTTGTCCGTTATGCCGACTCTTTCCAGGTTGAGCGTTCTTGCAACAGCGTCGCAGAAGAATCTTTCCACATCGTTGCGTGGCTCAATGTACTCCGATGCGGCAGCCTTTGGCTCAGGAAGATGCCTTGTGTCAATCTTTCCCGCCGGGGTCACCGGCATAGTGTCGAGTTTTATGAAGATGGAAGGTACCATATATGGCGTGAGCTTTTCCTGCATCCCGGCCTTGATTGATGCAATGTCGGTCGGGGTGCTTTCGGTGTAATATGCTACGAGCTTGTCCTGCCCGCTGACCTTCCGGATTACGACAACACATTGCCTGACTCCGTTCTGACGGCTCATAACTGATTCTATTTCACCGAGCTCAATACGCAGTCCGTTAAGTTTCACCTGGCTGTCGGTGCGACCGAGAATCAATACCGCGCCATTTTCGTCCCATCTTGCAAGGTCACCCGATTTGTAAGCCCTCAGTCCGTTCCATTCTATGAATGATGCAGCCGTCTTTTCCGGTAGGTTGTGATAACCCGGGCTGAGAGACGGGCCGCTTATCAGCAATTCTCCGGTCACTCCCGCAGGAAGTTCGTTGCCGTCGCAGTCGATTATGAATTCCGAGAATCCCGGAAGAGGACGTCCCACCGTAATCTCTTCAGAGTCATTTACTCTTGAGGCGTTGCAGCAGATTGTGATTTCGGTCGGGCCGTACATATTGAAGATGTCGGCATCGGTTATCTCTTTCAGCCTCCTGACAAGAGAAGATGGGAGTTTCTCTCCTCCCATCTGCACTATGCGGCAGGAGGCGACAATCTCGCGATATTCCGGTATCTCCATATAGGTTTCTATGCGGGATGGCGTTCCGCTGAGGACATCAGCACCGGTTTCCCTGTAGAGCGCGGCAAGCCGCAGACTGTCAGTAGTGGCTTGTTCATCTGCCAGTACGAGGGTCTTGCCGTTGAAGAGGGCCGTGCCATATTCCAGTATTGAGAGGTCGAAAGAGACTGTGGCGCTGCAGACGACTCCCTTCGAAGCCGTGGCCACAGCGTATGTATGAGGATTGTCAGGGTGAGGGGAGAGGTAGTTGCTTATTCCGCGATGCTGGATCATCACACCTTTTGGCGTACCCGTCGAGCCGCTTGTGTAGATCAGGTATGCAAGGTCATCTTCTGACACTTCAACCCCTGTGACTGACTCGCTGCATTCCGCCGACTTCCTGACAAGGTCTTCTATGTCGATGGCCCTTCCCGGGTAGTCGGAGGTCTTGTCCGCGGTGGTTATCACGAATCTTCCCTCTGAATCTCCGAGTATGTAGGAGATTCTCTCCACCGGGTATTCAGGGTCCATAGGAATGTATGCCGCACCGCATTTCATCACGGCAAGCGCCGCCACGAGGAAGTCACTGCGGCGAGGGAGCAGCAGCACAACCTTGTCCGAACGGTGCAGACCCTCTTTTATCAGAGCGTTCGCCATCCTGCCGGCTGCATCGTTGAATTCCTTGTAGGTGAGCGTGCGGTCGCAGGCTGTCACGGCAGTGGCCTCAGGTGTGAGGCGGGCCCACCGCTCTATTCCTTCGTGGAAAGTATGTACTTGAAAATCAGCATCCGATGTGCGATGGAACTTCTCAAGTACCGCCTTCCTCTCTTCGCTCAACATACTTGTCTTGTTGATTGGTGAGTCAGGTGATGCCTTCATTGTACGGGCAACAGTGACAATGCTTTCGCCGAGCGACTGCATCAGAAAGCGGCTGTAGAGCGAATCATCGTACTGGAGAACTACTGAAGGCACTCCGTCGTGAAGTTCCACGAGCACGCCTATCTTGAATTTTGGAGCATCAAGTCCGAACGAGCCTGCCGCAACGCTTTCACCGTTTACCTTGTATTCGGAGAGAACGTCCATCTGGTATGCGTAGGTTATTGCCGCAGAGTAGCCGTAATCTGCCGCAATGAGGGAGAACGGATAGTTTTCGCGGGCGATGGTACTTCGGAAAGTGGCGGACACCTCTTTCAGATATTCGCTCACGCTCTGGTTTCTGATATGCATCGATACCGGCAGAGTATTGACGAACATCCCGACAGTCGAAGCTATGTCGAGATTTCCTCTTCCGCTGCTGACCGTAGAGATGTATATGTCTTTCGTACTTGCATAACGCCCAATCGCATAGCCTGATGCGGCAAGCCAGAGGTCTGCGGCGGTAATACCCTCGATATCCGTCACAAGGCACTCCTCCGGGATTCTGACTGCCACTTCCGCCTGTTTGCCCGGTGCTGCTCCTGATATGTCGGAAGATATTTCAGTGACTGTCTCGAACTCTTTCAATTCATCGGCGAAGAATGCCTTGTACTCTTTGAAGGCCACGCTTGAAGCGAATAATTCCTGGTCGCGGCAGTAGTCGAGATAGGTGTAACCCTCTTCCTTGATTGAGACGCCTTCAATCTCCTGAATCATCTCCTGCAGCATAATGTCGTAAGAGCTTCCGTCGCATACGAGGTGGTGGATGTCCATAAGGAGCACCGGCCCTTGTGAAGCGTCCCGGGACTTTATTATCACTGCTCTCCAGAGCGTATCGGAAGCAAGGTTGAAAGGACGCACGAAGGTCTTCTTCTCTTCTTCCACATCAGCGTTCCTTATGTCGATGGATGCCGCAGGCACATTCTCGGGGATTGTCTGGATTATGTCGTCCTTGCCATCGTCCACAAAACGGGCGGAGAGCTCCGGATGCGCCAGGATTACCTTCTCCACTGCATCCCGCAGTTTTTCACAGCTGACGGATGAAGGGAAACGGATTTCCATAGGAATGTTGTAGAGGGTGCTGTCAGGGTTTGCAATGCAGTCCACATAGACACCCTGCTGCGGGAAAGAGAGCTTCGCGGAGCCATATCTGAGTGACTCCTTCCTCTCTTCCTCTGACTTCGGAGAATCTTTCCGGCTTGTGGCCGCGTCGCCTCCGAATGTCTCTTCAAGAATGATGTTCTCGATGTCTGCAACCGAAGCTCCATCGAGTATGCTGCTTCCGCTTATCCTGACTCCGAACTGTTTGAAAAGCTGGACGGAGAGCCTCATAGAAAGGATTGATGAGAGACCTTGTGCCGAAAGAGGCCGGGTGATTCCCTCTACGGGATTCCCCGTGAGTTTTGCCGTGAGGTCAAGTATTCTCTTTTCAAGGTAGTTTGGCTCGCGGTCAGGCCCGGCATCCGCAGACGATGTCTCTTCCGCTTTCGGTACAGGCAGCTTCCTGCGGTCCACTTTCTGATTGACGTTCAGAGGAATGGCATCAATCTGCATAGTTACGGCAGGCACCATATATGACGGCTTCCGCTCCAGGATGAATCTGTTGAGGGCTGATATGTCCACTGCGGCCTCGCTTACCACATAAGCCGCTATGAACTTTCCTCCGCTTTCAAGGTCAAAGGCCTGCACAGTGGCATCTTTTATCCCTTCGAACTCCCTTATGACAGCCTCCACTTCCTTGAGCTCGATTCTGAATCCGCGAATCTTGACCTGTCCGTCACGACGCCCTACGAATTCTATGTTTCCGTCTGTGCGGTAGCGTACTATGTCGCCTGAACAGTAGGAATCCCTTCCGAATCTTCCGAATACCTCCGCTGTCTTTTCGGGAAGGTTCAGATAGCCTTTCGAAATCTGGTCCCCCAATACCACCAGTTCGCCACAGGCTCCCACAGGCACTCTTCTTCCGTTCTTGTCCACTATGATGCAGGATATTGTGTCAAGAGGTCTTCCGATAGGGATATCTTTCTCGTAGTGTGTGACCGGGAAGGTTGTGGTGAATACGGTACATTCGGTAGGGCCGTAGGCGTTGTACAACCTGTAGCTCTCCGGAACGGCGGATATGGAAGGCATCTTCTCACCTCCTATTGTGAGATGCTTCAGGGTCGGGTGACTTGCAAAGGATACTGCGAACTGATAGCCCACCTGGGTGGTCATAAAGCTGTGAGTGACCTTGTTAGCGGCCATATAGTCCGAAAGTGCTTCGAGGTCGAGACGTGTTTCTTCCGGAACGATGCATACTCCGGCCCCGGTAGTGAGAGCCGCATAGAGGTCCATCATATCGGCATCGAAGCCGAAGGATGCGTATGCGAGGACGACTCCGTTGCTGTCAAGCGAGTAATAACGCCTGTACCAGTCGCAGAATGTGACTATGTTGTGCTGGCTGATGCGCACCCCCTTCGGTTTTCCGGTTGAACCTGAGGTGTACAGGAGTATGAATATGTCGTCACCGGTGCAGCCTCGCAACTCTTTGACGGATTGAGGAAGATTGCCGGTTTCATCCGTGAAGAGGACATTCCCTTCGTACCCGCTGACAAGAGGACGCAGGTCCCGGTCTGCTATGAGCAGTCCCGCACCGCTGTCCCGGAGCATATATTCCAGCCTTTCGGCCGGATAGCTCGGGTCAAGAGGCTGGTATGTGGCTCCTGCCTTCATTGCGGCAAGAGTGTATGCCGGAAACATCTCCGACCGGTTCACCATTATCGCCACAACTTCGCTTTCGATTGCAGCGGCAATCCTGTCGCTCAACCTGTCGAGTTCGCGGTAGGTGAGCGAGTGTTCCCTGAAGGTTACTGCGAGGTTGTCAGGGTGCTCTGCCGCCGCCTGTCGGAACAGGCTCAGAATCGTGGCATCAGGGTCGGCCCTGTGTATCTCTGGGTTGAAGCTGTCGAGAAGAGAAGTCTGCTCACCGTCAAGAAGGTCTGTCTGAGAGAGGTCATCCTTGAAGAGCATTCCACTCAGGACATTGCGGTATGTTGTGGTCAGCTGTCTTATGAACTCTTTTGAGTACCTGTCGGCGGCATACTGTGTCGTACATTTGTAACCTCCTTCAGGTGAAAGATATACGTTTGCCAATATTTCATAGCCGGGCCTGAAGGTACGCAGGTCGGTGGCCTTGATGCGGTTTCCTCCGAGGAAAATGTCGTAGTCGTACAACGGCCCCTGGAACGCGAAGCATACCTGTGGGTTGAGGGAAAGGTCGCTGCAGCATTCTCCAAAGGAGTAGATGGTCCTTGTGCGTGCCTCTTTCAACTGTTTGAACGTACTCTTGAGCTGCCAGCCGGTATCTGATGTTCTGCTGAAGTCCTGAAAGACAGGGAAAGTCTTGACCATCATTCCGAAGGAACGCCGGGTGCGCGAGTCATTGCGGCCGTGGTGGATGGTTGCGAAGAGCGCCTGAGATTCACCGCTGTAGCACGCCAGTGTATATCCGAATGCAAGGGTGAACGGAGCGCTTGTCCCGACTTCGTGCTTCTTGCAGAAGTCCGATATTTCAGCATGACGCAGTCCCAGGTCGAAAGTATCTTTCGCCCAGAGTCTTCCGCCGGTTTCGGAGTCGTCGTCCTTCAGGTCGGGGATGGGGAGTGAATCGGTTTCGGCAGCAGGAGCGAACTCATTTGCGTACCATTCCCTGGCTTCTTCGTATTCGGCCCCGCCGCGCCTTGTCTCTTCATCAGTGGCGATTTCAAATCCGTCCATCTCCTCCGGAGACAGACTCTTTCCGTCGTATGCTTCGCTCAACTCCTTCCTGAAGTTGGAGAAAGAGATTCCGTCGAACACTATGTGGTGGAAGCATACACCGAACCAGGTATCACCATTATCCGTACAGATGCCGAATCTTACGAGATTCTCGTCGAGAAGATTGAACCTGCTCTGCATCCGGACTTTGAGCTCTTCAAGGGAAAGGTATCTTCTTACAACCCCTCCGTCCAGTACATCCTCCACTCTTCCCGGCTTGAGGCGAAGCTGCCCGTCGTCTGTCTGGACAAGCCTTGAACAGATGTATCTGTGGTTATCGAGCACGCTGTAAAGCGCCTTCTCAAGCCTCTGACAGTCGGCATTCCTGCCAAGATTGTACACGAGGTCAATGTTGTAGTCGGAATTACCACTCGCAGAAGTTTCGGAAAGATAGATGCCCAATTGGGTTAGCGAAACAGGGAAGTCATTCATATTCTTCTGTATATTACGCGAATTTAACTATTTTTTGCTTCTTTATCGGTAAAGTGATGCTTAAAAAGTGTAAATTTGCATATATGAGCAGGTTGTCTTTCAAGAATGTCATCGTGTGGATTGCGGCTGTCGGCGCTTTCGTCTCCGTATTCGGATTCTGGGCCGTCATCCGTTATCTGAAGGGTGAAGTGACGGTATGGGTGCAGCAGGAGGCCCAGCACTCTTCGGCATACGTACACAACTATGTGGACGGAAGCCTTGAAAGCACGGAAAGGCTCGCTTTTGCCTTGGCTGCCGAGATGTTCGATGACTTCTCATATCTTCCCGATGGAACCGCAAATGTGAGATACAGCCCTGGTCGTGGACGAATCGTTTCGGAAGAGGAGATATTCCATACACTTGACCTTTTCCTTGCTTCAAACCCTCACATCTATGGAGTGGGCATCGGTTTCAGGGAGGCGCCGGGGCATCTTCCAAAGTACGAGTACGGTTTCGGATGCTACAGTTCCAACACCTCCGAAGGTGTGAAGCGGTATCAGATGGGCGGACTTTGGGACTACCACTATGATGAATGGTATTGTGAGGTGCTTGACGGAAAGCCACGCTGGTGCCATCCTTTCGAAGAGATGAGCGGCAAGGTTGTAGCCGGTTTCAGCGTGCCGGTATTGGACAGCGATTCGAATGTGGTGGCAGTCCTGGCCCTGGGCATCGATACCGAAATCTTCCAGAAGAAGTGTACGGAAGTGACTCCGATCCCCGGTTCCGACATATCCCTTATTGACGGAAGCGGACGTTTCATAGCCAACAGCGAACCATATCTTCTTCTGAGTGATGCCCGCAAATCACCGAGACACGCGTCCCTCTTTGAAGACAAGGAATCTGACACCATCGATTTTACGGAAGTATCTTCCATTACAAGGAACGGAACGATATTCTACTTCACCCCGATAGAGCGCAGCGGATGGACAATCTGTGCCGAGTTCCCCGACAAGGCTGTGCTTGAAAGTTTGAAGGATGTCATCTTCAAGGTCTCGATGATTTCAATGGTGAGCCAGGCGTTCATCATCCTTTTCATCGCTCTGCTCTTCTTCAGGGCTTTGAAAATCGCTTCCGGCAAGGCAAGCATCGAAAGGGAACTTTCGATAGCTTCCCATCTGCAGATGGAGATGCTTCACCCGCGCTGTCCTGACAGAAGCAAGACAGGCGGATGCGACTTCTTCGCATATCTCAATTCCGCGGCTGATATCGGAGGTGACCTGTATGACTACCGTCTGCACGATGGGAAACTCTATTTCTGCATAGGTGACGTGGCTGGCAAGGGTGTACCGGCATCTCTCTTCATGGCCGGTGTGCTCGAACTCTTCCGCAACGAAATATTCCATACTGACTCTCCTGCCAGGATAGCGACTCACATCAACCTCACACTTGCCTCTTCGAGCGATTCGGATATGTTCTGCACGATGTTCATCGGTGTGCTTTATCCTGAAAGCGGGAGGCTCGTCTATTGCAATGCCGGTCATAACCCTCCATTGCTCGGAGGCCGGTTCCTCGATTCGTGGAAGGTCCTCCCGGTAGGGGCAATGAACGGTACCGTCTATCGGGATATGGAAGTAGTGATGAAGAAAGATGATTATCTTGTGATGTACACCGACGGAGTGACCGAGGCTGAAAATTCCCGTGGGGAATTTTTCGGCAATGAAAGACTTGCAAAGGCTCTCGGAGAGGTCGGCCCGTCAAGTGAATGGAATGCGGAAAGAATTGTGAATCACTTGCTTGGCGGTGTTAAGAAGTTCGCGGGAAAGGCAAGCCAAAGCGACGATATCACGATTGTGGCCATAGGTGGAGGCTTGTGACCTGTTTTGAAATGAAAGAGTGCGAGCGACTGCCGCACTTCCACAATAATATTGTATCTGTTTGATAATATGAAATGTAAGATAAAGACCAAAGATGATTCCACAGTCTGTACCCTGCAAGGGAAGATAGGTACGAAGGAGGCTGACGAGTTCGCAGCCAAGTATCTCCCTCAGTTGATTGATAATGCCGGAGGAACCATTCTCTTCAAATGCGAGGATCTGGAGTTCATCTCTTCTTCCTGGCTCCGCAAGCTTCTGACACTTGCCAAGAACGTTGCTGACAAAGGTGGCAAGGTCACCCTTTCGGGAATCCGTCCCGAACTTCGCGAAGTGCTTGATGTCACCGGTTTCACCACTATCGTGGAAATAGTGTAAGACTGCCTCAAAACGGGCATATTCTTTGATAGGAAACAATCTGTCTTTCCGTGCCTCTTCAATGGCAGGAAAGGTGGATGCTGACCAATCATAAATAGTCCATTATATGAGGAAGTTTCTTTTATATCTTTTACTGACATCGCTGCCGCTGTGTGCGGTGGCTCAGACAGACGGCCTGAGCGGCCCTATGTCACTTAAACAGTGTCTGGAGTACACTGTTGAAAACAATGTCTCACTACAGAAGGACAGGCTCGCGATGGAGGCTGCCGCCCAGTCCAGGCGTGAGATAGTCGGAGCACTCCTGCCTCAGGTCAGTGCATCCGGCTCATATTCCTACAATATTCAGAAGACCACGATTGCAATGCCGAACTTCGTCAATTCGATGATGCCGGAGGCGATGCGTGATCCGAATGCACCTAAGTATATGACGGTTACGATGGGTATGGACCAGAGTGCCAACTGGGGGGTCGCCCTGACGCAACAGCTTCTCAATTTCTCTCTTTTCAATGCTGCAGGCATTGCCAAAGCAGCGGAAGAGATGTCGAAGATGGGTGCGGAGGCTGACACCGACGATGTCATAGCGAAGACTGCCACGCTCTTCTACAATGCACAGGTGCTTGAGTACTCTATGTCGCTCTTCGACGAAAGTCTCGCTGTTATGGAGAGAATGACAGGCATAATGGAGGCCAATCGTGAGGCTGGAATCGTCAGGAATGTGGATGCTGACAGAATAGCAGTGACGAAGATGAATCTTCTTACGGAAAAGTCGTCCCTTGCCCAGGCTCTTGAGATTCAGAAGAACCTCCTCAAGCTTCAGATGGGATTCCCTATGGATTCACCTTTGGAACTGGAGCCCGCGGATATGGAACAGATTGAGGAGATGCTTTTTGCAGAGCCCGCCGCAACTTTCGATGTCGAGACGCAACTGCCTTACAAGATGCTCAAGAAGCAGCAGACGATGCTCGACTTCCAGAAAAAGTCGGCGATATCGGAGGCTCTTCCCGCACTGGTATTCAATGCCAACTATTCGCAGAACTATATGGGTGACCATTTCTACGGCGAGACTTTCCATCATTTCCCCGTATCGATGCTTACCCTCAGTCTGAAGGTTCCTATCTTCTCGGGAATGTCGAAGAGCGCCAAGGTGAAGAAGGCGGCCATAGAGATTGAAAAGTCTCAAAGAGACGAAAAGATGCTTGTGCAGTCACTTACGATGGGATATAAGAATGCAAGGATGCAGATGGAAACCAACCGGAGCACAATCGGTTCCCAGAAGCGGAACAAGACTCTTGCTCAGGATGTCCTCAAAGTTACGGAAAACAATTACAAGGAGGGCCTTGCCTCCCTCTCGGACCTGCTCAATGCGTCATCTTCACTCATACAGGCGCAGATGAACTACGTGAACGCGCTCAACACCTGCGTCAAAGCCTATATCGACCTCAGGAAGGCCGATGGAACGATAAGCTCCCTGACCAGATAGATAATAGTGGATAATAATGTAATAAAAATAACAGTATATGAA
>JAGHVK010000035.1 GCA_018064345.1 Candidatus Cacconaster merdequi
GCCGGTCTGCAAAACCGGTATTCGCAGGTCCGAATCCTGCTTTGAGCTCAAATACTGTGGGATGGTGTAGTGGTAAACATTCGAGTCTCATAATCTCGAGAGCGCAGGTTCGAGTCCTGCTCCCGCAACAATTGAAGAAAAATTTAATACCTTTGCACCCGCAAACATTACAAGACATGACACAAGTTAATCAGATGATGAATAATCGATGCCGCCGAATAGACAGCATCGGTATGGTCGTGTCCTGTAACTTCTTCCATAGCAGTTGCCGATTTAGTCGATAGACACGGCACCCGAGCATCCCGGGCTCTCTCAATCGGGAACAAATCCAACATTCAATCAACCCGCAGTTTTGCGCCCCGCGCACTGCAAATTTTCAAAGGAGGAGTCGGCTATGGAAAAGAACACCACCGAATCAATTGTTGCAGAAATCAAAGCCCTGCTTGAAGACCTTAGGTCCAGAGGCATCTCAGAAGAAAAGATAGAAGACTTGCTTTCAGAACGGAAAGCAGGAAGGGCTATTCTTGATAGAGAAGGGCTCTCCATTCCGGAATATGACGGCGTGAGAATCAGGCTTACGCCGATGGAAAGGACTCTGTATATCCTTATCATGAGATATCCGCAAGGCGTCCCCGTAGAAGAAATCTGGCGGTACTATGATGAGCTTTGTGACATCTACGGGAAACAGACCGTGTACGACGACAAGGAGATGATACTTGCAGCTGTTGAAGCATTGTGCGATGATTACAGAACCACACTGTACACAAATGTTTCCAGAATCAGGAAGAAAATCACCGACAAACTTGGCAAGAAGGCAGCCGAACCTTATCTCATTTCTAGAGGGTCAGACAACATGTACAGAATTCCCATTGACAGAACTCTGGTGTCTGGTTTATAATCGTAGAGTCAATAATAGAAAAAAAGAACGAAGCACATATCGCCTGTTCTTTAAACACCAGCATTACGACGGACTCGGATATGTCTAGCTCTCCCTCGGAAGGTGTCAATGCAAAAGTAACCAAATTTATTGTTTTCACAATGTCTTTGCAATAATTGCAGGGATTTCTTTATAAACAGCATCTGCCATATTTTTGTTGTCTATGATGTTGCCCAATCATATAATAGACCTCGTATGCAGTTTGGAGGAACAGGCTGTGAGCGACAGTGATATAATACGCTGGTGTGTCAGTCTTATGAATAACCCAAAAGGAGCTTCAAAAGCTACGCTATTCCTAGAGAAAGCGGATAGGATTCCGGAGGAAATTGATAGAATATTCGAATCCGGATTGTAGTCATATGCCGCTATTTGGCTTTGCATCGAGGCTTCCACAGTCCAGGTTCAACAAACTTATTAAGAAAACGCATCAGAGTGTTTCGTGAGCAGTGGCATCTTTTACAGATGGTGCGGAATGATAGCCCTTTCTTAAGACTTTTTTCGATATATTTCTTCTTCTGGTACAGTTTATATCCTTCCGGGGTATTCTCTTTCCCTTTCTCTCGTCCAAGTTTTACACCTTCTGCCTTTTTTCTGGCTAAAGCCTCCTTCGTCCTTTGTGAAATGAGATTTCTCTCAAGTTCAGCTACCAGGCCGAAGGCGAATGCCAGGACTTTCGACTGAATGTCCTCTCCCAGCCGGTATCCCTCTTTGCAGGTAATAATCAGAATGCCTTTGTCCATACAGAGGTTTAGGATGGACATAATCTGTAGCATAGAACGTCCTAACCGGGAGAGCTCTGAGCAAAAGATGATGTCTCCTTTCTGGGTACGTCTTAATAGTTTGCCAAGCTTTCTGTTTGAATACTTCACCGTGCCGGAAATGGTTTCCTCTACCCATTGCTCGATGGACATTTCTTGCCGTGAAGCATGCTCTGAAATTTCAAATCGTTGGTTTTCTACAGTCTGCTGGTCTGTAGATACCCGAAGATAGCCGTATATCATGATGGTTCTTGTTATTTTCGTTTCTCGGCACTAAGGTGGTAACATTTTATCGACCGTTAAAATGAACGCACAAGAAAAGAACAATGCTTCCTCAGCAAATGTCTCCATTTCTGCGACGGCACCTGCGGAAAAAACCTTTGAGTGGTCGTCATCTGCCAAGACCTCTCAGGTTGGGCCATACGGAGGTTATCTTGTCCAGTTCAAGATTATTAATAAAAGTGCATCTACTGCCACGGCAAAATTCCACCTAATTCATAGGTACAATCATGCGGCATCAACCACGGAAGGCGACAGAAGCATTACTCTCAAGGCAGGTGAAGAACAAATATTCGCTTCTATTGAGTACGGAGGCGATAGTTATATTCGTTTTGAAGGTGACATCGAAGGAGGTGGTGGAGACGGAGGACCAACTCCAGGGCCGGATAAATAAGTCAATATTCCTGCATAATATTAAGGGCTGACCAGTGTGATCAGCCCCTTTTTTATCTATCGGCCGTTTGAGAATGAACGTTAAATCCGTGATTCTCAGTAAGGAATCTTTCTAGGCCTTTATTTGTTTTGCTTACAGGTAGTTATATTTATAACATTTGCCAATATATGTACCTTCATAGCCTTCATCTTTCACATTGATATAGACCGTAGCTGAACGACTAGTTGTTCCGGAACTCCAATTAAAATCATCATCGCTTGCTGATGCACTATTTAAGACACCACTTGCACATGAAGATAATTTTATCTCGCCACTGAGATTAGAGTTTTTATATATCTTGTAGTCTGAGAATTCATGGAAAACACCACTATCATCCAGATACCCTATTTTGTAAATGGTAAGTGAATGACAAGGAGTTGTTTCATACTGCAGGTCATATTCATGAGCCTCTTGCCATATAGGAAGAGCATTATCTTTAAGTTTTTCAGTGTAGGTCCCAGCCGGATAATCCGGATGATAGTATGCATCTGGCCATATCTCTTGCACACCGTATGCGCATATCGTTCCTAGCTTTTTCGTAGTCGAAATCCCCAATTCTGCACTCTTCTGTGAAGCCGCATTTTGTGCATTCATTTTAACGGTCGACAATAGTATATGTTCATTGATTATACATTCATAAATCGAACACTGAACTTAATAGTAATCGATACGTCAGTATTATCCTTTGAAGTAATTCGTATTGTTGTTGTACCTCCTGTTGTATTATCTGTATTAAAGTAAATGGTGTCACCGTTTAGAGTTGAGTTGGCTTTAGCATTCCCAATACTAATTGAAAAGTTTGTATACTCTGAATCAGTATATGAATCAATACCATTAGACCATACTGCTGTTACTTTAGGAATGCTTAATTCTTCTCCAGAGTTGACCGTTGTTCTCAAAGGAGTATAGATTAATTCGGTAACACGATATACAGCTTTTTCTGCGGCAGCAATATTCATTGTTGATGATATTTCACCTGTCATATTTTTTGCATCAACTTTAATGGTCATAAAATATGCGCCCTGATTGCTCAGAGCGCACATTGCATTAATTGAAATAAACACCAAAGGACTTCACTTCTTCTCCTAGGTAGTATATCCTCATTGTTAAGTTATCTCCAGGCATCATCCAATCTGTACTTACTCCAGTTGATGATATGTTATCATTCTCGAAGGCAACCTTAATCAGCGAATTCCCGATAATATTATAACTGTCGTTATTGTAGGTAGTGATAGTTCCTGATATGGTGGTCCGAACTTCGCCTCCATCATTCATAGGCACACCTAGTGAAATTGAAGAATTTCCATTCCCGGATGCAGATCTGTATGTATCTATACAGTAGAGCTGACATTCCAGTGATATTGATTTGAAATCTGAGATTACAGAAAGGTTTGCCGAATTAGTCATTCCTTCATAGCTGGCAGTAATTGATTTCTGCCCCAGACATCCTATCGCCTTCTGAGAACTGATAGAAGAGCCATTTATCGAAACGAACGCTGGACCAGTCAATGAGCTTTGGCTAGTTACATCCTTGGTGCTCCCATCAGAATATACGGCAGTAACTGTTGCCGTAGTACTTGTCCCAGCATAGATTGAATTTGATGCAAACGAGAGAGAAATGCTGCTTAATGTCACCGACTTCTCAATTTTTACCCTCTGAGATGCTGAAATGCCGTTAGAAGCCGCAGATATTGTGACGGTCGTCTGACTTGAACCAGTGTATTTGTAGTAAATAGTCTGGGTTTTGTTGGATTCAAACGTCACAGAGGCCGATGAAGACAGATTACTTTGAGTAGTTCCTATCAAAAAAGAGCTGTTGTCGGAGGTGATTGTGGCAGTACAGCTAAAATTGCTGTTCAAAACGGCACTTTTAACCTCTCCGGCGGTAAGGGATGTTGTAGCATCTGACCAAGAAAGAGCTCTACTATCGGACACCGAGACTGGAACATCTTGAGATGCTACAGTGCTGCCTCCGTAATTTGCGGACACGGTGATTTCTCCATCACCGGCCGCTTTTGCAGAAACGGTGCAGGATTGGTTGACTGTTCCAGAACCGGAGAACTTCTTATTGTCAGCGGTAGAAGCAGACCACGAGTAGGTCACACCGCTGGTAATGTTGGTCCATGAGCTGCCGCTTTTCTTTTTCAGCTGAGCTGTAATAGTCTTGCTGGCTGTGTTTGTGAGGTTCGCAAGGTTCAGGGAGACAGTCGCTGGTGTGCTTTTGGTACCTGAACCTGAGTCCAGAATTTCAAGGAGATACTCTCCATCCCCATCTACAGGGGATGGTTTTTCAAGATTCTCTTTGTCGCATGATGCAAGGCAGAAAGCTGCCATTGCAAAAAGAAGGATTTTTGTTTTCATAACTTATTCTTTTAGAAGTTAGTTGATTACGATATCATATTCAGCTCCTGACTGTGTTACTGAGCAGCTTGCGCTGACAGTTCCGTTGGTCACCGTTAGGGTGGCACTACGTGATTCAGTAGAGCTGTTCGCAGTGACACTCATAGAGCCGCTTGACCAGCTGAGCCATGATTTGTCGGAAGTCGGAGTCACAGAGTCTGTCTTCTTGCTTCCGGTTCCGTATGTGGTTCTGTATTCATAGCCACCATCGGAGGTTCCATAAGAAGTTCCGGTTGCATCACGATACCAATCGCTGCCCGTATCATCTGCTAATGCTTCCGTGCCGGAATCTGTCCATGACTCGGTGTGACTCTTATTCTCTTCTACATACAATGAAGAACCTGAGTCAAAAGTGTCTGTGCGGTATTCGACATAGTTGCAGTTCTGTGACGCTGTACGGGAATAAGACCTTGAGGCGGACCTTGTATAATCGCGATAGTAGTGCTGAGTGTAGGATTGGTGATAATTGTGAGTAACTGTACGCCTCTGCTCATTCTGAGCCCTCTCATAATGATACGCAGTTACGGTGTTGACCTTGCTTGACGCATCGCTGCCAGGGCTCCAGCTAGTCACAGAGAGTGAAACAGCATAGTCATACTTATCTGTAGAGGTGCTGTAGGTGCTCCAAGATCCGTATGTGTCAGAATCTGTCACCTTGGTTCCATAATCGGTGGATTTGACATACTCGCTTCCATAACTCTTGCTTCCATATGAAGTTGAACCATAAGACTTGGACCCATATGTTATTGAACCGGTCCTCGTATGATTCTTGGTCGCTTTGGTTCCAGTGTAACGGTTGTTCGTTACGCTCTTGGATGCTGTTGCATACTTGCCTGTGCTATTCTTGTTGACAGCCTTGACGGTGACATTATCCGTAGTCTCATTGGTGGTCATATTGCTATGAGACAGTGTGGAGCCGGACAGACTGAACCGATTGTTGCCGTTTATGGTAATCGACAGTGTCACTTCACCATCCAACTCGTAATCACCGGAGGTGGTTGATGTCTTGAGGTCGGTCCACGAACCGGATGAGTACTTCTGATACCAGGTGGTCGTCGTCGTTCCAGTATAGGTATCCTTCACTGAAGCCGTCACAGTGGCGCTGCCTCCTGCTGCGGTAAGGCCACTCCCGATGCTGATTGTAGGCGTACCGCGGGATTTCAAGGTGTTGTCTCCGGAGACATTGTCACCTGTTGTACCATTCTTATTCTTGTAATGCTGGTCAAGAAGCGAATTAGAAACAGATTTTGACGCCGTCGCTGTCTTCGTCGTCATGTTGCCATTCGTCACCTTGACCGTGACATTATCGGTCCGGACATTCGTGGTCATATTGCTATGGCTCAAGGTGCAGGTACTTGCATTCCCTGTCTGGGTGGTGGAACCCGAGAGACTGAATGCACTGTTTCCATTTGAAGTGATGATAACAGTCGCCGGGTCGTATTCTGTATGGTAGGATGCGTCGGCGGAGCCGGAAGAGTACTGGTTCTTCGCATTGTGATAAGCACTGAAGGTTACAGTTGCGCTACCGCCTGATGCCGCAAGTCCATCTCCGATTGAAATGGTCGCCTTGTAACTAGTGCTGCTCGGGCTGTAATCTGTGTTGACAATCCTATTCTCTTCCTGAGTGAACTGTGCGCTCTTGCCGGAAGCCGTAATGCCATCTTTTGAGTATGAAGCTGAAACCGTGTAGGTGCCTACAGCGACAATGTTCACTCCAAGGCTATTCACAGTAACGGTGTTGCCGCTGACAGAGGCCGGATAAAGGCTGTTCTGACTGCTTCTGGTGACACTCAGGGTAGCCGTGGCGTAGTTCTCAACCTTCTTCCCGGAAGCCCATATCTGGGTTACTTTTCCTCCTGAGACGGTGACTGTTCCTCCAGATGCGGGAACACTTGACTTGTCGAGACTGACGGATGAGATCGTATAATCTATCACGTAATCCTCCATAGGTTCAAGGGTGACGGTGATGGACGCTGTCGCTCCTGTATCTCCGGATGTCTTCACGGTAAGAGTTACAGTCTTCGACTCATAGGTGGTATTCTTGTTTGTGATGGTGATTGTATTGCCGGAAACACTCACGCTGGCATATGTCGAGCTGGAAAGAGATGCGGTGAAGGAGTCATAATCTCCGCTTGCCTTCACGGTTCCGGAACCGGAGCTCCCGATGGTCAGCGATGACTTGTCAAGAGAAATTGTCTCAGGCTTTGCTGTCAGATGTATCGAAGCGGATGCCGTCTTTTCCATAAGAGCGGTTGTCGCAGTGAGTGTGACATCCTTCGCGGTGTACGATGCCGTTGTATTCTTCAAGGAAATGCTGTTCCCGTTCTTTGTTATCGTAACCCCAGTAGGGGAGTTCAAGGTATATCCGTTTGGATAAGTTCCGCTGGCAGTTATTGTCTCGGTTGAACCATATGCAATGGTCTTGGAAGTAGGAGACAAGGAGATGCTCTCCTGAAGCGATTTGGCCAGGATGGAGACCTGAGCCTCACGCCTCTTGTCTTCCGTCGTCACCGTAAGGAGACCGTTGCTGTTTGTCCCGGAGATGTTGTTGTTCGCGACTCGAAGGACTGACGAACTGATCTTCTCGGCGGAAAGTCCTGTGCCCGTGATGGCCTTCGTCCAGTTCTGATCGGATGGATTGCCTGTCACGGTTATATCTCTGCTCTCTCCCCATTCAAGCGTCATGGAAGAGACGTCAAGAGAGATATGCATGCCGGCGATGCTGTCAAAGCTCAGGGAATAGACACACTTCTTGCCTTCGGCCCAGGAGTCACCGGCGATGGATGCGGAAAGGGTGTTGGTCTTTCCTTCGCTCTCAATGACAACCTCGATGGTCGCTCCGGATGGAACTGTCTGCGGAATGAGCATCATTGTGGTGGCACCTGACGTGAGTGCCTTAGCAGTTCCTTCTGATACCGAGATGTCGGAAGAGTAGCTGAAGTTACCCTTCGTGGAATGGCTGCTCCAGCCGGAGCCATATACATAGTTGCCTTTGGTATAAATGCCTTTCAGGGAGATGCTCTTTATTGTCCCGTCTACTGTCTCAGCGCCTGTCTTGAACGTTACGGCAGAAAGGCAGTGTCCAAATGACATTGTCAGGTTCGAAAGCTCACCGGTATATTCTCCTGAAGCCCCGACGAGGAGATCATTCTGATTCGCCACGGCGGCCGGGACTGTGTATGTGAACCCGATGGGCCCTGATGGATTTGAGGGAACGGAGACACCAGCCGCACCATATGGGGCGTATCCATAAAAACGCAGTTTTCTTTCCCCGATTTTATTGTTGAAGACATTCTCAGTTGTCCAGGATGAATTCCTCCATGAGACCTTCTCAGCCAGCATATATTCGGGCTTGACCGAGTTGCTCCAGGAGCTGTAGATGTAACCATACAGACAGAAAGAGCCGTAACTCGTGAGGTTGTCCACCGGGGCGGCCTTAGTCTGTGGATGATCAATGATTTCGCCAGATGTCCTGACGATATATGAACCGTTCATCCCTGAGGTGTTCAGGGAATCTATGCTTACAGCATCCTGCGTGGGTCCCTCTCCCATACCGATGGAGAAGCTCAGGCGATGAACGTCGGCACTCACAGGCGGCTCCGGGATGGTTGCCTCCTTGGAGCAGGAGCACAGGCACAGAACTGCTGAAGTGAGGATGATGGTTACTTTCCGTATCATAATTTGACCTCCTTGTTGCCTCCGTCAGTCCAAGTGGCGACAGAGGGAGTGACTCCGACACCGTTAAGGGTGATGTCGATACCATATGTGTATTTTTTTCCGGACTCCCATGTGCAGGGAGAGGAAGGGGAGTAGTCATAGTTCATTGTCGTATTGACAGCGTTCCCAGCAGCATCCTTCCCATTGTGAAGGGTATAGTTGATATTGAATCCAACTTCGCTTTGCTCCGGAAGGAGAATTCCTTTACCCAGGACGGATGCCGAGGTGCCCAGATTGATTTCTGAAAGACCCGGCACGGCGAGAGTCTTGGCCGTCCCGAGTGAGCTCCAGAAGAATGACAGGTTGCCGGCATTCCTTGTCGATAGGAGTGTACCTGAGTATTTCGCGCTCTTGAGCGTGATTGAGTTGATAGTGACGCCCCTGTTGGTCGTCGAATTGTATGCAGGTGAGGACTTCCCGGTAAAGGTCAGGTAAGCTTGAGGGTGCTTGAAGTCCATTACGACATTGCCTCGTGTAGTCTGAGAGGCTGCACAACCCACAAGAATATCCTCCTGAAGGGAGGAATTGTCGCCCATTTTGAATTGGATGCTGCTGGTGACATCCGGTGTACCCCAGGTTATATCGGAAAGAGATGCGGTTCCGGGAGAGTACGCCAGAAAGTCCAATGAACCGGAAAGAGGCCAGCTCTTGTCTGCCACCCATGCCCCGGATGAGTATGAAAACCTTGTCTGAGGGAAGTGAACCTGTGATGACGAGCTGTGAAACGCGGAGACAAACATATCCCTGGTTGTAGGGAATATGCCGTCTGTAATGGCGGACTTTGTGAGTCTGCTGATATCGAACCCCGTCGTGATGCGAATCTGTTCCGGTTTCTTCTCATCGGATGGAGTTATATTCTCCTTTGTGCATGAGCACAAGGCGAAAAGGCATATAGCCAGAAATGTAACTGTGTTTTTCATTATTTCTATCATTTGATTATTACTGTCTTGTCGCTGTCTTCCCAGTCGTGAACGCTGACCTGAACGCTGACCTGCTTGAGGATGATCATATTGTAAATCGTCTTTATCCCGGCGAACCAAGGGTCCGGATTTGCCTTCACCGTGTAGCTGGTCCTGCGTGTATAATTGTCCCATGACGGTTCCTGCTCATCCTTCTGGCGGAACCAGATGGTGATATCGCATGCATCCTGTTCCGGAAGCAGCAGATGAAATGTCTTTACAGTTTCATCAAGGACAACGCCTCTGGACTGCGGTATAGTGTAGTCTGTCTTGAACCGACCATGATAATCCCATTCCGTGTCAAGAAAAACGCCGTTCTCTATCTTGAGCGTACCTCCAAGGTAGGCCTTGTTCACGACGATGCTGTCTATCATGGTTGTGTTGGGAAGGTAAGATGCGACCTCAAACTGAAGCCAGGACTGGCTGTGAAAAAAGTTCAGGCCCACTGTCCCGTCGGTGCTTTTCTTGGATGTCGCGCAGGCGTACATTATCTCGGAATTAAGGCATTTCCCGTCAGGGACCTGAATCTCGACGCTCCTTGTGACGTTATCTTCATACCAGTGGGATACCTCTCTGATGTCGATGTCTCTGGCTGCTGCAGCAAGAAAATCAAGATTGCCTCCCAACGGCCAATAGATGACTGGAGAGGCACTCCATGCATCTCCGCTGCGTCTGAAAGGGACTCCTGTGAAATAGTTGCCGCTGAATTCCCCGCCGGTGGCATTGTTGAAATAAGAACTCAGATAGATTGTGTAGTCATCGGGCAGCGAACCTCCGCTTACAGCGGATTTGGTCTGGGCGCTGTAAGGTAAAACTGTCAAAGCCTCACGTTCGCCCGGACCACCCTCCACCAGCTTACTGCAGGAGACCGCTCCCGCAGCAAGCAAACACAATTCTATTAACCACAACTTTTTCATCCATGAAGTGTTTTTGAGTCCCGGCAGGGAGTCGAACCCTACCGGAACTGATTGAGAAAGAGAATTAGATAACCTCGGAAGGAGTGAGGTCTGTCACAACGCCGTCCACAAATTCCTTGACTGTAGGAGCAACTGTAAGCTCATTTACATTGAACATGATTTCATAGACGTATTTGTTGCCCTGGAGCCAGTTGTCGGTTCCGAGGGTGTAGCGGTACTCAAGAACATTAGGCTGGCCTGCAAGGACGTACCTGATGACGAAGCTGGTCTTGGCCTGCTCAGGAAGGAGCATGTCCATATAGTTGATTTCGCTGTCAATAGCATTGTCGAGGGAGAAATCAGCTTTCTGACTGCCATAGACGTTGTACTGGTCATCGAAAGTGACATTCTTTGACTGGCTCTTGCGGAAATTCCATTCGGCTTTCGCATCACCGCTGTTGTTTGTGATGGTGAGTTCACCGTCGTTATAGATGTTCTCGATCACGATGTCCTGAATGGCAATCTTGCCTTCCATTGCTTCGGAAGCGACCTTGATCTGGAACTCAAGCCATGCCTGGGCATGCTTGAACTGCATAGGAACCGCATTCGCGCCATTTGCTGACTCACAGTTGACAGCTGAACAGTAAACGATATCGTCCTGAGTCCTGTCTTCGAGAACGGTGAGAACAAGGCTTTCGGCCGCATTCTTCTCATTCCAAGCTACGTCCTTGGCATCGAACGGGGCCATTGCAGAGTAGGCAAGGAAGTCGAGCTTTCCACCGAAAGGCCAGTAGATGGCCGGATCGTGATGCCACTTGCCGTCATCCCCTTTGGCGTATGTGTAGTCTACGAAGTAGTTGCCTTCAGAACCGGTCTGAGGATGAAGGAAGGAGGAGAGCTTCATCTCTCTTTCCACCTTGACATCAGATGGGGCGCCACCTTCACCTGCGTGAAGTTCGGCTATCGCCGTGTCGAAGAATGTAGCGCCAGTCACATATCCCTTTGTTGCCATAGCGGAGGTGTTGATGGCGATTTCATTGTTGATGAACTGCTTCTGGTCGTCCTGAGAGAAGCCAGGTGCAGACTCCTTGTTGCAAGAAGCAACCAGAGCTACTAGGGCCGCCATGCCGGCGGCAATGCAAATAAACTTTTTCATTTTTTTGTTTCGTTGACGTTAAACTGCCGGCATGGACAGACGGGGAGTGTCGGTTCCCGTTTTGGTTTGTATGTTATAACACATCGATATGTTCCCTGTGTTCATCCCACTCGTCGGCCTGGGGGTCGAGACCTCCCTGAACCAAAGGCAGCAGTTCTGTCTGGAAATCCAGTATGATGGAGTGCTGTGTGTTGCCAGGATCTCTGACTTGTGAGGAGACATCATAGGCCTGGGAGTGAAACTGTCTGTCCTGGGCCTCTATGACCAGTCGTGCCGTAATGGGCCCTTCCGGTGACATTCCGAAAGTGCAGAAAGGTATTTCAAGCAATCCTTCAAGTGCGGAGATTTGATAGTCCTTTACATTGATGGAACAGAGGCCTTCGCCCTTCATCTCTTTAAGTGATACTTCACATACCTGATTGGACAGGTAGAGGTTCACTGAAGAGGCAAACTGAAGCCCCTTTATCCCAGTGACCGTTACTTTCCATGAGTCACAGGGAGAGGACATCGGGATATTCAGAACACACGGTTCGTCCGCCTCGGAAAGATATGGGATCGTTGCCGGGATAACAGTTCCGACGAGACGATGCTGAGGGGAATTGATAATCTTCTCCGGACTTTTCTGCAGAACCTTTGTCTGTGCGCGAAGAAGATTCAGATCCTTCGTATATTCAATGTCCGTTCGACCGGCATCCATCCCGAAAGCGACAATCGCATAGTCTCCAGGCTGGATATCATACAGGTATCCGCCTTCGGGTCCCATATATAGCTCCCTTATCTTCTTCCCGCTCTGGATGTCATAGAACACCACCTGAATGAGTTCGGGGTCCTTCTCTTGGCAGTAAAGGTCGTTCCGGTCCATGTCGAAACTGATTCTATACTGCGATACCTCATCATAAATGGGGTCTCTGGTGCAGGATACCAGGAAGAGGAAAGGCAGGCACAAAAGCACCAGAGGTGCTGCAAGGATAAATACGACAAATCTGAGTCTCATACCTACTGTACTTTTTTCATGATTGGAACAACCAGAGATATGCGGGCCCTGAGAGGCACGGGAAGATGACGCATATCCTTGGGCCTGCTGCCGATGAGATGTCCACCCTCATATCGGACATCATAGTTCCGATACAGGTTGACCGCGTATCCGGCACCAAGGTTGAACTCGAAATGAACGCCTCCCTTGCCCAGTGGCAGGGCGTACATGTAATCCACGCCGAGGGCAAGAAACTCACCCTGCTCTCCCTTCCAGTCGTATTCCATGTCATAATACCCTCCGGTGACGACGGCCCCGATGGAATGACCGCAAAGGCGGAAGAGGGGATCACCGTCTGCTGCGCTATGGGCTTGCCCCAGCCACCATCTGAGCTCAAGAGAGCCTGCAAGAGCCTGCACGCAGTTCTGCTGTGAAGGGAACCATCCGTTCATCCACTGCCTGAGGGCCCACGGGTAGTACCAGTCAGCACCGATGGACATCCTATTGGAGAGAGGAACTTCGACTCCTACGTTCATTGCCGGAAGCAGCAGGTTGGAGCGAAAAGCAAGTACCGGTATTCTTTCCTGAGGTGCTTTCCTGACCGGAAGCGTGTCAAGATTGGTCTCTGCTTCCTTTTCAATGAAAACGGTATCCTTCTTTACAACAACCTCCTCATGGAAGACGACAACGGTATCCCTTTTCTCCCGGACAGGGATGGTCACTACCTGGATTACTCCTCCTGCGCTGCGAAGGTCAGGGAACACCTTGTCATCCATCCACTGCCAAGCCCTGCCGCCATCGACGGCCATAAGTTCTTTCTTGCATACGTCCGACAACTCTTCTGAGCCTACGGAGAGATAGTCCCGGATTATTCCGGCCACTTCCTCCCGCCATGGTTCCGAGCAGTGGTCAATCTTTTCAAGAAGGCCTTCCCAGTTCTCGCCGCGGGAGTCCACCACAATCTGTGCTGGATTCAGAGAAGTCTTTTCAGAGAGGAACTCCCGTATGCTCTGCCCCCGGTCCTGTGAAAGGATGATATTCCTGTCCCTGGACCCTTCGGGAGATGCTGCCGTGACGATATTGATGGAGCGGAGCACGCTGGTGGAATCCTTGCCCAGGAAATACAGGGAACTGAGGAATCCATCCAGGATGGAAGCAGTTCCGTTGTAGTCCATATCCAGGGAGGAAACACCTTTCCTGAATGGGATGGTCACCTTGATGGTGTCCGTCCTCATCGTCTGCGCCTGAACCGTCCAACACAGGGAGAGGGAAAGGGTGAGGAGAAGAGCAATACGGTGAGTATTCATCTTTGTCGGTTATTAGAGTTCAACTGTTTTCTCAAAACCGGTACTCCAGTCCTTGATTGTTACAGTAGCGGAGAATTCCTTTCTTTCAGGAACTACGTCCGGATCGTCTGAACCGAGGCCCTTTATTGTAAGCTGATTGATGATGTATGCGCAGTTAGGGTCGAGGCTGCCGCCCTCTCCGGTGATGTTTATAGGGTAGTAGGTTCGCTCTCCTCCCCAGTTGCAGCTGACGACGAGTCTTGTGGTCTTTGCCGTCTTATTGCCGTAGGTAAAGAACGTGTGGGCTGTCTCGTAAGCCTTGGCCACGCCAGAGGCGCTTGAAAGCTCAAATGGTGTAGCCAGCTTGTCAAGCAAGAGAGCGTTGGCATTCCCGCTTATGAACTTACCCTGGTTGTAGTAGGTCACAGTTGATTCAGGTGCAAGACCGAAGGTCTCTTTTGCAGCTGCGTTGATGACATAGATACTGTCAACCTTGAAGCTCTTGGACTTGAGTGCCGCATTTGTACCGAAGTCGACAGCAATCTTCTTGATCTGTATCTTGGATACAAGTCGGGTTACCTCGATGGATACATCGGTGGATGACGAACTGATGGTCTTCTTCACGCCACTCTGGCTGTACATCAGGAGGTCATTAGCTCCATTGTCCTTGAGGTCGGTCATGATGGTTGCGAATCCTGCCTCGGAAGTGACCGTTGCGACATTCGCGTATTTCCATGCGGAGCCGGAGTAGTTGTTTGCCACGGCGTAGAAGGTGTACTCCTGGCCGGTGTTGAGTTTCATCTGAACAGAGTTGCCGGAGGTGGTGCTTTCTGCTGCGCGAAGGACACCCTCCTTGTCAAAGGCGAACACCTGAAGTGAGTTTACCTTCTTGGTGTCAGTGGCATCATCCTTTATGCCTGTCGCCTTTGTCTCGAAGCCGGTGCCGGCCAATACATTCACGAGAGCTTCACCTTCAGCGAGGGGCTCTGTTCTTTTTTCCAAAGCGTCTTCCTTATTGCAGGACGCTGTGAGGATGAGAGCGGCTGCTGCCGCCATTACATAAACGATTCTTTTCATGTCTTTTGATGTTTATTGATGAGTTTGAATATCTACAGGTAATAGTTGAAATAGACTGCTTCGTCCCAATCGATAATCTTGATGTCAACAACGATGTGCTGTGCATTTATGTTCACGAACACAGCAGGCGGCAGGCTCTCTGCGCTCCAGTTGTAGCCGGCTCTATCGAGCTCTCCTGCTAAATCTACGGAGAACAGGACGTCGCCTTCTCCCTCGATGGCATCAATACGGATGTCGCGCTTTGCCTGACGCGGCATGTTGAAGCAGTAGGAATGTCCGTCATATATGCCCATATCATGGATGAATGGCCCTTCGATGGCATATCCGGTATTGAGGTCAAGCCCACAGGAGGTTCCGTAAACGGTCATTTTCGTTTCTGATGAAGACGTGTCCCACGACTCCTCATCAAAGGCGAGTATAACCGTAGTGCATTCGTTGCGCAGAACGGGCGTGATGTACAACTCTTCGGTGAACTCATCCAACTCGAGAGTCTGATGGTAGGAGAAGAAACGGTCCGAGTCCTCCCCGAGAGGAATCTCCAGACGTGTTCTGTCACCACACAGACGACTGGCCGTGATGCCGAAGTAGCAGTTGAGATGAGACCTCCTGCGGGGGATGCTTATCTGATGATACTGCGGGTAATCCACTGTGTGCACGAATGCATTGTATAACCCCTGGACTGTGACAAGAAGGCTGTCCGGATATCCACCGGTGGTCACCCTCTCATCCTGGCGGATATTGGAGTAATCCAGATTGAGGATGCAGGGACATCCCAGCCTGCTCTCCTTGACGGTACAGGACATGGCTGATGCGAGTAGGGCGCAGACAATCAATATTCGTTTCATCGGCTGTATTTTCATCTTAGTAACTGTATTCAAATTCTTCTTCATCCCTTCGGTCCAGATTGTATGTGCGTATCAGTTCCCGGATCTCAGGGTCGAGGTTCCCTCTGTTGTAATATGAGTGATCCATACCGGCTGCATTCAGGAAACACTGTACTGCCTGCTGAATCTCTCCACGACGGGAGTGGATGATGGCCTTCAGGTATTCTATCTGAGCTGTTGAAGGAAGTCCTTCCAGAATGGCCATCGCCGAGGCGTTGTAGTCCATTGCGACAAAAGCCACGGCAGCGTTATAGTCATTATATGGCCGTAGGATAGTGATGGCCGTTTCATAATCGCGGTCACGGATGGCCTGGACTCCTGCCATATAGTTTTCATCGAGAACAGTGGTGTGCACGGTATCCTTCACCATACCCTTGCGGTGAAGGAAGAAGTCGAATTTCACAACCCTCAGGCGGGGATACAATGATTCTCTGAGGTGACGATAAGAATCGGTCCGGCTCAGTTCCCATTCCCGCATGTCATGATCCTCTATACCCGAAAGGATATCCAGGCAGGAGAGCTTCTGCTCTTCGCTCAGCTCTTCGTCATCCCGAAGAAGGGTCTCGAGCATAGCCCAGTTCTCTCCTCCGGAATGCGATATGAATCGAATCTGTGATGGCTTCCTTTCGGACGTCTTTTCCCGACCGCTCAACAGGTCGATATGGAACCCTTCATCAGCGCGAAGAGAGTCCCTTACCTCACGGATAAAGGAAGAGAAGTACCTTGAAGCACTTTCAGCTCTTCTTTGGCACAGCCTTTCATTGAAGCTGTGTGTACCCTCAGGGGAGGCGAATGCGGTGATGGTAATCGAATCCAGGTCGAATTTCTCATTTCTGACAAGGTCCCTCAGATTGTCCTTGATCCTTCCCATTTCGGAAAGGTTGTTTCCAAGGCTTTCATCCATTTCCGAGCTTCCCTGGTTGAAATCAATGTAACATGCGGTGTTGGCTTCCACGCGGCGTTCGATGACCTTTGTCATATACCTCTCGGTATTGTCGACGAACGCGGCGAGGGAGCTTATGTAAAAACGCAGAGGCTCAGTGCGAGGCACCGTGTATATCTTCTGTGATGACTCGAAAATCTCTCCGCTCAGGACCACATCGGCGGTCTTGAGCTTCGGGCGCGTATTGATAGTCTGGGTGTAGCAGTATATGAAATTGCCATTCTGTGCACGCATGACGGTGTCCAGGCGGATGCCTTCCGTGACTATAGGGACTTTAACATATTTGTTGTACATCTGTGGAGCACGGGATTTTCTCCATTTGTTAATCCTCCTTGCGAACTTGTCTGTATAGTGCTCTATAGCCTCCTGTTCGGTGACACCGAAGATGGAGTGGAAGTACTCATCGGATACTTCGGTAGAATCACTCTTGAAAGCCCATAACTGAGGAATGTTCCTCTGCAGGTAAATCTCCAGCTGGCGGATGTTGATGAACCGTGTCGAGTCCTGAATGATGGAAGCAATGAACTTGTTGTACTGCTGATATCCCTTGAGCTGGGCCTTGCGATAGTCTTCACCTGTTATGATGACGGGCTCCAGCCGCAGGCTGTCCTCCATGACGAACAAGTCGGGATAGAAGCGCAGCTGCCACTTGCTGTCCTGCATTGACGGAGGAACGGTGATGTTGAACTGGAGATCAACCTTCCCGTGCCTCTCCGCTACGTTGCGGAACCGGGCCGTGACGACGGCGGCATCGATTACATCGTGTGCAACCATCTCCCCGTTTTCATCCTTGATGGCATTCATGATTATCACTTCTCTTCCATCGAGGTCATGCACCATGAGAGTGTCCTTATGTACCAGACTCATGGTGTCCGGTGCAGAGATATCCCTGTCGGACGGAAGTGACAAATCAGCCGAGATATTGTTCTGGCTGAGGTATGCAATTCTTTTACCCGGGCCGCAGGCAGCAACAGATGCTCCCAAGGCAAGGCAAATAAATATCTTGATTGTGATTCTCTTTCTCATGGAGTGGCAGGCGTTAGAAGACATATACGAGGGAGATCATCGCCTGATCAGGAAGGAGGAAGGTCTTGCCTCCTTTGTCGATGAGCTTCCCGCAGTAGGGAAGGGCATACGCCGAATAGAACTTGTACCCGCCCCAGAAACCAAGGCCGAATTCGATGTCCCAGTGCTTATGAATCTGAAGTGAATATCCTGCGAGAAGAGCAGCGCCGAAGGCGTCTCCCGCCTCGTTGTTCGGTACCCATTTGAAAGTGGCCAGGCCGCCATAATCATACTCCTGATATTGCAGCCTCGCAGCGATCCACCATCCGGAATATACGTTCCATGGCCACCAGCGGACTCCCAGTGAGTATGCCTGCTGTCTGGCTTTCTTCTCATTGACCTGCCGTTCCTCGAATGTCCCTCCTGTCCTCCAGGACCAGCAGTTGTAACGTGCAGCCGCCTCCAGACTGATGTGTTGTCCGGTAGCATATTGGAATGAAGCATTAGGGGTGAGGAAATCAGCCCACTCGATAATGTTGGTGCTGACCGCATATTTCTGTGCACGGGCTTGAAAAGCACAGCAGGACAGAAGGATTGTTATCAGTGTTATATATCGTTTCATTTCTGAGGAATTCTTTTCTGAAACCGGCTGCATTTCACAACGGAGCCGGTTGTGTTTAACCAATTTTCAACTTTTCTTAACCTTTTTAACCTTTATGAAAAAACTCTTAGATGTTGGTGCTGATTATATGCTGACTCGTATGCCGAGCGAGCCCACAATGTGGGCGGTATCTTTTGGCAACGATGATGAAAATGTGATCGGGAAGTTTGCACCCAAGGTGAAAGCGACTTTCCTGCAGAAGAATATCTCAAGCTCGACTGAAGGCTTGAGCCCATAGATGAACTCACTCTTTGGAAATTCCCTTGTGGCATATTCAGGCAGTTGCTTGAAAAGCTCGTAGACATTCGCCCCCATGAAGATGCCTCCTCCGATGTACAGATTCAGGTTCCTGCTGTATGTGCCGACAACACGATACATCCAGTCGCCATAAGCGATGAAGTGTGAATGGTCGAATCTCTCACCATCAACTAAATCGCCTTCTGCTATTACATCGTAGTTGGTGGCAGACAGCCCTGCCTTCCAATAGGAATGAAGGAGATACATGCCGGCATTTAAATCCAAGCCCCCGGAAGGAGTCTTCGAGCATGATATCTGTTGGGATAAACCGATGTGGACGGAATTATTGGACGTTCTCTGCGCAAAACAGTTGAACGATGAAAGAAACAAGCATGCAAAAACCAGATTGCAGTAAAATAAAACGCTCCTCATTACACTTTCATTTGATTATGGCTGCAAAGAAAAGCAAACTATTTTAATAATCAAAGAAAAGTGTAGATGAAAACAAAAATAATTGATTAGTTATTAACTGTGCAAGTTTCCTGATGATGCTTCTCAAATGCTTCTCCCTGCCTTTGTCATGGGCCCCTGTACGTCGGCGCAAACGCCGAAGTACCTTCCCTTGACATCTCTCCTGAATCGTCCAGCCGCCTCCTGAGGTCCTCTGCCATCAAGGATGGCAGCCCGGCTGTCGCCATTCAGGAGAGCACAGGCACCGCTCTTTCCCAAGTTAGTTTCTGTCTGCTCCCGGCTTAGGCATCCAGAAACTGCACTGGGGAGAGCTGGGGCCCGAAGTATTTGCGAAAAAAGGCCATCAAGATATTCTTGACGGCCAAAACATATAATCCTATGTACAATTAAAGGATTGACTCAAGTGCCATCGCTAACCTGGGAACAATAGGGGAGAAGTGTGTTCCGGAAACAAGCTTGAATTCAACTGGGCATCCTTTCTGAGACAGAACAGCCGACATAGTGGCAGTAGCGTCTTCCACCATTGCAAGCCTTATGTCCTTGGATTTTTTCTCCTTGTCTCCAAGAGAAAGGAATACCTTTGCTTTTGAATTAACGATATCCGTTGATTGAGCCCAAGAGATAAGACCGTCATACCAGAGCGAGCCGGATACTGAAGCGACAGCCTTGAAAGAGTCAGTTGCCCAAAGGCTCCAAACGGCAAATAACCCGGAAAGTGAAACCCCGACAAGAAATCTCTCGGGAGTCTTGACGTTAAGAAAACTCTCGATGCTTGGGAAGTACTCGTTGAGAAGTTCTTTGAGGAAGTCCTTTGCGTAACCGCCAAACGGTTTTTCCTTTTTGAATATTCCAGGAGCAGGCCATGGAGTGAGAACTTTATTCCAGTCCATCCCCGTTACCAACACAATGCTGCATTGATGCCTTGCTGCACATTCCTCAAGGACTTTCATCCCGTCTTCACGCAATCCTTCCGGGAGCAGGATATAACAAACCCTGTTTCCTTCTGATTTGGCAATGCAGAAGTCGAGGCCATGATATGCTCTGGAAATCATCATGTAGCAAAGGTAGTATTAAATCTGGACAGTAAGAATGTCATCGAGAGATGTAAGATAGTTTGGACTACGATGCTCGCTCTTGACTTTCCACTCTTCTGTTTTGCCTCCTTCAACAGCAAGCCTGACTGTTTTCAATCCGAACTTTTGATTGAGGCTGTCAAGAGTCTTAGAAAGCTCAAGACGGTCCTTCCTGTTCGGGACAGGATCGAAGAGGTTCTGCTGAACACCTCCGTTGACGATATCTCCAAGAAGAACACCGGATTTCTTGTACTTGATTCCCGGTCTGTAGATTTCATCGACAATGGCCATAGCAGCTCTCGTTATCTCGATCGTGTCTGCCGTAGCAACGGGAAACGAATAGGATGCCATATTGAAATACTGTGGAAGATCCTCTCGAAAGAAGTTGCTGCAAAGAAAGACGGAAACAGTTCCAGCAGAGGAAGCCTGCGCCCGAAGCTTGTTGGCACAACTGGCCGCGAATGAGGCTACAGAGGCTTTCACCTGTTCGATTGTTGTTATCATCTGCCCAAAGCTGCGGCTAGTCGTTATGCTCTGCCGCTTGAGCACCTCTGCCGTATCCACGCAAGGATATCCGTTCAGTTCCTTCCATGTCTGAACACCAGGCTTAGTGAAATGACGGTGTACCCATTCGCCAGGCTTGTCTGCAAATTCCAGCGGAGTCCGAACCCCAAGTGACAGCAGCTTTTCGTAAGTCCGTCTGCCGACGCCCCATACATCATCCAGCTCGAAAAGTTCAAGAGCCTTTCTTCTCTTGGCATCTGAATCTATCATGCATACGGACCGGTATCCCGGGAAGTTCTTTGCGAACTTGCTCCCCATCTTCGCCAGCGTCTTCGTAGGTGCCACTCCGACACTGACCGGTATGTCGGTCCAGAGTTTTATTCTCAAGGCAACGCCTCGCATGTATTCTTCAAGATTGAAATGGCTGTCAAATCCTGAAAGGTCTGCAAATATCTCATCAATGGAATAACTCTCACAGTAATCGACCGACTGGCGGATGATGTTCTGAACCCTCTTGGACATCGCGGCGTAGAGCATCATATTTGTCGAGAACACATTCACGTGATTGCGTTCCACGATGCTTCTGACCTTGAAAAGCGGATCCCCACGATGTAGTCCCAGGGCTTTGGCTTCAGGGGTGAGAGCCACGATGATTCCGTCATTGGAGCTGAGCACGACGGCGGGCTTTCCAGCCAGACCCGGATGGAAAACCTTCTCGACACTGCAGAAGTACGAGTTAGCATCAAGCACAGCCCACATACTGAAGAGTGGTGTTAATCCTTTGACGGAAGAAGGTCCGGAAAGCGTTCTCCAATCTTCAGGGCTTTCCCGTCCTTAGTAAAACAATGGACACTGCTTCCCGTGAAGACAGTCTCTCCAAGGACTTTCATAGTATATGACAAGGTGATCTTGAAAACAGAGACTTCGGATACGGATACTTCAATCTCGATATCATCTTTGAATGTGGTCGGCTTCCTGTAGTTGCAGCTAAGGTTTACGACAGGAGACACTATTCCTTCTGCCTCCATTTTCTCGAATCCATACCCCAAACGGTCGAGAAGGTCAATGCGTGCCTCTTCCATGAACCGCACGTAGTTTGAGTGATGAGTGACTCCCATCCGGTCACACTCATAGTATTTCACCTGATGAATATATGCCATATTATTTGATATTAATCTCTTGCTTTGTGAATGATGTAAGTCACCGTTCCCCAGATACTGAAATCATCACCATCGTTGATACGGAATTTAGGATAAGCAGGATTGGCCGGTATCAGCCATCCCTGCCCGTTCTTCTCCTCGAAGTGTTTCAGTGTGTATTCTCCATTGAGCTCGCAGACAGCGATTTCCTTAGGGGAGGGATTGCGGTTGCTCTTATCCACGATGACTATGTCTCCGCTCTCGATTCCGGCATCGATCATAGAGTCACCCTTCACCCGAATGAGGTATGAGGACTCAGGATGAGGACACAACAGACTGAGCACCTCGATGCCCTGGGACCGTTCGTCATTGTCAAGCGGTATCGGAAATCCAGCCACAACCCTCTGCTCATAGAATGGAAGACGCATAGGAGCGATGTTGGTTGCATGTGCAACCTGGCCGAGAGACCTGATTCCATCATCTGCCTTATCGAATGCATTCGAAAGGGCCTGCTTTATGAAGTCGGTCTTGTTTTCAAGAGAATCTATTTTTTCGGCCAATGCGCTGGGACATCGGAATGAATATATCCTGCTGTCTCCCTTAGGACGGCCAGCACCTTTGCGGGCACCACCGTGCTTGCTCTTAATCTTCTCCATATTTATCTTACTTGCAGGAGGCAAATATAATCATTATTTTGAATAACGTATTACATATATCAAAATATAAAATGGGGTGGGACTTCTTGCTTAAGCCACCACCCCAACAGACATTGTTCAAAAATGAAAATGATTAACTTGGAAAACTGTCAATTAATCCGATATTCTTTTATCCAGACACCTTCTTTGGATGTTACTTCTCTTGCTTTTAGTGGAAGAACTTCACATCCATCATTAACCATCCGTTTAGATACATGACGAAACCTTCGGCTGGATAATTCCTTTGCCTTATGCTGGGAATGGTTCTGAAACAAATAATTACTTATATATTTCTTTATCTTGTTTCGCATAGCTCTATTCTGATGTTTCTGTATTCAAACTCTGGGATTTTCCCCTTCCTGTACCCGGAATACGGGAAGGCGTCTCTGGTTCCTCTGGCCTGCCGCAGCGAAGTTTCCGGGTTCCAACTGTACGGCATATGGCAATTATGTGAACCGGGACTCTCGATTACCCAGCGAATTTCTTAACAAAGATAAATTAGGACTTTGACACATATCGTCAATTACATCAAAGATCCAACCCGGTTTTGATGCAGGATGGATAGTTTTCCGGACGTTTATCTTCATCGGAAATGAGACATCTGTTTATCAGGTCACATTGTTCCGGGGTAGGATCCATCATCCAGTACCGGTAATCTCCCCAGTACAGGTATTTGTATTGCCTGCCGCAGAACTCGCCTATGACTCCGAACTCATCCATGAACCTTACGAACCAATCCCAGTCCCCGAGATTTTCACAGTTCTGTTTGAGACAATACCAGTGTGGGATATCTGCCATTGTCTTTGCAAATATCCATTCCTGAGAGTTGATGAAACTGTTGGCTAAAGATACGATGCTCATACTATTATTCCTCTGGATATGTTGGCTCTACAATATTCATATTACCTAAAACTTGAGGAAGACCCATTGTTATGTGATATCTAGGATTCAATGCTCCAAAAAGCAGGTCGCCACCATATTTCTCTACTTTTCGGGAGGCGACATAGTAGTCACCATCATCGCCGAGTGCCTGGTTGATTGCGGTAAGTTCGGATTCGCAGGCAGGGCAAGTTCCAGTACAGTTGCCTTTATGAGTGCATCTTGGTTGAACAATGGATAAACCATTTTCTTCGATCAGGCCTCGCCTGATGGTCTTAAGTATTCTGCAGATCTTTTTACCGTCCGCTTCCGGAACATCTTTCTTGTCGGTATAGTATTCGAAGAAATCGAGAGAGAAACGACCTTCATAGCGGTCATTCATTATTTCGACGGACTTATCGATATCTTCCTTGGTATTGAATCCGGGAATAGTCGGAATCCTTACAATCACCGAGCAGCCATGGTCTTTCATCGCTACATCCTTGAGATAATCAAGATTGGCATACACGATATTGACGCTCCCTTGTGTATATCTGGAGTAAATGTCCGGATTCAGATCCTTGATGTCGACGATAAAGGTATCAACGAATGGAGCCACCTGCTCAATATCATACAAAGGAACATTCAGACAGGTCTCAATGTTTATGCTCCAACCTTTTTCTTTGTTGCAGAGTTCACAGAATTCTCGAATGAACTCTCCTCTCAGAAGAGGTTCTCCGCCGCCGAAGGTAATGCCCCCGCCTGATGCCAGTATGTAGTAATTGTCTATTGAAAGCTCATCAAGAAGTTCCCTTGGGGTGTACCATCTGCCGTCAGAAGTTTCCCTTTTAAGATTCTCGTTCAAGCAATACTTGCAGTCAAGCGGGCAGCCTGTGAAGGTTACAAGCGTCCTGACACCGTGCCCGTCAGAACCGATCCGATGCCTTTCGATATAAAGCTGAGCTTTTGTTCCCATATTGTCTCTTCTTTTTCTCTCAGGCAAAGATAAAGTCACATTGTGACAAATATCGTCAAAGCGAAAAATTTGAGCGCCGGATTCCTTGCATTTTTATATCCTGCCGATAATTGGCATATCAGCAGATTATGTTTGCAGAAGAGAAACAAAAAGGGAACCTTTTTCTAAAAATTGATTATTATGGCAATAGAATCAGCAAAAATTACTTTCAGCTCCATTGGAGTGACAAGCTCCAACTCTCCAAGGACAGTCATATACATTCCTCGCGTAAGTATGAAAATAGAAGGCAGGAAAACGGCAAAGACAGGATACCTGACTGGCAAGAACAAAAGCGGGTTATCACGTTTTGAAAAGAAGAGTTATATGGGCATTGCTCTGTGCAAGGAGATGTTTGTCATTATAACCGAAACGGAGTATATCACGATTGGCGAGGATGCCACAGAGCATGGTTCCATTTCCATTTTTGATGCCGGTGTTATAATTGGTACCGAAGAAGACGGATTCATCTGCTTCAAAGGTGGTCAGATCATCAAGTATGACATCAGCTGCTCCGTGACTTCCTCCAGGAATGCAACAGAAGAAGAACTTGCACAAATAAATGCGTAAAACCTCCTTAATCGAGGTACTCTGAACAGTCGCTGTTCGGGTCGATGAATCCGACGATTTCTGCCCACATCATGGACAATAGCATTTCATAGTCGATTTTCCCTTCACCGTTGGAATACTCCATGCAGTCAAACTCAAGGCTTTGCGGGCTGGAGCCTGCTTTATGCAAAGTCAGATAGAAAATGTAATTCTCTATATTTTCTTCGCAGTACTCTTTTGTGCGAAAGATGTTAAACAGTATTATGCCATCAAGTATGCCGGCAAAAGAGTCATTATTCCCTGAAGGCGTTTTCTTGATATAGGCCTTGAGGTCCTTCTTACAGACTTTCGGGCTCAAATAGGTTTGGATACCGAATGTGCCAATTATCGGTAACAGGTCCTTGGCTCCATTGATTTTCCGGATTTCATTGCCTACTTCCAGATAGCCCTTGATTCCGTTGTCAGTTTCTTCGAAAAGGTCAGACACCTTGACGTGAAGACACTTTGCAATAGCCTCCAATGTGCCGATAGTAGGATTACCTTTGAGGGATTGTGAAAGATTCGACTGCTTGATCCCTATTTGGGAAGACAGCTCGCTGAGAGACATTCCTCTTTGTTTGCAGATTTCTATTACTCTTGTTTTCATCGTTGAAAGTTTTCGCAAATGTAATAATAAATCATATAAAAAC